>JAAXGM010000006.1:127209-130473 GCA_012267435.1 Gemmatimonadota bacterium
ATCTCCGGCACCTCTAGCCTGAAAAGGGATTCGACGAAGACGGGGTCCGCGCGCGACAGAATGAGCCGGGGCCCCTTGGGAGACTCCTCGATCTTCTTCAACACCGCGCGAATCGGATCACCTTGCCGGAAACGCTCCCGGGGATTCTGCTCCTTCCAGGGGATGATGGCGTCCGCGTCCTTGGCGAGGTTCAGCATCACCACCACTTTTCCCCGCTCGATCTGCTGCACGTCACCCGAGAGCAACTCACCGACCCGGTCCGCGAACTCCTCGCGAATCCGGTCGCGCTCGTTTTCGCGAATACGCTGGACGATGCGCTGCTTGGTCGCCATCACCGCGTTGCGCCCGAACTCGGAGAAGTCCATGGGGATTTCCATGAGGTCTCCGACCTCGAAGGCCTCGTCGTCCCAGCGGGCTTCCTCCAGGGAAATCTCGGCGGAACCGTCCTCGACCTGGTCTACGACACGCTTGAGGACCACGATATCGATCGCTCCGCTCATGTCGTCGACGTCGATCTCCGCGCGCACGTTGGGCCCATGGATGCGGGCGAGGCCGGCCATGATGCCGTCCTGGATCAACTCGTTGAGTTCGTCCAAGGACAGATTCTTGGTGGCGGCCATGTCCCGGAATGCCGCGACTATCTGGCCCGAGTTCGCTATCATCGACTCCGTTTCGCCCTGCGGAAACGCGCGGGTCCGTCCGCCCGTCCCGTACAATCGGGATCATGTCAGGGGTGGCCCGCCCACGCGGTGCCGCCCGGCTTGCCGGGTAAAAAAAAGCGGGGGCCACTGGCTCCCCACTCTCAAGGTCGTCGGCCGACGACCCGCCCGGACCCTGAACAATAAGGGTTTGTCCACCCCCGTTCAAGGCTTCGGAGCCGGACGCGCGGCTCCAACCGGGCGCGTCCCCGGTCACTCGCTCGGGTCTTCGCGCTCCAGGCGCTCGATCCTCGCGGCGAGACGCTCTACCGCCTCCCGCAGCTCGTCCATTTCCCGACGGGTCACGAAGTCCAGACGCTCGCGGGCGGTCTCGGCCGCGGCCTGCGCCCGGGAGAACGCGCCCTTCAGCGCATCGCGCGCCGCTTCGGCGTTCGGTCCGCCCTGCTCGCGGGTCTCGGCCAGGGTTTCCTCAATGGCGTCCTTGAGCGCCGAAATAAAACCGAGCCCCTGGCTCAACCCTTCGCGAATCCCCCTTCTCCCGCGACGCTCTCCGTCGGTTCCCTCTTCCCTCACGGCGTGCCTCCCCGCCTCTGGCGTCTTCTGTCGGCCGGGTCCCGCGCCCTCGCGTTCAACGCCGGTGCCTAACCCACTCTCTCGATGTGCGCTCCGAGTCCGCGCAGACGTTCGTCGATCTGTTGATAGCCGCGTTCGATCTGAGCGATGTTGCGGATCTCGCTGGTTCCCCTGGCAGCCAGAGCGGCCAGCAGGATCGCCATGCCCGCGCGAATGTCGGGGCTCTCGAGGCGTCCTCCCCGCAACTGCGCGGGGCCGACCACGACCGCCCGATGCGGATCGCAGAGGATGATCTGTGCCCCCATGGACACCAGCTTGTCGGTGAAGAACATGCGTGACTCGAACATCTTCTCGTAAACCAGCACGGTGCCGTGGCACTGCGTGGCCGTGACCAGCGCGATCGACGTGAGGTCGGCGGGAAACGCCGGCCAGGGCCCGTCGTCGATCTTTGGAACGTGGCCGAAGGCGTCCGGCCGAATGTTGAGCTCGCGATCACCCCGGACGAGCAGCGACCCGTCATCAGGTTCGCATTCGACGCCAAGACGACGGAACCCCAGCAACGTCGAATCCAGATGCTCGATCGGGACATCCTCGATGACCAGGTTGCTTCGCGTCACCGCCGCGAGGCCGATGAAGGAACCGATTTCGATGTGGTCGGCGCCGATCCGGTATCTGGCTCCGCCCAGCTCTCCGACGCCCTCGATATCGAGGACATGGGTGCCGATGCCGCGGATGCGCGCACCCATCGCATTCAGCAGGTGGCACAAGTCCTGAACGTGCGGCTCGGCCGCCGCGTTTCGAATCCGGGTTCGGCCGCGGGCGAGCGTGGCCGCCATCACGGCGTTCTCGGTGCCGGTTACCGAAGGCTCGTCCAGGAACATCGACGCGCCCTCCAGTCTGGACGCGTGGATCTCGAACTCCCTTCCCAGCCGCGTCTTTCCCCCCAGCGCCGCAAGCGCCATGAAGTGGGTGTCCAGGCGACGCCGGCCGATCACGTCACCTCCGGGAGGAGGAAGCAGGACGCGTCCGAAGCGCGCCAGCAACGGGCCCGCAAGCAGAATCGAGGCCCGAATGCGCTCCGCCAGCGCGTGCGGGGGACGGACGTCGCCGACCTGCCCGGCATCCACGGTGACCACGTTGGGCCCCTCCCAGGACACTTCCGCGCCCAGGGCCCGAAGGATCGCGGCCAACGCCTCCACATCCTTGATGCGGGGAACGTTTTCCAGGGTGACCGGCTCTGTGGCCAGGAGCGTCGCCGCGAGCGCGGGAAGAGCCGCGTTCTTGTTTCCTGCCGGCCGTATGGTCCCGCTGAGGGAGTGGCCGCCTTCGACAAGGAAGTATGCCATGACGTGTTGAAAGGGTAGACTAAGTGGAACCGACAGGAGCCCGGCCAGCGCCGGGACCTTGACGGTCGGTCGGGTGTCCGGTCCCTGGTCGCAGGGCCGCGCCAACATACCACGTCGCCGAGACGCCGGCCAGCGGGATCAGGACCTGCATGGCATTTCTTGCAGCGCGAGCCGCGCATGCGCTACCATCGGAGAAGAAATGATTCTACAAGTTATTGTAAATATGTCAGATGCACCCATGGGTAAGGCGCTATCCGACGAAGCCTCGCCACTTTTTCCGGCTTCATTGCCGTTCCCGATCATGCGATGATTGCAACGGTTTGGACGATATCGGCCGCGGCATCCGCCGGGATGTCGGGGCAGGAATCGGCGCGCGACACGGTTCTGGTCATGGTCGCGCCCTCGGGGATCGCGAATGTCAGCGAGTGGGGCCTTCCGGTCCTTGTGGTGCTGGCCTCCGTCGGTGCCGTGGCGTTGCTCGCCTTCCTGAGGCGGCTGGACAGGCACGGGCGCCGGCTCACCGAAACCGCGCGCCGGCTGGAGCAACAGAGCCGGCCGGTGCTCGAACGGGCCGCCGGCGTCGCGGACAACGTGGACGCCATCACCCGCTCGCTGCGCGACGAAGCCCGGCACCTCACGGGTTCCGTGCGGGCGCTGTCCGACGGGCTGAGGCAGGCTTCGACGCA
>JAAXGM010000006.1:130602-162945 GCA_012267435.1 Gemmatimonadota bacterium
CGATTTCAGTCGCCATCGGCGTCCAAGGCGGCGCGCAGCAGCTGGTTCACGCGGCGCGGGTCCGCCTTTCGCCCGGAGGCACGCATGACCCGGCCCATCAGAAACCCGAAGAGTCGCGTCTCCCCCTCGCGATAGCGGACGACTTCCTCGGGATGCGCCTCCACGGCGTCCGCGACCCACCGCTCCAGCACCTGGTCTTCACGAACCTGCGTGAGGCCTTCCCGTTGCACGATGGCTTCGGGCGGGTTGCCGGTGCGCGCCATGGCGGCGAGGACGGTCTTGGCGGCCGTCGCCGACAGCGTCCCTTCGTCCACCATCGCGAGCAGTTCGGCGAGTCGTCCGGGTGCCAGCCCCGGTGAGGAAAGGTTGCCGATTCCTCGTTTCACGGCCTCGAGCACCGACCCCATCACCCAGTTGGACACGGTCTTGGGTTGCCTCCCGCACGCGACAACCGCTTCGTAGTAGTCCGCGAGTGCCCGGGACGAAGTAAGCACGTCCGCGTCGTAAGCGGGCAAATCGTACTGACGCCGAAAGCGCTCGCGCTTCGCCCGCGGCAGCTCGCCCAGCCCGGACCGCAGCGACGTGACGCGCGTGGCCGAGAGGACGAGAGGCGGCAGGTCGGGATCGGGGAAATACCGGTAGTCCTGGCTGTCCTCCTTGTCCCGCATCACCCGCACGTCAGCTCCCGCGGCATCCCAGAGCAGGGTCTGGCGGGTCACGGCGCCGCCCTCGGCGCGGATCCGGGTCTGACGTTTGATCTCGACGCCCAGCGCCTTTTCCACCGCCGAGAAGCTGTTGAGGTTCTTGACCTCGGTGCTGGCCTCGAGGCGCTCGCTTCCCTTTTCGCGCAGGGACACGTTCGCGTCCACGCGCAGGCTTCCTTCTTCCATGTTGCAATCGGATATCTCCAGGTACTCCATCAGTCGCTTGAGGAACCGCAGGTAGGAACGTGCTTCCCGGGGAGAACGCAGGTCCGGCTCCGAAACGATCTCGATCAGCGGGGTGCCGGTTCGGTTCAGGTCGATGGCGGTCGCGGAGGCGAAGCGGTCGTGAAGCGACTTCCCGGCGTCTTCCTCCATGTGCACCCGTCGGATCCGCACCGTCCGGCCGCTGTCCAGTTCCACGGCTCCCCGAGTGGCCAGGGGGCGTTCGAACTGGGAGATCTGATATCCCTTGGGCAGGTCGGGATAGAAATAGTTCTTGCGGGCGAAGACGGAGGTGGGGTGGATGGTGCAGTCCAGCGCGAGCGCGGCCCGGAGCGCAAGATCGACGGCTCCCGGATCGAGCGCCGGGAGCGCGCCGGGCAGCCCCAGGCAGACCGGACACACCGCGGTGTTGGGCGGTGCTCCGAATGCGGTTGAATCCGCGCAGAACAGTTTGCGGCCGGTATCGAGCTGCACGTGGACCTCAAGGCCGATCACGGCTTCCAGCGGCGAACTCGTCATGTCGCGGTTGCGCCGGACGGCACCGGAGAAGGTCCCACCATCCCCAGTTCGGCCTCGAGAGTTGCGGCCGCGGTCAGCAGCGTGTCCTCCCGCCAGTGCGCGGCCATGAGCTGTCCCCCCACGGGAAGCCCCTCCGCCAGCCCGATCGGAACGGACATCGCGGGTATCCCGGCCAGGTTGGCGGTCACGGTGAAGACGTCGGACAGATACATCTGGTAGGGATCGTGGATGCGCTCTCCCAGCTTGAAGGCAGGGGTCGGCGAGGTCGGGGTGAAGAGCATGTCCACCCCATCACGGAACGCCCGCTCGAAATCCTGGGTGATGACGGTCCGGGCTTCCTGCGCCCGGCCGTAATACGCGTCGTAGTAGCCCGCCGAGAGCGCGTAGGTGCCGAGCAGGATGCGCCGCTTGACCTCGGTGCCGAATCCCTCGGAGCGGGACAGCTGGTACAGTCGCCCGGTGGAATCCGCCTCCCGGCATCGGCGCCCGAAGCGGACGCCGTCGTAGCGGGCCAGATTGGAGGAGGCCTCGGCGGGCGCGATGATATAGTAGGCGGGAATGGCGTATCGGGTGTGCGGCAGGGACACGTCCCGCAACTCGGCGCCCGCTCCCTCCAGCGCACCGAGGGCGCGCTCCGCCAGTCGGCGCACCACCGGATCCAGCCTGGGGGGAAAGTACTCGCGCGGAACGCCGACGACCAGCCCGCGCACCCCCCGTTCGCAGGCCGCCGTCAGAGGGGGCACGGGGCGGTTGACCGAAGTGGCGTCGCGCGGGTCGTGGCCGCTCAGGACTTCGAGCAGGGTCGCCGCGTCGCGCACGGTGCGGCCGAGGGCGCCCACCTGGTCGAGAGAGGAGGCGAAGGCGACCAGCCCGTAGCGGCTCACCCGTCCGTAGGTGGGCTTGATGCCCACCACCCCGCAGAACGACGCCGGCTGGCGAACCGAACCGCCGGTGTCCGAGCCCACCGCGACCGGCACGATGCCCGCGGCCACCGCCGCCGCCGAACCGCCGGAGCTTCCCCCGGGGACCCGTTCCGGGTGCCAGGGGTTGCGCGTGGGGCCAAAGGCGGAGTTCTCGGTCGACGACCCCATGGCGAACTCGTCCATGTTGGTCTTGCCGACGACGACGGCCCCAGCCCTCCGAAGCCGGCGGACCACGGTGGCTTCGTACGGGGAACGGAAGCCCTCCAGGATTCGGGAGCCGCAGGTGGTGGGGAAATCGGCGGTGACCAGGTTGTCCTTGACCGCGACCGGAATCCCCGCGAGCGGTCCGTCGCTTGGACCGCGTTGTCGATCCGCGTGCGGATCCAGGGCGATGAAGGCATTGAGCGGTGCCGCGCCCTGTTCCCACGCCCTGTGCGCCTCCAGTGCCTTCGCAACCATCGAGCCCGAAGCAAGTCTCCCGCTCCGGACCTCCGCGGCCCGCGCCGCCACCCCGCTCGCATTCGCCTTCACGGCGAGCCATCCCGTTTGCCGGGTGCGCCCGCCACACCCGGAAGCCGGGGCACCACGAAGAACCCATCCCGCCAGTCGGGAGCGATACGCGAGAGCGGTCGCTTGAGCGGATCCGGCATCCTCTCACCTTCTTCCGCCGGAAGGCCCGTCCCGTCCGAGGTTTCCCCGCGGGACCGCGCGGAGCTCTCGTTCCGCGGGACTCCAGACGTTGGAGCGGGCTCCCGCGCGACCCCGCCCAACAACGCCATGTGCTCCAGGATCGAGCTCATTTCGCGCGCCATGCGTTTCGCTTCCCCCTGTTCGAGGCGGACGCGAGCGAGCGCCGCAATCCGGTGTA
Organism: Gemmatimonadota bacterium; assembly: GCA_012267435.1. Lineage (GTDB taxonomy): Bacteria > Gemmatimonadota > Gemmatimonadetes > Longimicrobiales > Gaopeijiaceae > BD2-11. The sequence continues at coordinate 133,839 of JAAXGM010000006.1, forward strand.
TTTCCTGAATGGTTACGGTCACGCCTGGCTCCGGCTCATGCGGCCCGCTCACTCGAACGCCCTTTCAAGACCCGCGAAGCGGGCTACCAGTTTCTTTCTCCCCGCGTCATCGAAATCCACCGTCACCCTGAGGTCCGGACCGAAACCCGAGACCTCCATGATCGATCCGAGGCCGAAGGTCCCGTGAACCACGCGCTCGCCCCGCCGGTAGCGGGGCGCGTCCTGGTTCAGATCGTCGTATCCGGCCGGATCCGGGTCCCGATACGCCTGCTTCCGGTCCAGGGATTCGCGACCATGCCTGCTCTCCCGGTACCCACCTCTACCGCGATACCGGCGGCGGGACGCCCGCAGCCGCGACGAGCGCCGGTATTCAACCAACCCGTCTGGAATCGTACGGAGGAACGACGATGGCCTCGAGATCGTCCCCTCGCCCGCCCGCCATCTTCGCGCCGCGTAGCCGAGATAGAGCTTCTCCTCGGCCCGCGTGATGCCCACATAGAAGAGTCGTCGTTCCTCCTCTAGCTCCTCGGGCAGCTCCAGTGCTCGCGACAGCGGAAACAGTCCCTCCTCCATCCCGGCCAGAAAGACGCAGGGAAACTCGAGCCCCTTTGCGCTGTGGAGCGTCATGAGGGTGACCGCGTCGGCCCCACTGTCGTGCGCGTCGATGCCCGTGACCAGTGCGGTGTGTTGAAGGAACAGGTCGAGCTCGCTGGCCCCCGCGACCTCCTCCTCTTCTCCGAGATCGTGCTCCGAGGGGTCGAAGCGGAAGGCGGCGGCGATCAGTTCCGTCACGTTCGCGGCTCTGTCTTCGCCCTCCGGCCCCTCCTCGCGCAGTCGCTCGCGCAGGTCCAGCCCGGTGATCACCGCCTCCGTGACCTCTCCCGCATTGCGTTCCCGGGCGAGGGAGCGCCAGCCACCGATTACGCGCGCGAAGCGCCCGAGCATGCGGGCAGTGGACGGCCGGACGCCCGCCACCGCATGGGCCTCCGCCGCAACCTCGAGCAGCGACATCCCGCGTTCTCGCGCCCAGACCCTCAGTCGGCTGCGCGACACCGTGCCGATTCCCCGTTTCGGATAGTTGACGACGCGGTTGAAGGCTTCTTCGTCCCGGGGATTCGAAATGAGCCGCAGATAGGCCAGTACGTCGCGGATCTCGCGCCTCTCGTAGAAGCGCACCCCTCCGACGATCTGGTAGGGGATGAAGCGCCGCATCAGCTCTTCCTCGAGCGCGCGCGACTGGGCGTTGGTGCGGTAGAGAACGGCGAAACTCCCATACGGCCATCCTTTGGTCCGCATCAGCGACTCCGTTTCATCGGCAATGCAGCGAGCCTCATCGGTCTCGGTCGCGGTGTGCAGAACGCTCAACAGTTCGCCCTCCGGGCGGCGCGTACGCAGCGTTTTCGCCTTGCGGGCCACGTTGTGGGAGATCGCGGCATTGGCCGCGTGGAGGATGTGTCCCGTGGACCGGTAGTTGCGCTCCAGCCGGACGACGCGGGCGCTGGGGAAGACCGACTCGAAATGGAGGATGTTGCGGATGTCGGCCCCCCGCCATCCATAGATGCTCTGATCGTCGTCGCCCACCACCATGAGGTTGCCGTGCGCGCGGGCCAGCAGGTCCAGAAGCCGGAACTGGGCATGATTGGTGTCCTGGTATTCGTCCACCAGCAGGAAGGCGAAGCGGTCGGAATACCGGTACAGGATATCGGGACAGGACTCCAGCAGCTCCACCGGCTTCATCAACAGGTCGTCGAAGTCGAAGGCGTTCTGGCGCGCGAGCGCGGCCTGGTACTCGGGATACACGAGCGCCGCGACGGCCGCCAGCGGGTCGGCGCCGTCCGCGTGCTCGTCGTGAAACCGCTGCGGGCCGATGAGCACGTTCTTGGCGGAGCTGATGACACCCTGCAGAGATCGCGGATTCCATCGCTCCGGGTTGACGCGGACGGCCTTCTGAGCCCGCTTGACCTGGTTCAGGCTCTGCTCGGCATCGAAGATGGTGAACGGGGCCGCCCGGCCGACCTCGCCTCCGTGGATGCGCAGAAGACGCGCGCCCAGCGCGTGAAAGGTGCCGAGCCACATCCCCCGCGGCTCCTCCCCCAGGTAGTTGGCGACACGCTCCCGCATCTCGCCCGCCGCCTTGTTGGTGAAGGTGACCGCGAGGATGCGATGCGGCGGCACGCCGTGCTCGCGCACCAGGTGGGCGATCCGGCAGGTGAGCGCCCGGGTTTTTCCGGTTCCCGCGCCGGCGAGCACCAGGAGGGGCCCCTCGAAGTGGAGCACGGCGGCCCGCTGCTGGGGGTTCAGTCCCTCTAGGTGATCCACCGCATCAGGCCTCGGACGGAAGTCGGATGTTGAAGGTGGCGCCCGGCTCCCACTCGGACACCAGCTCGAGCTTTCCGCGGTGGACCCCTTGCACGATGCGGCGCGCCAGCGTGAGCCCCACGCCCCAGCCGCTCGACTTGGTGGTCACGCCGGGTTCGAAGATGTCGTCGCGGACGGCGGGATCGATTCCGGGACCCGAATCCGCGATGCGCACATCCACCCATCCCGCCCCCGACTCCGAGCATGTGATCGAGATCCTGCCGCCGCGCCCGGCCAGGGCGTCGAGGGAATTCTTGAGCACGTTCTCGAGAGCCCAGCTGAGCAGGACATGGTGTCCCCTGACCGCGGGCAGATCGGAGGGAACATCCATTGCCAGCTCCACTGCCGAAGCGAGGCTGGGAAGGCGGGTACGGAAATAGCCTTCCAACTCCGCCAGCACCCGGGTCAGGTCGACCTGGCCCAGGGCGGGCTCGCGGCCGATCAGCTCGAATCGGCGCGTGACACGCTCGAGGCGCTCTACGTCATCGTCGAGTTCGTGCAGGATCTCGCGCTCGGAGAGCTCCCCGGGCCGCTCGGACGCGGGCAGCTTGAGCACTTCGACCCAGCCGTGCAACGACGAGATGGGTGTGCCCAGCTGGTGCGCGAGTTCGCGCGCCATGACCGTCCAGGCGCGTTCTCCGGCCACCCTGCGCTGGTATCGCGCCAGTCCCGCCAGCATGAGCACGACGAGCGCCAGTCCTCCCGCCTGTAGCCATGGAATCCAGCGCAGGCGCGTCAGAATCGGGGGTGGGCCGTAGTGGATTTGCTGCACCTCGGGATCCCCGACCGGAGGATTGCGCTGATCCAGGGTGTTGATGTAGCCGCGCGCTCGCTCCTGCCCGTCCGCGGTTTCGAGATCCACTTCGAAGGGAAGGTTCTCGACGGCCAGCACGGTATCGCCGGGTCCGGTCATCACGAACGGCACGCCCGACTCCGTGATCAGCAGCTGAAGCCTCCTGAGGGCCTGGATGGAACTGCCCTCCCCGGGATCGGTCAGGCCCTCCATGACTTCGGCGTAGATGCGCGTGAAGATCTCGCTGTCGGCCCGCAGCGCGCGCACGATCTGCTGTGTGTAGAGCAGATACCACCCGGCCAGGACCACGAAGAGCGCCGCCAACCCAACGTACCAGCGCTTCGGCGACACCCCCCGTCGCCTCCCTCAGGGCAGCAGGCGACCGCCGCCGAGTCGCTCGGCCAGCGGCTCCGGCAAGGTCACGCTCCCGTCCTCTTCCTGGCCGGTCTCCAGCAAGGCCACGAGCAGCCGCGGCAGAGCGAGCGCCGAACCGTTCAACGTGTGCACGAATTCCGGCTTTCGGCCGGGATGGGGTCGATACCGCAGGTTCGCGCGTCGTGCCTGGTAGTCGGTGGTGGTGCTGACGCTCGACACCTCCAGCCAGCGGCGCACGCCCGGGGCCCAGACCTCCAGATCGTAGGTCATGGCCGACCAGAAGCCCAGATCGCCCGTGGCGAGGCTGAGAACGCGATAGGGAAGCCCCAGACGCNNTCCACCTTGTCGAACTGGTGAACGCGCAGCAGGCCGCGGGTGTCCGCGCCCGCCGAGCCGGCTTCGCGCCGGAAGCAGGGCGAGTAGGCGGTGTAGCGAAGAGGCAGTTCGTCCGCGGAGAGGATCTCGCCCCGGTGCATGTTGGTGAGGGGCACCTCGGAAGTGGGGATCAGCCAGAGATCGTCCAGGGTCGTGACGTATGCATCCTCCTCGAACTTCGGGAGATGGCCGGTGGCGGTGAGGCTCTCGCGCGTGACCATGTAGGGGACGCGCATCTCGGTGTAGCCGTGCTCGCGGACATGCAGATCGAGCATGTAGCCGATCAGCTCCCTCTGCATGCGCGCGCCGCGGCCCGTCAGAACCGGAAATCCAGAACCAGATATCCTGGCCCCGCGAGCGAGGTCGAGGAGTCCCAGGTTTTCCCCCAACTCCCAATGTGGTTTCGGCTCGAAACCGAAGCTCCGCTTCGTCCCCCATTCACGGACAAGCGCATTGGCCTCTTCGCCACCATCCGGTACTTCGGGCAGCGGCAGGTTGGGCATCTCCAGCAGGGTATTGCGGATGTCCGTCTCGGCATCCTCGACCACTTCGCTCAGCGCGTCGATGCGGCCGCCTACCTTGCGCATTTCGGCGATCAGTCCGTCCGCCGATTCGCCCTTCCTTCTCATTTCCCCGATGCGGCGGGAAACGGCGTTGCGACGCGCCCTGAACTCATCGGCCTCTCCGATCGCGGAGCGGCGCCGCTCGTCGAGGGCGAGGAGATGTTCGACCCGGGCGGCCCCGCCGGGGATGCCGCGCCGCGCCAGCCCGGCGCGAACCAGATCCGGCTGCGCCCGAATCATCCGCAGGTCGAGCATGGCCTAGGAAGGGTTTGAGGCAAGAGGGGGTTCAGGGGAAGATGTCCGGCTGCATCTTGCGGCTGTTGCAGATCCCGTTGGTGTCGAACACGAAAACCACGGTGCGTTCCACAGGGTCCACGTCCAGGGGAACCATCTTCGCGTAGTGGTTGCAGAGCTGTCCGTAGTTGGAGCGCAAGCGCCGCGTGCGCACCACGTACAAGCTCTCGAGGTTCACCGGTACCGCCTGGCCCTCGATGTAGGCGTCATCGTCCTCGGGGGCTTCCTCGATGTCGTCGAAGTTCTCGTCGGGCAGCTCCACCAGCGCCGCGTCCGAGTGGACGCCGAAGAATCCGGGGGTCAGGAAGACGGCCCGGCCGCCTTCGACTTCCACGGCCAGATCCCAGGACGAGGTGGTGGCGGGAGCTTCGATGCGAACCGTGCGCCGGGCGCCGAAGTCGAAGCCGGTTTCGAGGTTCGCCTCGGGACGGGAGATTGCGTACAGGCGCACCGTATCGGCGGAGGCGATCCACTCGAGCGCGAAAGGATCCCTTCCGCACGCGGCGGTGGCAATCAGCGAAGGGAGAAGGAGGATGATCCCGAGGGTACGCATGACGAAGTGTTTGGCAACGGAGGAGGGGCTGGCTCCGGCGAGTCGACAGCCTGCTCGCGGAGCGCGCCAAGACTACCCCGACGGCTCCAGCGGGTCAACCCCGGAGCGGTGAATTCCGTTGATTTTACACTGTGCCGCGGGTAAGTTTCCGCGTGCATTCCAACCCGCATCAGCGAGCGGCGTTGACCCCCGCCGACCCCCACCTCCGGGTCGTCATCCTCGCGGGTGGCGCCGGTTCCCGGTTCTGGCCCGCCAGCACGCCCGCTCGCCCCAAGCAGTTCCTGCCCCTGGTCTCGGGCCGCCCCCTCGTGGCCGACACGGTTGCGCGCGCACTGGGACTGGTCCCGGTCGGCCAGTTGCGGCTCGTCGCGGGACGGCACCTGGAGTCACCGCTGACCTCCGCGCTGCCGGAGGTGCCTCCCGGTTGCTTCCTGTGGGAGTCGCGGCCGCGCAGCACGGCCCCGGCGCTCACCTGGGCGACCTGGCGCGCATGGCGACGCGATCCCGACGCCGTGATCGTTTCCCTGCATTCGGACCATGTCGTCCGCCCCGCTGGCGCGTTCCGTTCGCTGGTCGCGCGCGCTGCGCGGATCGCGGCCCGCAGGGATGTGCTGCTGACCGTGGGCGCACAGCCGGATCGTCCCGACACCGGCTACGGCTACCTGCAGGCTGGCGACGCCATGGACGGACCCGCCCGCGACGGGTCGGGCGAGCTTCCCCGGCGCGTGCTGCGCTTTCACGAGAAACCCGACGCTCGACTGGCCGCCGAATACATTCGACAGGGGTTCCTGTGGAACACGGGTATCTTCGTATGGCGGGCATCGGTGTTCCTGAAGGAACTTCGCGCGCACGCTCGCGACATCGCCGCCCTGATTCCGCGACTCGAGGCCGGGGACGTGGACGGGTTCTTTCGCCACGCACCGGCGGCGAGCGTCGACGAGGCTCTGCTGGAACGCAGCCAGGCGTGCGCCATGCTTCCGGCATCCTTTCACTGGGACGATGTGGGCAGCTGGGAGGCACTCGCCCGGACGCGGTCGCCCGACCGGCGCGGCAACACGCGGGCCGGCGACGTGGTCTGTGTCGAGAGCGACGACAACATCGTGTACAGCGAAGGCGGCCGGGTGGTGCTGTTCGGGGTGCGGGATATGGTCGTGGTCGCAGCGAGAGACCTGACCATGGTCACAACTCGCGAGCACGCGCGCGAGCTCAAGCGCCTCGTGGAACGGCTGCCCTCGTCGCCGCGCACTCAACGGACGTGAACGCCCGTCTCCACCTGTTCGACGACGCCCGCGCCCGGCGGTGGGAACCGTTCGCCCTGACTCGTCCGGCGGCCGAGCTGGTCCTTGGCGCGCTGCGGCTCTGGGAGCGGGCGGTCCGCGCGTGGGGCGTGGCGTACGGCGGTCATCTCGCACACGCCCGCCTCGCGGGTTTCCGGGAGGACGAAGGACCCGGCGCACTCGCGGCGTCCGACGTGGGGGAGCGTGCCCACCGCATCCTGGTGTCCAGCCGGGCCGTGGTGCGGAGCCCCCCGCGGGAACTGCCTCCGGTCCCCGCCGAGCTGTGCATCGACGGCACGACGGTCGGGTGGAGCCTCCCTTCCGGTGCCCCGCTTCCCCGCCCACGTGACATCGCGGATCCCGCTGCCGCTCCCCGGACGGAAGCCGGACTGGAGCTGGAGGGATTCGTGCTGGAGCAGGTCTGGGAGCTGGTGGCGCGGACACCCGCGCAGCTCCGTGAAGACCTCGAGACCGGGATGTTCACCCCTCTCGCGTCCGCACCGTCGAGCGGGGCCGGGGGGCGTCAGGCGAGAGCGGCGGGTGGAGACGGGCCGCCGATCCCACCCTCACGGTCCTTCCTCCCTCCCGGAGCCCACCTCCTGGGAGATGGCCTCTTCCTCCTCGGCCCCGGTGCCGTCGTCGATCCGGGCGTGCTGCTGGACACGGGCCCGGGGCCGATCGTCCTCGGCGAGAGCGTGCGTGTGTGTGGACCGGCCCGCCTGGAGGGTCCGCTGTATGTGGGGCCCGCCTCGACCATCCTCGGCGGCCGGGTATGCGCCTCCTACATCGGTCCGGCATGCAGAATCCGGGGAGACGTCGAGAAAAGCGTCCTGCTTGGCTACGACAACAAGGCCCACGACGGCTTTCTGGGCCGCTCGTGCCTGGGCCGCTGGGTGAACCTGGGCGCGATGACCACCAACAGCGACCTTCGCAACGACTACCGCGATGTACAGGTCCGCACCGCCGAGGGCGCCGTGCCCTCCCACCTCACCAAGATGGGCTGTCTTGTGGGCGACCACGTCAAGACGGGCATAGGAACCCTCCTCAACCCCGGCGCGGTGATCGGGGCGGGCTGCAACCTGTTCGGCGCCGCAATCCCGACGAGCCATCTCCCACCCTTTCGATGGGGAGCGACCCCCGAAGCGCCACCCTTTAGGCTGGACCGCTTTCTGGACACGGCGGCGCACGTGATGAGCCGCAGGGGCGTGCGGCTTACGCCGGAGATGCGGGCCGTTCTCGAGCGCGCCTGGCTCAGCGTGGCCGGCGCCGACTAGCCGGCGGCTCCGGAGCGGTCGTGCAAATCTGCGTGCTGGGCAGCGGCAGCAAGGGCAACTCGATTCTGGTTCGTTCCGAGCGCGCGGCCGTGTTGGTGGACGCCGGCTTCAGCGCGCGCGAGACCGAGCGCCGCCTGGGGCTGGTCGGAACCGAGGCGAGTGAGCTCTCGGCCATCATCCTCACGCACGAACATGGGGATCACACCCGCGGAAGCGGGGTGCTGGCGCGCCGTCACGCCATCCCCGTCTGCCTCACCGAAGCCACCCGCAAGGCGTGCGGCCGCCTGTTCCGCGGCTCGGAACAGGTTGTGGAATACCGGCCCGGGCGAGCCTTCGGCATCGAGGACCTGCGCGTGGAACCGTTCATGACCGTACACGACGCGGCCGATCCGGTGGCCATCGCCCTGGTCGACACCGGATCCGGCGCCCGCGTCGGGCTTGCGACCGATCTGGGCCGGTCCACCGCGATCGTGCGCCACGCGCTCGCGGGCTGCGACTTCCTGGTCCTGGAAGCCAATCACGACGAGACGCTTCTCCACCGGAGTTCCTACCCCGCCACAGTCAAGTCGCGCATCGCCTCCAGCCACGGACACCTGTCCAACCGCGCGGCCGCCCGTCTTGCCCTGGATCTCCTCCATCCCCGCTTGGCCGGCATACTGCTGGCCCACCTGTCCGCGGAGTGCAACACGCCCGACCTGGCGCGCGAAACCGTCTCGCGGGCGCTCGCCGGGGCGGGCTACCGGGGGTTTCTCGGCGTTGCCCGCCAGGACGAGCCTACGGAGATCCTGTGCGTCGATGCCCTGCGCCGGGAACGCGGTCCCGAGCAGCTGTCGTTTCTCTGAAGCCGTGACTCCGCGTCCCACCGCCGGGACGGTTTGGCGTCACAGCCCGAGCACGCGCAGGATGTCGTTGGAGAGCGCCCAGACCATGATCCCCATGATCACCAGGAAGCCGACCTTGCTCCAGCGCAACCGCTGTTCCAGGCTGAGCGCCCTGCCTCTGACCGCCTCGATCCCGAGAAAGACGAGATGCCCTCCGTCCAGAATCGGAATGGGAAGCAGGTTCAGGATCGCCAGATTCACCGAGAACAGGGCCATGAAGCCCAGGAAAGTCTGGAGCCCCGCTTCCGCGGCCTGGCCCGACAGCGTTCCGATGGTGACGATGCTGCCGACGGTGCGCGGGGACACGTTCCCGATGACGAGATCGCCGAGGAAGGCGAGGATCATTCGGGTGGTGCCCACGGTTTCCCGATATCCGATTACCGCCGCGCGGGTCAGCGGAACGGGCACGTACACGGGATCCGCCGCCGCGGGCAGGACGCCGATCCGACCCACGGTCCTGATCTCCCCGCCGGGCCCCCTCTCCTCACGCGATGCGAGGCGAACGGCGATCTCCATCAGGGCACCGTCGCGCGCCACCCGAAGATCGACCGTGCGACCGGGACGGCGCATGATCTCCCGCCGGAACCGCGCCCAGTTCTCCACAGCCACGCCGTCCACCGCGAGCACCCGATCTCCCGGTTGCAGGTCTGCGCGGGCCGCGGGCATCCCGGCCTCGACATGCGCCACTTCGGCCTCGAGCCAGTAGTCGAGGGCCAATGCCAGGCGCTCGCGCGCGACAGGATCACCAGGCGTCGGCACCGAAACCGTCACGCGCGGGGATTCGGTTTCCACGGTGATGGTCTCGCCCGGCGCGGTCAGGAATCCCTCCCGCACATCCCCCCAGTGATCCACATCATGGTCACCCACCCGCGTGACGCGCGCGCCGACGGGTAGCCCCGCCAGCGGCTCGGCGCCCGGAGGAAGGAGTTCCATGTCCACGTGGCCGATCCGGGTTTCGCCGGCCACCACCGTGCCCCACCCCGCGGCGATCGTCGTGTACGCCGCGAAGGCGAAGATCATGTTCATGATCACGCCCGCCGACAGCACCAGCGCGCGCGCCCACACCGGCTTGCCGTCGAAGTCCGTGGGAGCGGGCTGGCGCCGCACCTCCGCACCGCCGCCCTCCACCTGGTCAATGACCTCGTCGGCCATGCCGCTCATCTTGACGTAGCCGCCCAGCGGAATCGCCGAGATGACGTATTCGGTGTCGCCCCGCCGAAAGCCCAGAACCCGCGGTCCCAGCCCGATCGAGAAACGCAGCACCTTCACGCCCACGGCCTTGGCCGCCCAGAAGTGACCCAGTTCGTGAACCAAGATCAGAACGCCCAGGACAACGATTGTCGCCAGCAACGCCATCATCCTTCTCCCTGTATGCGCCCGTTCATGAACCGCGCGCCACTACGCGACCGCCGCCGCGATGGATTCCCGGGTCACGCGCCGGGTCTCGGCGTCCACGCCGAGCACGTCCTCGACCGACCTGATCCCTCCCGGAGGAGTTCGCTCCAGCGCCGCGCCCACCACCGCCGCCATCTCCCCGAAGGAAAGCGCGCCCTCCAGAAACGCGTGCACCGCCACCTCGTTGGCCGCGTTGAACACCGTCGGCGCCCAGCCACCGGCGCGCCCCGCCCGCACACCCAGTTCGAACAGGGGGAAGCGGGCATGGTCCAGTTCCTCGAACGTCAGGTCCGACAGGCGCGACGGCCGGAAGGTCCGCAGCCGGACGTCGTCGATCCGCTCCGGGTGGGTCAGCGCGTACAGGATGGGCAGTTCCATGGTGGGAAGGCCGAGTTGCGCAACGACCGATCCGTCCGTGAACTCCACGAAGGAATGGATGATCGATTGCGGATGAACGACCACGTCGATGCGATCATAGCGCATCCGATACAGGAAATGCGCCTCGATGACCTCCAACGCCTTGTTCGCGAGCGTGGCCGAGTCGATGGTGATCTTCGAACCCATGTTCCAAGTGGGGTGGCGCAGCGCGTCGGCGGGCGTGATGTCGTTCATTCGGGACGCGTCCCAACGACGAAAGGGACCGCCCGACGCGGTCAGCACGATGCGGGCCAGGTCCCCCGGGTCGCTTCCGGCGAGGCACTGGAGAATGGCGCTGTGTTCCGAGTCGACCGGCACCAGCTCACCGCCTCCCGAACGCGCCGTTTCGTCGACGAGTCGGCCTCCCGCCACCAGCGACTCCTTGTTGGCCAGCGCGAGGCGCTTGCCCGCTCCCAGCGCGGCGAGGGTGGGCTCGAGGCCCGACACCCCCACCAGGGCGTTGATGACCACATCCGCACTACCGCTCCCCGCGAGCTCGACCAGAGCCTCGCGGCCGTAGGCGGACGACACGCCGGGGAGGTCGAGCCTCTCGGCGCCGGGATCGGCGACCACCACCCGGCCAGGCCGATGGAGCGCCGCCTGCTCGCGAAGCAGGGCGACCGAGCGGTTGGCGGCCAGCGCAACCACGCGGAAGCGCTCTGGATGCCGGCTCATTACCTCGAGCGCGCTGCGCCCGACCGACCCCGTGGATCCCAGGACCGCGACCCGAATCACGTCCGGGCACCCCGCGTCCGAGGAACCGCCGCCCGGCTCACGGTGACACCGAAGCGGCGAGCTGAAGCGCCGCGTACGCCAGGGGAAGCGTCACCAGCACCGCATCGAGCCGGTCGAGCACTCCGCCGTGGCCGGGAAGCATCGACCCCGTATCCTTGACGCCGGCCTCGCGCTTGAGCAGCGAAACGGCCAGGTCGCCCGCCAGTCCCCCCGCGCCGATCAGGAGCGCGATGCCGACGAGCCAGCTCGGCCCGACACCCAGCAGGACGAATGGCTCGGAGGCCGCCGTCGCAAAGAACAGGCCCGTCGCTCCCGCGGCCAGAATCCCGGCAATGGTGCCCTCGAGCGTCTTGCCCGGGCTGACGACGGGAAACAGGCGGCGATGTCCCCACAGGCCGCCCGCGAAGTAGGCGGCGATGTCTCCCACCCATGTGACCGCCAACGGGAAGAGCAGCAGCAACGGGCCTTCGAGCGGGCCGGGGGCCCTCACGGCGACCCCCGCGTCCGGCAGGTGGCGCAGCAGCACCGCGAAACAGAGTCCGCCTCCCACACAAAGGGCCGCCGTGAGCGTTGAACAGACGGATGCGAGTGGCTTCTCCGCCACGCCGCGCGCGCGCACGGCGGCGACAGGAAGCACGATGGTCGCCCCCATGAGGATCGTCAGCGCCAGCGGGGCGAAACCGGTGAAAAAGGGTTCCGCCGTCGCCGCCACGACGAGTGCCGCCGCGATGGCCATGGCCGTTCGCGTGAAGGGCCGAATATCCATCCGCCGAGCCAGCAGGCAGAACTCTCGCGTGCCCAGCATGGCCAGCGCCGCCACAAGCGCGCCCATGAGCCACCCGCCCCGATGGATGACCGGAAGCACGACGAGCAGGGCGGCCACCGCCACCGCCGCGCGGCGCGAAATGTCGGTCATCGGCATCAGGCGGAAGTGACTCGGCCGAAGCGGCGATCGCGGCGCTGGTAGTCCAGAACCGCCGCGACGAAGTCGTCCTTGGAGAAATCCGGCCACAGCACGGGGGTGATGTGGATCTCCGAGTACGAAATCTGCCACAGCATGAAGTTGGAGATTCTGCACTCTCCGGAAGTCCTGATGAGAAGGTCGGGATCGGGGATGCCGCTGGTCAGCAGCGCCCGCTCCAGGCACGCCTCGTCGATCTCGTCGGGTTCCAGTTCTCCGGCTCTGGCGCGCGCCGCCAGACGACGAACCGCGGTCAGGATGTCTTCCCGTCCGCTGTAGGAGATCATCAGGTTGAGCCTGAGCGTCGTTCCGCCCTCCGTCTCCCGCATGATGCGTTCCACGGCCACGCGCGCGGAAGGCCGCATGCGGGCCAGGGTCCCGAGCACACGTACTTCGACGCCCTTCTCCACCAGCTCCGAGCACTCCCGCTCGGCATACGCCTTCAGGAGCGACATAAGAGCGGAGACCTCCTCCGACGGACGATTCCAGTTGTCGGTGGAGAATGCAAAGAGAGTGAGAATCTCGATGCCCGCGTCGACCGAGGCTTCGATGGTCGTGCGCACGGCGCTCATTCCGGCCTCGTGCCCGGTCTTGCGGGGCAGACCCCGCCGCCGGGCCCAGCGCCCGTTGCCGTCCATGATGACGGCGACGTGACGGGGTATGGGACCGCTCATGTCAATCCGGGCCGGCATGGTCGACCTCATGGTCAGATCGCCATGACCTCTCCCTCCTTGGCCTTCATGAGCTCGTCCAGCGAAGCCACATAGCGGTCGGTGAGCTTCTGAATCCCGCTCATCATCTGGTGACCCTGGTCCTCGCTGATCTCGTGCTCCCTCATGCGACGCTTCACCTCACCGTTTCCCGCGCGCCGCGCGTGGCGGATCGAGACCCGGGCATTCTCCGACATCTTGTGGATGATGCGCACGTATTCCCGGCGTCGTTCCTCGGTGAGCGGAGGAATCGGCACGCGGATGAGGTTGCCGTCGTTGGAGGGGTTGAGGCCGAGGTTGGCCGCCATGATCGCCCTCTCCACGGAGGAGACCAGCGACTTGTCATACGGTTGCACCACCAGCAGGCTCGCGTCGGCCGCGACCACCGTCGCGAGCTGGTTAAGGGGCATGCTGGCCCCGTAGGCGTCGACGCGGACGCTGTCCAGCAGAGCCGGGGTCGCCTTACCGGTTCGAACCGTCGCGAACTCGCGCCGGGCGGCATCGAGCGCGGCGTCCATGCGCTCCGTGAGTTCCTCCATGAGTTCCACGACAGCCTCCCGCGCGCGTGTGGCATTGAGTCGGAGAGCAAATACCCTTTCAGGATACCAACGTGCCTATCGGCTCCCCCCTGAGGGCGGCCTCGACCGCTCCCTTCTCGCCGAGATTGAGTACGATGATGGGCAGCTTGTTGTCCTTGCAGAGCGACACCGCCGGGGCATCCATGACCCCGAGCTCCCGGGCGATCACTTCCTGAAAGCCGATGCGCGGGATGAATTGCGCGGCTGGATCCAGAAGGGGATCGGCGGTGAAGATGCCCGCCACCTTCGTGGCCTTGATGATCACGTCGGCTTCCATCTCGATCGCCCGGAGGGCGGCTGCGGTGTCGGTGGAGAAATACGGGTTCCCCGTGCCTCCGGCGAAGATGACCACCCTGCCCTTCTCCAAGTGGCGAATCGCTCGGCGGCGGATGTAGGGTTCGGCCAGCTTTTCCATGCGAAAAGCCGTCAGCACGCGTGTCGTGACGTCCTTGCGCTCGAGCAGGTCCTGAAGCGCCAGCGCGTTGATGACGGTGGCGAGCATGCCCATGTAGTCTGCCGTGACGCGGTCCATGCCCTGACGGCTGGCCAGCGCCCCACGCACGATGTTGCCGCCCCCGATGACGATTCCGAGGGCCACGCCCAGTTCGGCGAGCGTCCCGATCTCGTCGGTGAGGCGGTCCACGACCGGAGGAGAGATGCCGAACCCCTCCTCTCCCGCGAGAGCCTCTCCGGAGAGCTTCAGAAGAACCCGCGAATATCGGAATTCCGACGAGCCGCTCATCGTCCCGCGAGCGTTCGCCGTCAGCCGCGCTGCCCGACCGCGAACCTCGAAAAGCGGGCGATTTCGATCTTCTCGCCGGTTTTCGCCGACACTTCGGTCACGAGTTCGCCGATGGTCCGGGCCGTGTCCTTGATGAAGGGCTGCTCCAGCAGCACCCGATCCTTGTAGAAGGCCTTCAGCTTGCCCTGGACGATCATGTCCCGAATGCGTTCCGGCTTCCCCTGGGCGCGCACCTGCTCCCGGTAGATCGCCTTCTCGCGCTCGACCACCTCCCGCGGAAGGTCCTCCGCGCGCACGGCAATCGGGTCCTGGGAGGCGACGTGGAGGGCGATGTCCTTCGCCAGCGCCCGGAAGTCGTCCGTGTTGGCGACGAAGTCGGTCTCGCAGTTGACCTCGACGATGACGCCCACCCTTCGGTCGAAGTGGACGTAGCTGCCGATGGTGCCCTGGTTCGTGTCCCTGCCCGCTCGCCTGGAGACCTTGGCCGCGCCCTTGGCGCGGAGGAGATCGACCGCGGCCTCGAGATCCCCACCGGTTTCCTCGAGCGCGCGCTTGCAATCCATCATGCCCCCGCCGGTACGGTCGCGCAGGGCCTTCACCATCTTCGCGGGAATCGTCATGTGGAGTCCATCCGCCTGGTGGTCGTTACGAGGTGGCGGGGCGCGGGACCCGGTGGGATGCCTCCCGCGACCCTCGTCCGCACGTCCCTGTCCGGCATTTCGCCGGCGGGAGGATCAGCTGGTCCGGGACGCCACCGGTCGGGGCGGCGCGCGCCTGACCCGGGACGGCTTCGGTTCGGCGTCCCGGGTGGTCGACGGCTTCGCGGGCCGGCCTCCGCGGGAACTCGATCCGGCCGCATCGCGCCCCGGCTTCCTGACCAGAACGCGGGTCTTTCCGACCCGTTTCCGCGAATCTCCGGGACCGCCGCCCTTCTGGTGCCCCGCGATGACGCCCGGACGGGGCCGGCGGCGCGCTCGACGGCGCGGATGCTCCTCCACCGCGGCGGCCTTCTCGCCCGTTTCGGTCGAATACGTGGTGGCCTCCAGATCCTCCACCCGACGAAGCTCCTCTTCCGGCACCTCCTTGCGGGCCTGGCTGATCGCCTCGGCGATGGCGCGGCTGATCAGGCTGACCGAGCGTATCGCGTCGTCGTTCCCCGGAATCGGGTAGGTGATGAAATCCGGATCGGCATTGGTGTCGGCGATGGCGATGACCGGGATGCCGAGCCGGTGGGCTTCCCTGACCGCGATCGCCTCGCGGCGCGCGTCGACCACGAAGATGGCGCCCGGGAGCCGGGTCATGTCCCTCACCCCGGAAAAGTACTTCTCCAGCTTCAGCCGCTCGCGCTCGAGCAGTAGACGCTCCTTCTTGGTGTAGAACTCGAAGGCGTTCTCCTCCTGCCCCCGCTCCAGCTCCTTCAGGCGGCGGATCTGGCGACGGATGGTCTGAAAATTGGTGAGCATGCCGCCCAGCCAGCGCTCGGTCACGAACAGGCTGCGGGATCTGGCGGCGTCCTCCTCAATGATTCCGCGCAACTGCGGCTTGGTGCAGACGAACAGGAGGCGTTCGCCCGCGAGCACCAATTGGCGTACGATCTTCTGGGCCGCGATCAGCCGATCGAAGGTCTTGCGCAAGTCGATGATATGGATGCCGTTCCGCTCCGTGAAGATGAAACGGCGCATCTTGGGGTTCCATCGGCGAGTCTGGTGTCCGAAGTGGACCCCGGCCTCAAGCATCTGGTTCAGAGAAACCTGCTCCATGCGTCTCCAGGCGGTCCTCGGGTTTATCGCTTGCTGAACTGGAAGCGCTTGCGGGCCTTGGGACGGCCGGGCTTCTTGCGCTCCACCTTGCGCGGATCACGTGAGAGGAACCCGCCTTGGCGAAGCGGGCCCATGGCGTCTTCGTCTTCCTCGACCAGCGCTCGCGCAACGCCCAGGCGGATGGCGTCGGCCTGACCGGTCATCCCGCCCCCGTGTACGCGGACGACGACGTCGAAGCGGGCATCGGCGTCGACGACCTGCATCGGTTCGGTGGCGCGCTTGCGATGCACCAGCCGCGGAAAATACTCGTCCAGTTCCCGACCGTTGATCAACCACCTTCCGGTCCCCGGTCGCAATATGATGCGCGCAACGCTGCTCTTGCGCCGGCCTACGGCCTGGATCTGTTGTACGTATGGCAATGAACCCGTGACCTCAGAACGTGAGTGGGCGCGGACGCTGGCCATGATGGGGATGCTCGGCTCCGGCGTAGACGCGGAGCCGGCGGCGGAGTCGTCGCCCCAGGCGCGCCTTCGGGAGCATGCCGCGCACGGCACGCTCGATCACCCGCTCGGGATGCCGCTCCAGCATCGTCTTGAAGGGAATATGGCGCTCGCCGCCCATGTAGCCCGAATGACGGAAGTAGGTCTTCTGCGCAGCCTTGTTGCCGGTGAGCTTCACGCGGGCGGCGTTGATCACCACCACGTTGTCCCCGGTGTCCAGATGAGGCGTGAAGATGGGCTTGTGCTTGCCGCGCAGCACGCGTGCGATCCGCGCCGCCAAGCGCCCCAACGGCTGTTCCGCGGCATCCACCACCCACCACTGGTGCTCGATGTCGCACGCCTTGGGCGTATATGTCTTCACGTACGGTTCACCCGCGATTTGCCGGGGAGACGTTCTTCCGAGTCTCGCCCTGGTGTCGAGTCCCCACGGAGTAGGGTAACAAAGCAGTCAAGGGTATCAGAGAGGCCGCATGGTGTCAACCGGCAGTCTGCCTGCGGTTACCGGACGATCCCCCCGATCCTGCTCCAGCGCACGTCCCTCATCCACGCAGCCTCCTCATCGGAGGACGGGTCGAAGGAGTAGTAGACGAACCAAGGTCGGCCACGCACCGACTTCTTGTCGACAAATCCCCAGTAGCGTGAGTCCTCGCTGTTGTCGCGGTTGTCCCCGAGGACGAAGTAGCTGTCCGTCGGAACCCGGATCGGACCCCAGTTGTCGCGTGTCGGCCGGTAGGAGGCCACGTCGCGGTCGCCGGCCAGGAAATCGGCCTGCCACGCCATGTCGGGATGAAACTCGTCACGCCGCGGATCCATGTGGCGGACGTACGGCTCGTCGTGCCGCACCTGGTTGAGGTAAAGCTCCTTGCCCCGCATCTCGAGCACATCCCCCGGCACCCCGACCACGCGCTTCACATAGTTCTTTCCGGGGTCGTGCGGAGGCGTGAACACGACGACGTCGCCACGCTCGAGCTCCGCGAATGCGGGAAGGTGCAGCGCCGTCCACGGAATCTCGGCGCCGTACACCGCCTTGTTGACCACCAGGAAGTCTCCAACCAGCAAGGTGTTTTCCATGGAGGCGGTGGGAATCCTGAAGGCCTCCACCAGAAACGCCCTGATGCCCAGGAA
Source organism: Gemmatimonadota bacterium (assembly GCA_012267435.1). Classification (GTDB taxonomy): domain Bacteria; phylum Gemmatimonadota; class Gemmatimonadetes; order Longimicrobiales; family Gaopeijiaceae; genus BD2-11. The sequence continues at coordinate 151,505 of JAAXGM010000006.1, forward strand.
GAGCACGAATGCGATCAGAACCGACCGGCACCACTCCCACGCCGTCCGGGCCAGAGACTTCACCAACACCTCCTCCGTCGAGGGTTCGGAGTCGCGCCCGTCATCCTCCGCCCCGTCACCGGTCCGCAACGATCCCCGCGCTTCCGGGCCCGTCCCGCCGCCGGCTTCACGGCTCCCGCTCCAGCCCGTACTTGTTGATCTTCTTGTAGAGGTTGGAGCGGGGCATGCCCACCGACCGGGCGGTCTCGGTGATATTCCAGTCGTTTTCCCGCAGCTTGTGCTCGATGAACGCCTGCTCCGCGCGGTCCTTGAAGTCGGCGAAGGAAGAAGCGGCCAGCAATTGCCGGACGACCACGCCCGGGCTGCCCGCCGAGAGCAGACGGACGTCCTTCGTCCGGATCTCGTCGCCCTCCGAGAGAATCAGGAAGCGCTCCACGGCGTTGCGCAGTTCGCGCACGTTGCCCGGCCAGTTCATTGCCTTGAGCCGGCTCAGGGCACCGTCCGTGAAGTGCTTTCGGGATGCGCGTCCGGTCCGCACCATCAGCGTGGTGAAGTGCTTCACGAGCATGGGAATGTCGTACCGTCGCTCGCGGAGCGGGGGAAGCTCGATTGGAACGACGTTGAGACGATAGTAGAGATCCTCGCGGAACCGGTCGTTCTCGATCTCTTCGGCAAGGTCCTTGTTTGTGGCCGCGATGACGCGCACGTTCACCTGCAAGGCCCGCGAGCCTCCCACGCGGACCACGACGCCCTGCTCCAGGACCCGCAGCACCTTCGCCTGGGCCGCGAAGGACATGTCTCCGATCTCGTCCAGGAAGAGCGTGCCGCCGTCCGCCTGCTCGAACTTCCCGGCTCGATCCGCCACCGCCCCGGTGAACGACCCCTTCATGTGGCCGAAGAGCTCCGATTCGATGAGTTCCGAGGGGATCGCGGCGCAGTTCACTTCGACGAAAGGCCGGTCGCGCCGGTCCGACAGCCTGTGGACCGCCCGGGCCACCAGCTCCTTTCCCGTGCCGTTTTCGCCGGTGATGAGCACGCGCGCCCGAGTCGGAGCCACCTTCTCGATGCGCATCAGCATCTGACGAATCTGGGGCGAGGAACCGACGATTTCGTATCGGCTCTCCACTTCGGTCTGAAGCGATTCGACGCTGCGCTTGAGCCCGTGCATGTCCAGAGCGTTGCGCAGGGTGACGAAAAGGCGCGCCGTGTCGAGGGGTTTCTCCAGGAAGTCGTACGCACCCCTGCGCGTGGCCTCCACGGCGGTGTCGATGTTCCCGTGGCCGCTGATCATGATCACCGGGGTGCGGGAGTCCAGCTTTCTCATCCTCGACAGGACTTCCAGACCGTCCATCTCCGGCATCTTGACGTCGAGAAAGACGACATCGGGATTGTCGTCGACGAGTCGCTCGAGGCCGACGGGGCCGTTGGGCGCGATGATCACGCGATGCGACTCGTACTCGAAGACCTGGCGCAGGGCGCCGCTGACCGAGGCGTCGTCGTCGACGATGAGGATGTTGGCCATGGAGTCAGGAGCGGGGTATCGGGCATCTCGCGCGAATCGTGGTCATCAGGCGTTCGGATGCGCCGATTCCGCCGTCCTGAGCGACGCCGAGGATACGACGCTGTAGCGGGCTCCGGCGCGGGAGAGGTGACTGCGCATGAGTTCCACCGAGGTCACGTCGATGTGATGACGGAAGTCCAGGTCGGCGACCAGCGCGTCCAGCCCGCGAAAGGCGCCGGCGCCGGTCTCCGCCCGGGCGCGGCCCACGGTGATGTGAGGAAGGAAGGCGCTCGTCTCCCGGTTGAAGCCCAGGCTGGCCAGCCCCCACTCCACATCCTGCTTCAGACAGCGCAGGGCGAGGACCGGCTCCACCCCGGCCCACAGCACCCTTGGACGGCGAATCGTGGGAAAGGCGCCGAAGGCGCGGATCTCCATCGAAAAGGGCCGGTTCTTGCCCCCGACCTCGTCGACCACCTCCGACACGCGGGGCGTCAGGTCCGGATGCGGATTGCCCAGGAACTTGAGGGTAAGATGATACGTGTCGGGATCCAGCCACCGCACCGGCAGACCGGCCTCCCTGAGGGGCCGAGCCGCGTCGTACACGCCTTCCTTCGCGCCATCGGACAGATTCAGCGCGATGAATAGTCGCATGCGGGACTCTCGGAAAGGCGGGTGGCCGGGGATTGTGGCGGGGACGCGCCGCCGATACGGCGATTAATGTACCCGCACCCGCGGGACCGAATCAAGGAATCACCGTTCCCGCCGGGCTCGTTTCCCGCGCCTATTCCCAAATCACCCCGCGGAGGGAATGTTTCTGGCGCATCCGCGAACGCCGAGTCCGTTGCGCGACGAATCCCTCGGCATCCGACCTCAGCGCCCCGAAACCATGGAATCTCCCCGCCAATGACCCATCACGGCCGCGATACGTCGCTCCGGATTCGTTCGCCCGTTCCCTCCGACATCGAGATCGCCCAGGAAGCCCCGCTCACCTCCATCGCCTCGATCGCCGCGCAACTCGGCCTCGGGAGCGAGGAGCTCGAGATGCACGGATCCCACAAGGCGAAGGTGAGGCTTTCCGTACTTGAACGGCTCTCCGCCGCGCCGGACGGCAAGTACATCGACGTGACGGCCATCACTCCAACGCCCCTGGGCGAGGGCAAGACCACAACCACGGTGGGGCTCGCCCAGGCAATGGGCGCCCACCTCGGGAAGCGGACGATCGCGTGCATCCGCCAGCCCAGTCAGGGTCCGACCTTCGGCATCAAGGGGGGAGCGGCGGGCGGTGGCTACAGCCAGGTCATCCCCATGGAGGACTTCAACCTGCACCTCACCGGGGACATCCACGCCATCACCGCGGCCAACAACCTGCTGGCGGCGGCGATCGACATACGGATGCTGCACGAGTCCCGTCAGAGCGACGAGCTTCTCTTCGAGCGCCTCTTCCCGGTCCGCAACGGACGGCGCTTCTTCGCCCGCGGCATGCGGGTGCGCAAGGAGAAGCTCGGCATCGCCACCAGCGACCCGGACCAGATGACGCCGGAGGAGCGCAGTCGCTTCGTCCGCCTGGGAATCGATCCGGACACCATCACCTGGCGCCGCGTGATGGACACCAACGATCGCATGCTCCGGGAGATCACGGTCGGTCAGGGTCCCGATGAGTTCGGATTCACCCGCACCACCGGATTCGACATCACGGTGGCCAGCGAGATCATGGCGATTCTCGCCCTGACCACCGATCTGGCGGACATGCGCCGGCGGCTCGGAGCCATGGTGGTGGGGGCGACGGGCGACGGCGAACCCGTGACTGCGGAGGACATCGGCGCCGCGGGGGCGCTCGCCGTCCTGATGCGCGACGCCGTTCGGCCCACGTTGATGCAGACGCTCGAGGGTACTCCGGTCTTCGTCCATGCCGGACCGTTCGCCAACATCGCGCACGGAAACAGTTCCATCATCGCCGACCGCATCGCGCTCAAGCTGAGTGACTTCGTCATCACCGAATCGGGATTCGGGGCCGATATCGGCATGGAGAAGTTCTTCAACATCAAGTGCCGCCACTCCGGGCTGGTACCCGACACGGTGGTGCTGGTGGCCACCATCCGGGCCCTGAAGACCCACGGCGGAGGACCTCCCGTGGTGGCGGGCCGACCACTCGACCGCGCGTACACCGAAGAGAACCTGGAGCTGCTCTCCCGGGGAATCGCCAACATGGAGCACCACATCCACACGGCACGCAAGTTCGGCGTTCCGGTGGTGGTGGCCGTGAACCACTTCGCCACCGACACGGATGCCGAGGTGGACCTGGTGATTCGGGCGGCGCGCGCCGCCGGAGCCGTGGACGCCGTGGTCTCGAAGCACTGGGCCCACGGCGGCGCGGGGGCGGTCGCGCTGGGCCGGGCCGTGGTGCGAGCTACCGAGCACCCCTCGGATTTCCGCTTTCTCTATCCGCTCGACCTACCGGTTCGGGAGAAGATCGACATCATCGCGCGCGAGGTATATGGAGCGGACGGGGTGAAGTTCGCGCCGCTGGCCGGAGAGCGCATCGATCTCTTCACCCGACAGGGCTTCTCCAACCTGCCGATCTGCATGGCGAAGACCCATCTGAGCATCAGCCACGACCCGCGCCGCAAGGGGGTGCCACGAGGATATACGCTGCCGATCCGCGACGTGCGCGCCTCCGTGGGCGCCGGGTTCCTGTATCCGCTGGTGGGTCGGATGCGCACCATGCCCGGACTGCCGACCCGTCCCTCCTTCTACGATGTGGACCTGGATCCTGACACAGGAAGGGTGATCGGCCTATTCTAGAAGGCGAGAATACCGCCGAATCGGACCATGGGCGGCGCCGGGCGACACCGCACGGCCGAGGGTACCGCACCACACGACAACCGCGACACCACCTCCCAGGAAACCACCATGCCGGCGCACCAAGAGACGATGATCACGGCTGAAGCGGCGGGGAATCCCAATTCCGACCCGCACCCGGGCGTCAATGCCGGCAAGGGCAGGCTGAGGCGGCGGGACGATTCGAAGGCGTCCGCGAGGGCGGCGGTCGGAGGCATCCTGCTCGCCGCCATGGCGTTCTGCTCTTCCGCAGTCCAGGCCCAGGACCCGCCCTTCCGGTCCTATGGTGGCTCCAGTGTTTCGTTCGATGCACGCGTGCACGCGCAGTACGAGGCGCCGAGCGCCGAGGGTGCCGTCTCGACGTTCTCCATGCGGCGCGCCTGGATCACCCTGGACGGGCGCTACAACGATTTCGTCAGCGGTCGGCTCCAGTTCGAGGCGCTGCGCGGAGGAACGGTGCTGGACGCATGGCTCACGTTGAGCTTCTCGGAGTCCTTCGTCCTCAACATGGGTCAGTTCAAGCGCGGCATCTCGTACTTCTGGCTGGTTCCCAACTCGGACCTGCCACTCATCGAACGCGACGCGAGGGTCTCGGGCGTCGACGACTGCCCGGGAATAGGTGGTGTCTGTTCCTTCGGCAACCTGGCCTTCCGGCTTGGCCTGAACGGGTACGAGCCCGGGTTGCTGATGACGGGACGCCTCGGTAGCCGCGCAAGCTACCGCGTGACGCTTACGAACGGGGAAGGCATCGACAACCGGGATGTCAACAACTGGAAGTCAACCACCACGCAGCTGTCCTTCGACCTAGCCGAAGAAAGCCGTTTCGCGGTCTACGCCTCATTCGACGAAACCCATTTCGACCACGGATCGGCCTGGACCCCGGCCTACGGGCTTGAGTTCGAGGCGGGGACATGGCGCGACGGAGGTCACCTGCTGCTGGGGGCCATCCGGGGGCGGAACTGGAAAGTGGCCCAGGACACCCCGTTCACGGCGTTTCAGGCGATGGGCCTCTGGTATGCGCGGCTGCCGGAGACCGCCCGCTTCGAGGCCATCGAACCGTTGCTGCGCCTGAGTTGGGCCAGGACCGCGGATGCCGACGGTGAGGACTTCTCCGGCTTCACGATCACCCCCGGCTTCATGCTGTACGCCTTCGGGAAGAACGGAATCTCCACCAACCTGGATGTCTACCGGTCCTCGCTCGACCGCACCGAATGGTCCCTGAAGGTCCAGGCGTTCACCTACTTTTAGCCAGAAAACCGAAATCGACAGGGTAGGACGGCGGGAACCATCGCCCGCTGGAAGGAGAGCGAGCACCTCCCGACGCGCTTGGACGAGAAAGGCGCTGGGCAATAGGGAATACGGGGGCGAGTGGCGCCCGACAGGGGCGGGTGGCCGCGTCGATCCGGCTCCCGTAATGCCTTCAGAAGCTCTCGATCGCCTGCTCGACGGTATCGCGGACCGTCATGATGCGCGTGAAACCGCTGACCTCCAGCACCTCCCGGACGTGGTCCTGCACCTGGCACAACGCCACGCCTCCACCCTGGGCACGGGTCTTCTTGACGGCGAGGAGCAGGATGCGCAGGCCGGCGCTGCTGATGTACGACAGTTCGCCGCAATCCACGACCAGACGGCTGGAACCGCCCTCGATGGCCTTGCTCAACTCCTGTTCGAAGGAGGTCGCGTTCACCGAATCAACGCGGCCGCTTACGGCCGCGATGACGGCGTCCCCGGACTGACTGGTTGTGACTTTCACGGATTCGAGTCCCCTGTCGCGCACTACAGCGGCTGTGTGATGGTCAGGCAGTTTCGTTTTTGTTCGCGCCGATAGGATATGTCGTGAACGAGGTTCTTGGCAAGGTGGATCCCGAGCCCGCCGATCGGTCGCTCGTCCACGGGCAGCGTCAAATCCGGGAGTGGCGCGTCGACCAGCGGATTGAAGGAGCGGCCGTTGTCTCTTATGCGGACTTCCAGCACGCCGTTTCCCAACCCGAAGTCCACGCGGATCCTGGGTTCCTTCGGTACTTTCTCGAACCCGTATGAGATGACGTTGGTGAGGATTTCGTCCAGCGCCAGACAGAACCTCTGCACTACGAGGTCGCTTACGCCGTTCGCCGTGGCGAAGCGTTCAAACACCTCCACGACCCTTCGAGGCTCGTGCCGGTCCATCCCCAGATCAATCCCAAGCGTGACATCCATGCGTCGATCCGCCGCCGTGCTCCAACGACTACGCCATTCTCCCCCTGTCCCGGCGCCATGGTTCCTCGCCACGTGGTCCGGGCACCGACGGCTTCCGGATTTGCCAGCCCAACAACCTATCACGGCAGGATCGAATGCGCATCCTCGATACTCCGGCATCGGCGCCACCCGCCGGCAACGCGAAACGGGATCCGATCCCCAACGATTTCCGAGCCCGCATGAGGACGGATCGTTGTTGCCAACGGGCGCGCAAAGAGTAGTTTTGGCGACGCCAACGCCCGATCAAGCTCCCGCGCCGGCCGGACCACGGCCCATGCGGAACGCATCGGAGTCGCTGATCTTTCGGGAGGACGTATGAAGAAGATTCTCGTGGTGGACGACGAGCCGGATCTCGAGCTTCTCCTCAGGCAGAAGTTCCGTCGCAAGATGCGTCGGCGCGAGATCGCGCTCGAGTTCGCCTGCAACGGCGTTGAAGCGCTCAGGAAGCTGAACGAGCAGGACGACATCGACATGGTCCTGTCGGACATCAACATGCCGGAGATGGACGGGCTGACGCTGCTCAGCCAGATCGACTCCCTGGACCTGGACCTGCGCGCCGTGATCGTCACCGCGTACGGGGACATGGAGAACATCCGCACCGCCATGAATCGCGGCGCGTTCGACTTCCTCACCAAGCCGATCAACTTCGACGATCTCGAGACCACGATCGACAAGACGATCCGACACCTGCAGGTGATGCGCGAGGCGCTTCGGTCCCGCGACGAGCTCGTCGCCCTGCGCCAGGAGCTGGGGGTGGCGGCGCAGATGCAGGACTCGATCCTGCCCAAGGTCTTCCCGGAGCATCCGCAATACGGCGTGTACGCATGGATGACCCCGGCCAAGGAAGTGGGCGGCGATTTTTACGACTTCTTCCCGGTGGAGGATGACGGCTTTGCGGTGGTGGTCGCGGACGTTTCGGGCAAAGGGGTGCCGGCCGCGCTCTTCATGATGGTGAGCCGAACCCTGGTAAAGGGGTCCGCCGTTGGTGAACGGGAGCCCGTAAAGTGCATAACCGAGGTCAACCAGCTACTCTGCGAACAGAACAAGGAGTCGATGTTCGTAACAATGTTCTACGCTGTGCTCGATCCTGCGTCGGGACTTCTGCAATACGTAAACGGAGGCCACAACCTCCCCTGTCTGGTCAAGCCTTCGGGCGAGGTGACGTGGCTGGCGGGGGACAGCGGCATCGTCCTCGGCGTGATCGACGAATTCCCCTATCGGCAACACTCGATACAGCTGGAGGAGGGCGACGTCGTCTTCTTCTACACGGACGGAGTGACCGAAGCGATGGACGAGGCTGGAAACCAGTTCGGAGACGACACGCTGCTGGACGTTCTGAGGAAGGCGGCCGGCGCGGACCCCGAGAACATGACGCGCCAGGTGGTCGACGCCGTCCACGAGCACGCGGGCGGGGCGCCCCAGTCCGACGACCTGACCTGCCTGGCGCTCCGATATGGGCGGAATTGATGAGACGCGGGACATGGGGCCGGGGAGCGGGTCCGGCGACCCATGCCTCGACGTCTCGCCACGCCGCGATCGGAGTCCTTCTGGCGATCATGGTCGGCTCTCCGCCGGGCTCGACGCTGGCAGCCCAGTCGGAAGCGGAGGGCGTCTTCGCGGATTCGATCGTGTTCGGGCAATCGGCCGCCTTCACGGGCCCGACGAGCGAGCTCGGATCCAACATGAGGCTCGGGATTCTCGCCGCGTTCGAGGAAGCCAACCGGCTTGGGGGTGTTCGGGGACGGATGCTGCGACTCCGTTCGCGTGACGACGGATACGAACCCGAAGCCGCTTCCGACAACACCCACGCGCTCATCGCGGAGGGAGTGTTCGGACTGGTGGGCGCGGTGGGAACCCCCACCTCCACCGCGGCGGAACCGGTCGCGAGCGCCGCGGGCGTCCCCTACATCGGGCCGTTCACCGGCGCGGAATTCCTGCGCGAGAACCGCGACTTCGTGGTCAACCTGCGCGCATCCTACTACCAGGAAACCGAGGAGATGGTCGAGCGTCTCACCACGGACCTCGGCTTTACGCGTTTCGCGGTCCTGTACCAGGACGACAACTACGGCAACGCCGGGCTGACCGGCATGCGCCGAGCCTTGGGAAGGCGCGACATGGTGCTGGTGGCCGAGGGAGCGTACGTCCGCAACACCACCGCGGTGAAACGGGCTCTTCTCGATATCCGGGAGGGCAGCCCCCAGGCCGTGATCATCATCGGCGCCTATCAGCCCGCGGCCACGTTCATCAAGTGGGCGCGCCGCATCGGCGTGAACGCCATCTTCGTGAACATCTCGTTCGTGGGCAGCAACGCGTTGCTCAACGAACTGGGGACGGCGGGCGAGGGTGTCGTGGTCACGCAGGTCGTCCCCTTCCCCCAGGACACCTCCGTTCCCGTGGTGGCCCGCTATCACCAGGCGCTGGAAGTGGTGGACCCGGATGCGAGTCCCGGCTTCGTCTCGCTCGAGGGCTACCTGGCCGGACTCCTGATCGTCGAAGGGCTGGACCGGACGGGTCCGGAACCGACCCGGGAGAGCTTCCTCGAGACGCTACGGGAAGCAGGGCCCATCGATCTGGGCGGGTTCGAGGTCGAGTACGGCGTGCGCGACAACCAAGGCTCGGACCGCGTGTTTCTGACCCGGATCCAGGCTGGCCGTTTCCGGGCCATGGAGCGACTGTCGCGATGACTCCTCCGGTTCAGGAGGGTATGGATTCCAGAATTCATTCCACCTTCGAGTGGGTTCTGGCCAAGCTGCCCTCCGGCTGGGGCGACAGGGTCCGCGCAGCCACGGGGAACCGCTTCGGGATCGCGAGCCAGATTTGGGTGGGGCTGGGCGGGAGCGTGTCCCTGACCCTGGTGGCGAGCCTGCTGGCGCTGGGTCTCATGACGATCGTCAACGCGAGCCAGCGGAACGTCACCGGCACCTATATGCCGGGGATGATCGCCGCCTTCGATGTGGCGCGCAGCAGTTCGGAACTGGTGCGTGCCTCGCCCAGGCTGATCGCGGCCGATACGCCGGAAGACCTGGAGCTGGTCGACCTCGACGTGGCGCGGGAAGAGGAATTCCTGCGCACCCGCATGGGGCAGATGACGGGCGCCGGGCTCGAGGGAGCACTACAGGATTCCGTGGTCCGGCTGGCGTCGACCTTGGTCGAGAGCATCGATCTCATCCGCGAATCGGTGTCTCGGCGGATGGATTACCGGGCTCGGGTGGGCGACCTTGAACGCGAGGTGCGGGAGGTGACGCTGGGAGCCGAACTCCTGCTGGTCGCCGAGATCGACGATCAGGAATTCTTCATGGCAACCGGTTTGCGGGAACTCACCGACCAGCCCGCGCCCGTTTCCGCCAGAAACGCCCCAGCCGAGCTGGACCAGCTCCGGGGACTGCTCAACTATCAAGCGACCCAGAACGAGGTTTCCGTGCTCATCCAGCGTGCGCTCACCCAGGACGATCCCGGCCTGCTCCAGACCAACCGGGAACGGGTGACGGCGGCGATGGGCGACTTGGAGAATGCCCTCGACGACCTGCAACCCGCGACCATGGCGCTGCTCAGGCCTTCCTCCCAGGCTCTGGGCGGCTTGTATTCGGCGGCCAATGGGATCTTTACGATTCGCACCCTCGAGCTGGCCGAGCTGGCCGAGTCCGAGGAGTACCTGGCCCTGAACGAGGCGACCACCAACGACCTGCTCGCGCTCGTTCAGCCATTGGTGGAGAACGCGGAGATCTCGACCCAGGAGGCGGCGGACCGGTCGGCCGCCCTGCTGCAGATCGGCTGGTGGACGATTCTCGCGGTCAACGTCCTGGCCGTGCTGGCGGCCGTCTTCGGAGGCTGGAAATTCTTCGGTGAACGCCTCCTGGTCCGTTTGCGCCACCTCTCCGACGTAATGCGCCGCATGTCGCGGGGCGAACTGGAGGCGAAGCTGGAGATTGCCGGCAACGACGAGGTCACCGACATGGCGGGCGCCCTCGAGGTCTTTCGCCAGCACGCCATCGAAGTGCAGCGTCTGAACCTGGTGGAGGCGCTCGCCACCGAGGTCCAGGACAAGAACGCGGAGCTTGAGAGCACGCTCGACGAGCTGCGGCGCACGCAGGAACAGGTCATCACCCAGGAGAAGCTGGCGTCACTCGGCGCCCTGACGGCGGGCGTGGCGCACGAGATCCGCAACCCGCTCAACTTCGTCAACAACTTCGCGGCGCTATCGGTGGAGTTGATCGACGAGTTGCGGGAGGAGCTGGGGCTCGAAGCCGAGAGCGGCAATGGTGACGGCGCCGCGCCGCCCGCCGCGGCGGGGGATGAGGAGTTGAGCGAAATCGTGGATGAAATCCTAGGCGACCTCCAGCTCAACATCTCCAAGGTCAAGGAGCACGGCGACCGGGCGAACCGGATCGTTGACGGCATGCTGGCCCACTCCCGTGACGAGGCCGGCCAGATCGAATCCATCGACGTCAACCTGCTGGTGGAGGAATACACCAAGCTCGCGTATCACGGGATGCGCGGCACCGACGCCACCTTCAACGTGACCATCAACCGGGAACTGGATCCCGATACGGGCCGCGTCGACGGGATCGCCCGCGACCTCAGCCGGGTCATCCTGAACATCGTAACCAACGCCTGTCAGGCCATCCAGATGCGCGGCAAGGCGGAAGGCCGCGGGTACTCCCCCACCCTGTTCGTGTCCACCGAAGGGCGCGGCGACACCGTGTGCGTCAAGGTGCGGGACAACGGCACCGGCATACCCCAGAGCGTCGTGCGCAAGATCTTCGACCCCTTCTTCACCACCAAATCCGGCATCCAGGGCACCGGCCTCGGGCTGTCGATCTCGCACGAGATCGTCCGCGAGCACGAAGGGCAGCTCGTCGTGGACACC
>JAAXGM010000067.1:0-13812 GCA_012267435.1 Gemmatimonadota bacterium
TCGATCGCCCTCTGACCGCCCTCGACCTCGGCGCGGATCAGCACCATCTCCTTCCAGTTGACCAGAGGAATGTCGGCGCCTTCGGCGTCGTACTTGGCGTTGACGAACGACTCCACCCCGACCCCCTGGATCTCCGCCCGCATGTGCCGCACGCGCGTGTCGGGCACGGCGGCGTCCTCGTCCATCATGCGGTGGCCACCCGCGGTCCGGATCGGAATGCCGTCCGCCCGGATCGCCCGCCCGTCGGGCAGGATCCCCAGGTTCAGGTAGCCTGTGAAGGGAATGACATCCGGCCACGGCGCGCCGGTCACGGGGTTGGGCGGGCCCTCCCACCAGTCGATGACGTCGTACAGCTCGCCGTAGTGAATGAACGTGCCCGCGTAGTAGGGCTTGTTGCGTCGCACCGGGTCTCCCGCATCCCGGGTGACGTAGGCGACGAAGCCCTCCGGCACCTGCTGGGCATCGGCCAGCGCGCCCGAGCCGTCCCCGGCCATCCAGCGCGCCTGTGCCCGCAGCCCATACGCCATGGCCTGGGCGCTCGAGGCGATGTCGAAGGGCATCTCGAAGTCGCCGGAACTCCCGATCTCGCCGAGGGCCCGCGTGAGCCGGTCCTCCGCCATGCCCAGCGTCTCCGCGGGCGTCATCAGCGATCCCCCGTCGATGGAGATCTCGCACATGGTGGAGCCCATCAGGTTGAAGACGGCTCCCTCGTAAAGGGAAGCGATCGCCAGAAACCGGGCCCGGTTGGACACCTGATCGGCGGTCCACTCGCTCTCGAGCTTGTCGTGCAGTCCGGCGGCGAAGCTGCGCGCGGTCATGAAGTCGAGGAACCGGAATTCGTAGTTGTACTGGAAGTGTCCGCAGTCGGTCCCACCGCTGCATAGATAGACCTCACCGCCGTCCTCGCGGCCGTGAATCTCCCATACGTAGTCGTTGTAGGTGTTCTGGAAGTGGGTGATGATCGTGTTGACCTGGGTCTGGGCCCCGGCCGGATCCACCAGCGCCTCGTCCGTGAGCTGGGCGGGAAGATCGACCTCCAGCACGTCGCCGCAGGCGCCCAGCACCGCAAGCGAGAAGCCGGTCACCAGCACGGCGAGGGTGCGCCGCGTCCGATGCGCTGTGCGCGCGTATTCAAGAAAGCTGTTCATATGCATCCATCCTCCGACAGTATTCGTTCCCGGAAACTCAGAAGGTGACCCGCATTTCGAGGTGCATGCTGGTAAGCGGCGCCATGAGCCTGTGGTTCGCGCTCCCGAAGTCGGACGTACCCATTTCGGGGTCGAGAACCGGGAGACCGGGATTCCCCGCCTGCGTGCCGAGGAAGTTCCCCACCTCCTTCTGGCGCTGCCAGATGGTCCACAGTTCGCGGCCCGAGAAGGACAGCGATGCGCGATCCGCCCCGATGCGATTCGCCATCGCCTGGGTGAAGTTGTAGCGGACCCCGACCTCGCGGAGCTTCCAGAAGTCGGCGTCGAAGTACCCCCAGGTGGCCTGGGACCGGTAGCGGTCGCCCGCGACCCAGACCGGGTCGCATTCGCAGCGGGAGTCGTAGCTGTTGTTGTAGCGGTGCCCCCACTCCTGGGCGCCGTCCAGCCCGACCTTGCCATAGCCGCCGTCCGCCAGCAGATGGATGGAGACGGCGTTGTCGAGCAGGCTGATGCTCGGGTTGACGGAGAACCTGTACGGGAAGAAGGCCGGTCCGGCCATGATGTTGTACCCGGCGTCCCGACAGGGAATCAGGGGGCCCCCGAGGATCACGCCGTATTGATCGGTCGGCCCGGTGCCGGAGGGGACGGTCGCCGGAGTGCCGTCCGGACCGATGATGACGCCCGCGTCGCACATCGCGCTGACGTTCTCGCCGTAGGCGTTCCGGACCGGACCGTTGGGGTCGAACTGGGCCGACATCACGTAGTACCTGGGTTCGGAGTAGTTCGGGTACGGCAGCCCGATCCGGATCTCCCGGGTACCCGCGAAGGATCCCAGGTCCTTGATCCGGTTCATGACGTAGGACCCGTTCAGCCCCAGGTTGACGGAGATGCCCGACCCCTCGTAGAGCCGGGTGTTGACCGAAGCCTCCCATCCCCAGTTGTCGATGCGGCCCAGATTGCGCTGCGTGACTCCGCCGAAGCCGAGGCTGGGCGGAAGGGCCACGGCCAGGAGCGCATCCTCGTTCTTCTGGTCGAAGTAGGTGAACTCGGCGGATACCCTGTCGTCCAGCAGCGCGACGTCGAACCCGACCTCGAGCTCCGTGCTGCGCTCGGGACCCACGGCCGGGTTGCCCGGGTTGGAGGGGTCGAGGGCCGTCGTCCCGCCCGCTCCGGGGATGACGCTGTACTGGTTGGTTCCGGCGAAGGCGTCCGGTTGCCGCCCGGCCTGGCCCCACGCGCCGCGCAGGCGGAACGAGTTGACCATGTCGAAGTTCCAGAAGCTCTCTTCGGACATGACCCAGGTGGCCGAGACCTTGGGATAGGTCTCCGGCTCGAGCTCGGCGCCGAAGGCGGAGTTGTCGTCGAAGCGGACCGCGCCGGTCAGGAACAGCCGGTCGTTGTGGCTGAACTCCTCCTGCACGTAGAACCCGATGGATTTGTTCTCGATGAAGTCGAAGTTGAGATCGGCGCTCGCGGGCGGCGTCTGGTTGACCGTGCGCGAGAAGGGAGACGCGAATCCCCGTCCGGTGGTGCCGAGCATGGAAAGGCGCTCGAAGTAGTACTGCGCACCCACCGAGGTCGCGGTTCCCCAGGAGTCGGTCAGGGGAACCCGGGCGGTCGCGGACCAATCCGCGGTGAAGTTGGTGGTCACGGGCCGCTCGAGAACGACCAGCCCCGAAGCGGTCTCCTCGTACACCGGCGACAGCTGCACCTCGAGGGGCCAGAGCACGTTGTTCTCGTCCCAGCCCTTGTCCAGGCCGACCACGACCCGTGACGAGAGCCAGTCCCCGGTGGTGAAGTTGAGCGTGCCGCTTCCGGTGAAGCGGCTGAACTCGCGCGTCGCCTCGAGCTTGGCCACGTCGGAGGGGAGGTGCTCCTGGAACCCCATCAGGCGGGCGCATGCGTTGCGCCCGTTGATGCGCGGATAGCAGAAGCCGTTGCCCCACGCAAGGTCCTCCCAGATGCCGCCGTCGCCGTCCGCGGGCGACAGGAACCTCGTCTTGCCGTCCACATATCCGGTGGAGACGTCGAGGGAGAAGTTCTCGGAGAAGACGACCCCCACGTTGGCGCGCAGCCGCAGCGCCTTGTTCCAGTTGTAGTAGGTGATGCCTTCGTCGTTGTCGTAGTTCCCGGAGAGGAAATAGCGGTAGTTCTGGGTGCCGCCGCGCACCCCGAGGTTGTAGCTCTGGCTGAGTCCTCGCTGGAACAGCTCGTCCTGCGGCCAGGGGAAGGCTCCCTGGTCGATAAGGATGTTGGACTCCTCGTAGGCGTTGTAGGGCACGAGCCCCTCACCCTCGCGGCAGGGCGGGTCGAAGCTGTTCTGGCACGTCCACTTGGTGCCGATGCGCGCCGCCGGATTGCGCAGGTAGTTGGTGCCCATGCGCACGGAGGCGTCGAACTGGGCCTCGCCCTCGGCGCCGCGCTTGGTGATGATCTGGATCACGCCGGCCGACGCTTCGGTCCCGTACAGCGTGGCGGCCGCCGGTCCCTTGATGATCTCGATGCTCTCGATGTCCTGGGGATTGAAATCGTTGAGGACGTTGACCTCGCGCTCGTTCCCCAGATCGGGTCCGGCCTGGGAGTTGTTGTTCACGCGCACGCCGTCCACGTAGATGAGGGGATTGGAGCCCAGATTGAAGCTCCCGGTGCCCCGCACCTCGATCGCCGACCCGGTGCCGACGTTCCCGCCGGCCCTGGCGAACTGCACCCCGGGGGTGCGGGCGGTCAGCAGGTCCTGCATGTTGAGGACAGCGACTTCCTGGGTCACCTGCGCCGCCTCCAGCGTGGCCACCGCGTTGCCGATGGCGCGCCGCTGGGTGCCCCCCGGCGTCCCGGTCACGATGATCTCGTCGAGCCCGAGCGCCTCTTCGGTGAGCTGAAAGTTCAGCAGGGTGGTCTCGTCAGCCGTTACCGTCACTTCGATGGTCGAAGAGGTGTAGCCAATACGCTGCGCCGTGACCGAGTGGGCGCCGGCGGGCACGCCCGCCAGGAGATAGCGCCCGTTCTGCTGGGTGAGGGCACCGATGCTGGGCTCCGCGATGAAGACCTGCACCGCGGACAGAGGCTCGCCGGTCTGCCGGTCGGTTACCGCTCCGGTCAGGGTCGCCTGCTGTGCCCGCACGCCTGGCACAAGCACGAGGAAGGCCACCGCGGACAGGGAAAGAGGACAAAGTCGTCGAAGCATGGCTCCTCCAGGATGGGGATGGCTGGGGGGCGCCACGGCGAGACGGGACCCGGGGCGGCGCCAAGCGGGACAAGCGCACAAGGAAGAGCGCTCGGGGGTTGGGTCACGTGGGACGCGCTGCGGGCGAGCGGAAACAGGCAGCGTAACCAGCCCCGGCGACTCCGGCGGCGGAATTCCTCCGGCGGTCCGCGTATCGCGATCGGTGAACCTGATCGCCCGTCTGACTGATACGGAACGCGCTTCCGCGTGTCAAACGGCACGGTCGTATTCGGTTACGTGCCCCGTCAACCGGCGCGACGTGGCCCGGGACCGCCCCCGACGTGAGCGAGCCGGGCCGGGGGCACGGGCCGAACTCAGCCCGGACCCGATCGCGTCTCGATATGGATGGAACCGTCCGCCGATCCCCGAAGAAAGGCCGAAGCCGCACCGCGCAGCACCCGGATGTTGCGCACGTCGCGCGCCGGAATCTGGCTCAGCACCTCCATCGCCGGGCCAAAGGTTCCGATCCGGACCCCGTCCAGAAACACCGCCGGTTCACCACCGAGCCCGAAGGTTCCGGTGCCGCGCAGGTGCACCGGATTCGTGTTCAACCCGAGGTTCCCGGAGTTCGGGTTCATGTCCAGGACCTTGCGGGCCACGAGTTCGGCCGCGGTCCTTAGCTTCGTTCATGGCGGCCGACGGGGCCAGGAGCTCCCCCAGGACGGCATCGGCTCGCGGCATCATGACCTGCATGTAGAGCACGACATCCCGCACCACTTCCACCTGCTCCACCACCACCGGATATCCCGGCGCCTCGATGCGCACGGCCAGCGCGCCGAGCGGCACGCCCTCGAACGAGAATGTGCCGTCCCCGCCGGTTACCGCCTCAAGCTCGGTGCCCACAACCGTCACGCGGGCCGAGTCGACGAGGGCCAGCGTGGCTTGGTCGGCGACCACCCCGTGGAGCGGCCGCTGGGCCAGGACCTCAGCCGGCGCAAGGCCCACCCCCGGCAATGCCGCCAGGAAGATGAACGTCGCCCGCGACCGCGGAACGAATGCACCCGGCGGGCAGGAAAACGGATTCAACGAAGCCCCCTGCGGACCGTTTACCTGGAAGTGGACTTTAAACATATGCGCCTCCGCGCTGTTTCGCCTTATCTCCAGCCCTCGAAAGCGTTCCCGGGTCCCGACGCACAACGCCCGTTGGAGGCGATATCCGAGCCATGCAATCCAAGGACCAGCCTGGAACGATGACGGAAGCCGGCGGGTGCCGGACCCCGCGACCATTGATGGCGGTCCTGTCCATGTGCGTGGTCGCGTTGGCGCTCGCCGTCCTTTCAGGTTGCACCTCGACGCGGGGCGAGCCCCGGCCGCCCGGCCGCGTGGAGGGCATCTCCCTGGAGGTCAACAACCAGAGCCGCAACGCGGTCACCATCTACGTGTGGAGCGACACCTACCAGAACCGCCTGGGGATGGTCGAGGCGCTCAACCGCGACACCTTCAACTTCCGATGGAACCTAGCGGGCCGCGTGTACTTCCTGATGGACTTTCTCGCCCAGGGATGCGTGCTGTCGGAGCCCATCGACGTCATCGACGGCGACGAGCTCATCCTCACCGTCCAGCCGATCGACCACCGGCGCGCCTCGCGCGCGGCCTGCCGCAGGCCTTGGACAGCCAGCCCCGGACGTGAGCCGCGGCGGCGGCGTGATCCGTCTCTACGGCGTCCCGTCCCATTCGAGCTCGTAGCGGTAGCCGAGCGCGCGCCCGTCGATGGAAACCCGGAAGTTCGCGCTGGCGCCCGGTGCCGGAGCGCTTGCCTCCAGAAGTCTCTCTCCCAGCACCCCGGCGTTGTCGTGGAAGATGAAGCGCAGCCGTAGCGGCGCGCCCTCCGGCAGCGCGTTCCCCACGATGCGTCCCTGAACCAGCGTCCCCTCGTCGGCCACGCGCAGCCTCAATCCGTCGAGGTGGACGGGCAGGCCGTCGGAACGTGCGACCCCGGCGCGCGCACCGGCTTCGTCTCCCGTCTCCAGCCGGGCCCGCGCCGCGATGAGATGCGCCGCCTCGCTCAGCGGATCGACCGCCAGCAGCCGGTCGCTCGCGACGACGAGCGCCGTCCACGACTCGGCCGCGAACAGCGCGTTCGCGTAGTTGAACCACGCGTCCCGCGAGTCGGGCTGCTTTTCCGTGAGCAGCTCGAACGCCCGCCCCGCCTGCTCGTAGCGCGATGAACGGAAGAGCGTTATCCCCAGGTTGAACAGGTCGGCCGCGGCCAGCGATTCTTCGGTGAGCAGCGAGGCGTGGAGTTCGGCGGCCTCGTCCGCGCGCCCCAGCTCCACCAGCGTCCTCGCGAGATCGCTCCGTACCCGGATGCTCCCGGGATCGCGGGCCAGCTGCCGCCGGAGCAGCGGCTCGGCGTCGGCGAACCGGCCGGCGGCGAGGAGGAGCTGGACGAGGCGATTCTCGGTGTCGGCGCGCAGCCGGGCGCGCACGCGCAGCTCGTCCTCCTCCAGCACGCGCGTCGCGGGACGTCCCTCCAGGCCGCGCAGCGCATCCCGATACACGCGGATGGCCTCATCCCGACGTCCCAGTTCCACCAGCAGGCTGGCCACGTTTCGATGCGCCGCGGGCTGCAGGTCGTAGATCGCCGTGGCCCGAAGCCAGTGCTCGGCGGCCGCATCCGTCTCCCCCCTCGCGTAGGCCTCGAGGCCCGCGTTGAAGGCCCTGGCCCAGGCGGCCTCCCGTTCCGGCTCGATGTCCAGCTCGTACGCGGGGTAGATGCGCTCGGCCTCCTCGAACCAGCGGTGGGCGGCGCGGTAGTCCCCGAGCCTGGCTCCGGCTACCCCGGCGAGGAAGTAGTGGATGGAGTTGCCCGGGTCGGCCGCGATGCCCTCCAGGGCCTGCGCGAGGGCGGCCTCCTCCTCCCCGTGGATGTTGAGGTAGAGGGTCGCCGTCTGGGAGAACCGGGTCTCGGCGGGTGGTGTTCCCGGAGGGTAGACGATCCCGGTGGGCGACCGCACCGGCCTTGAGGGCCCCCGGCCCACCGCGCAACCGAGAAACAGCATCCCCGCCAACAGGGCGCCACCCGCTCGCCCGGGTCGCATCAGGTCCACGGGAAGGGGATGCTGAAGACCGCGGATCGCGCCACCGCCACCCCCTGCTCCCGGGCGGGCCGAAACGAGATCACTTCGTTGACGAGCTCGAGCGCGATTTCGTCGACCCGCCGGTCTCCGCTGGACTCCATGATCTCGGACCACTCCACCGACCCGGTGCGATCGATCCAGAGGGTGACGCGCACGGTCATGAAGTCCTCCTCGGCCAGCCCTTCCCGCGCGGCGGACCGTCGCATGTATTCCATGACCTCGTCGGGATTGCGCACGAGCACCCAGGCCGACAGCGAAGTCAGGGAGAGTTCGGGCTCGAGCACGGACAGCCGGTCGAGATCGAGCTCATCGGGATCCGGCAGCGATTCGAGCGACGCCGTGGAAGCCCCGCCCTCGATGGAGAGCGCGTCGTCGGCCGGGGTTTCCTCCCCCCCGGAAGCGACGGAGGGCTCCGGCTCGGAGAGCTGCAACTCCGGCTCGGCGACAACCGGCCGCGGAGCCGCGCGTCCACGCAGGCGGTCCAGAAAACCGCCCCCGCGACCCTCGCCGCCGGGGTCGCCGAGCCCGGCGGGATCGGAAGCCGGCTCCTCTTTCTCTTCCTCGATCTCGCTGGCGGAGGCGGAGTCCTCACCCGCACCCGACACGGCCGCGAACGCGATGGCCTCCGGGCCGGGAATGGGTCCGGGAGGCTGGAGCAGGATCCACTCCGTGCCCAGGGCGCCGAAGATGGGCTCCGGCGACAGGTCCCTCAGCCTCCACTCCGGAAAGAAGGCGAAGCCCGCCACATGGACGAACACGGCAACCACGATCGACCAGGCCAGCCGGTCGTCCCACTGTGCCTTGAAGCGGTCGTTGGCGGTGGGAGCGAACATAGGTCACGCCAAGGTGATTTTGGGACCAAACAAACGAGCGAGTCGGGTTCCTGAAGGGGGGTTGGCGGGCGGTACGGCAAGGTCGCCTTCATCGCGGCCCCGCGCTAGACTGTGCCCGCGGCGGACACTCCACATCATCGAAGGAGGACGATGTCCTGGCGGTGTGGAGGCAGCCACGCAACGGAGGGAACTGAGTGACGGATTCCCGAACAACGGCGCCGGACCTCCGTTGGATCGTTGTGAACCCGGGTCGGCCTCATGACCACTTCCCGCTTCGACCGCCTCGTTACCCTCCTGAAGAAGCTGTTCCAGCTCGACAGGCCGGATCTGGACTTCGGGTTCCACCGGATATGCACCCCCCGTCGAGAGCGAAAGACCGTTGAACTGGCTACCAATGGCGAGGACCTTGCGGAAAGGACGAGCTCGATCCGCGTCATCCGGAACACCGCGCCGGAACGGCGCTCCATGAAGATTTCCCTGCCCTGGCTGGCGGCGATCCTGGCCGTGTGCGGGTTCGTGTTCTGGTTGTCTTGGACTCGGCCGGAGCGGGCCGGAGGTCCCGCGCTGCCGGCTCCGACCCAGACCGAACCGGACCTGATCGCACTCCCGACCGAGGGATCGTCGGAGCCGTGCCAAGTCCCTCTCCCATGGCGAATCGCGCGACTGGACGAGGAATTCGGGCTCGACGCCGACGCCGCGGAGAGGGTGGTTGGGGAGGCTGCCGGACTCTGGGAGGAGGCGCTCGGGCGCCCGCTCTTCCCACACGATCCCGAAGCAGGCATGCCCGTCCGTTTCGTCTACGACCAGCGCCAAGCGCGCACCGACGAGCGCAGGCGCCTAGAGGCGGAACTCGAGCGCTCGCGCGGGACCCTGCAACCCACCGATTTCGAGGCTCGCGCCCGCGAACTCGCCGAACTCCTTCCCCCGGACACCGCGGAGGCGGCGGTCTACCGCGAAGCAGTGGTTCGCGACGGCGCGGGCGGACTCACGATCAGCCGCGAGATCCGCATCCATCGCTTCGCCGATCCAAACGATCTTCGACGGGTCGCGGCGCACGAACTGGGGCATGCCCTGGGGCTCGGACACGCGCCGGAGCCGGGGTCGCTGATGCGGGGCGGGCCAGCACCCGAGGGCGATGACCGGACGGGTCCGGTCGTAGGCCCCGCCGACCTCGCTCGGCTGCGCGCGCTGTGCCCCGGATTGCGGGGCGAAACCGGCGGCTCAAACTGATTCCACAACCCTTTTGCGGCTACCGCTTGCCCATCCTATACTGAAGGTTGGCGTGGAGTGCCTCGTCGCGACGAGGCGGGTCCCCCTTGTTTCAGGCGCAGGCTATGAGGACACTCGTCATCGGTACGACTATCGGTGCGGTGCTGGCATCGCTCGGCGAACCCCATTCCGTTCCCCGCGCGGAATCGCAACCCGATGTGGCTCCGGCGCCGTTGGCAACGCACGCGGCATCGATCGCATCCCCGGCGCTCACCCGGGTGGTGGTGCAGTATTGCCAAGTCTGTCACAACGACGCGCTGCTGACCGGCAACGTCTCGCTTCAGGGGTTCGAGGTGGAGCGTGCTCCGGAGCACGCGGAGACGGCGGAACGCATGATCCGCAAGTTGCGCGCGGGCATGATGCCGCCGCCGGGGATGCCGCGCCCGTCGGGCGACACGCTCGAGGTGCTGGTGGAAACGCTGGAACAGCTGGTCGATGAAGCCGCCGCCGGCCGCCCCAATCCCGGGATCCGGCGCTTCCAGAGGCTGAGCCGCGCGGAGTACGAGCGCGTCATCCGCGACATGCTGGACCTCGAGATCGACGCCGGCCGCTGGCTCCCCGCCGACGTGCTGCTCGGCAGCTTCGACAACCTGTCCGCGGCCCAGGGACTGTCGACAACCCTGCTGGCCTCCTACATGCGCGCCGCGACCGAGGTCAGCCGCCTCGCGGTCGGCAACCCGGAAGCGGTTTCCTCCTCGGCGAAGCACACCAACCCGATCGAGGTGTCGCAGCACGCGTGGGACCACATCGAGGGAACCCCGTTCGGCACCCGCGGCGGGATGGTGGTCACCCACGACTTCCCGGCCGACGGCGAATACGTCCTGACGGTGGAGACCCTGTTTGGACAGGGCACCGGCTTCGAGGACCTCGACCTCTCCATCGACGGCGAGGGCGTGGCGGTCATTCCCATCCCGCACAACGGCGAGCGCGGCGTGCCGCTCGCCACGGATCCGATATTCGTGCGCGCGGGCCAGCGCCAGGTGGCGGCGGCCTTCGTGCGGCGCATGGACGGCCCCTACGACGACCGCTTCAGCCCCTTCGACTGGTCGTTCGTGGGAGGCGAGGACGCCCAGCAGTGGGCCAACTACGGCATCACCGCGCTCCCGCACCTCTCGAATCTGATGATCACCGGGCCCGCCAGCGTAACCGGCGTGTCCGACACGCCGACCCGCGACAGGATCTTCTCGTGCCGTCCGGCCTCATCGGCGGATGAGCGTCCCTGCGCGGAGTCGATCATTGCGCGGCTGGCGGAACAGGCGTACCGGCGTCCCGTCAACGACCAGGACCTGCTGGGGCTGATGGCCTTCTACGACCAAGGGTCCGACGGCGGCGGATTCGAGATCGGGGTGCGGACGGCGCTTCAGGCGATGCTCGCGAGCCCCTCCTTCGTCTTCCGCCTGGAGCGGGAGCCGTCCGCGGCCGGTGAGGGCGAGAACTACTACCTGAACGACCTGGACCTGGCGTCCCGGCTCTCCTTCCTGCTCTGGGCCTCGGCACCGGACCAGGAGCTGCTCGATGTCGCGGCGAGCGGACGGTTCTCCGACGCCGCCGTGCTCGAAGCACAGGTGCGGCGCATGCTCTCCGATCCCCGCTCCGAGGCGCTGGGAACGCGCTTCGCCCATCAGTGGCTGCGCCTGCAGGATGCCGCCAAGAACAACCCGGAGCCCTACCTCTATCCCGACTTCACCGGTCAGCTGAGTGACGACCTGGTGCGGGAGACCGAACTCTTCTTCAACCATCTGGTGCGGGAAGACCGCAATCTGCTCGAGTTCTTCAGCGCGGACTATTCCTTCCTGAACGAGCGCGTGGCCCGGCACTACGGGATCGAAGGCGTTACCGGCGACGATTTCCGCCTGGTCACTTATCCCGACGACAAGCGGCGCGGCATCCTCGGTCACGGAAGCGTGCTTCTGCTGACCTCGATGTCGGCCCGCACCTCCCCGGTTCTGCGCGGCAAGTGGGTCATGGAGGTCCTGATGGGCACGCCTCCGCCGCATCCTCCGCCCAACGTTCCCGCCTTCGACCAGACCGAGGGAACGGAGGACGGCCGCCGCCTCACCACGCGCGAGCGGATGGAGCGGCACCGCGCCAACCCGACCTGCAACGCCTGCCATCGCTTCATGGATCCCATCGGCCTCGCGCTCGACAATTACGACGTGACCGGCCGATGGCGCATCCGCGAGAACATGGTGGCGCTCGACACGCGCGGCGACTTCTACGACGGAACCCCCATCACCACGCCGGCGGAACTGACCCGGGTCATCCTCAAGCGCCCGATCCCGCTCGTGCGCAACTTCACGGCGCATCTGCTGGCGTACGCGATCGGCCGCCCGGTGGAGTACTTCGATCAACCGACCATTCGAGCCATCGCGAACGACGCGGAGGCCGAGGGATACAGAATGTCCGCCTTCGTTCTGGGGATCGTGAAGAGCGATCCGTTCCGGATGAGACGAACCGAGGCGACCGCAGACACCGAAGCCAACCAGGGAGTGTAAGCGACCATGAACTTCATCACGGGGAAGCACCTTTCTCGCCGTACCTTCCTTCGCGGGATGGGCACGACGGTCGCCCTCCCTCTGCTGGACGCAATGGTCCCCGCGGGCAGGTTGTGGCGCGACCGTGCCGCCACGGACTTCACGCGCTTCGTGGGCATCGAGGAGTCGATGGGGTGCGCGGGCGGGAGCGATTGGGGAGACCAGCAGTTCCTGTTCGCGCCCGAGAAGGTGGGCCGCGATTTCGAGTTCGCGGCGACCAGCCAGCTCAAGCCGCTCGAGCCCTACCGCGAGTACCTGACGGTGATCAGCAACACCGACTCGCGCATGGCGGAGGCGTACCGCGCCGAGGAGATCGGCGGCGACCACGACCGCACGACCGCCGTCTTCCTGACCCAGTCCCATCCCAAGCAGACCCAGGGATCGGACGTGTATCTCGGAACTTCGCTGGACCAGCTGCACGCGCGCCGCTTCGGCCAGGACACCGCCCTACCCTCGCTCGAGCTCACCACCGAGTCGATCGACCGCGGGGGCGGATGCGCGTACAACTACCACTGCGCCTACACGACCTCCGTGGCGTGGGCCTCTCCGACCCAGCCGCTTCCGGCCATCCGCGAGCCGCGCGCGGTCTTCGAGCAGCTCTTCGGCGCGGGTGACTCCGCCGCCGACCGCGCCGCCCGCCGCCGCACCGACCGCAGCGTCATCGACTGGATCGCCGCCGAAGTGGCGCGCCTGAAGAGGGACCTGGGGGCGATCGACCGCCGCGCGATGGACGAGTACCTGACCCACATCCGCGAACTGGAACGCCGCATCGAACTGGTCGAGGAGCGCAACACCAGCGGCGAGGAGCGGGCGATGCCCGAGGCTCCCTCCGGCGTACCCGATTCCTGGGAAGAGCACATGGAGATCATGTTCGACCTCCAGCTGCTCGCGCTGCAGACGGACATGACCCGGGTCATCACCTTCAAGATCGGTTTCGACCAATCCAACCGCACCTTCCCGCTGAGTGGCACCAACAAGTCGATCCACGGGGCTTCGCACCACGGCAACGTCCCCGCCGACATCATGGACTTCAACCTCATCAACACACACAGGCTGAGCCTGATGGGCTACTTCCTGGAGAAAATGAAGAACACGATGGAGGGAGACGCCTCCCTGCTCGACAAGACCGCGATCGTCTGGGGATCGTCCATGGGCGATCCGAATCTGCACAACCACCGCCGCTGCCCGCTCATCCTGATGGGGCACGCGAACGGGGCCCTGGAAGGCAACATGCACCTGCGCGCGCCCAAGGGCACACCGATGGCCGACGTGTTCGTGAGCCTGATGCAGGGCATCGGACACGACGACATGCGGGCGTTCGGCGACAGCGTGAGCGCGTTCCCGCTGACGTTCCCGAGAGGCGGCATCGCCGACGCGCTCCGGGAGGCAGGTTCGTGAGGGCCCCGGACAAGGCGGCGCGACGCCGCACGGGCCTGCTGGGCGCGACCCTGCTGCTGGTTTCGCTCGCCGGCTCCGTTGAGGCCCAGGATGCCGGACTGATCGGGGCCGCGAAGCAGGGTGACGCGGATGCGGTGCAGGTGCTGCTCGCCGGCGGCGCGGACGCGAACCTGGCGCAGGGCGACGGCATGACCGCGCTGCACATGGCCGCGCTGGAGGGCCACCGCGATGTCGTGGACTTGCTCCTGGACGCGGGCGCCGAGATCGGCGCGACCACCCGCATCGGGGCGTACACGCCGCTCCACCTGGCCAGTCAGGGCGGGCGCG
>JAAXGM010000067.1:13839-27032 GCA_012267435.1 Gemmatimonadota bacterium
GCCGACGTGAACGCCCGCGAGGGCTCCGTCGGGCAAACCCCGCTGATGTTCGCGGCCGCCTACAACCGGACGCCCGCGGTGCGGGTGCTGCTCGAGCACGGGGCGGACCCGAACCTGGCCACCCGGGTCGTGGACGTGCTGCGCAGCGTGGCCATCGACCGCGAGGCCAGCCAGCTCCTCCGCGACCGCATCGAGGGGCTTCGCTTCGAAGCCGAGCCGGGCACGGAACCCGAATTGACCCCCGCGCAGGTGCAGGAGGCGATCGCGGCCCAGCGGAAGTTCCTGCGCGCCGACCACTCGCGGCGGGACTTCGACTCCGACGATCTTATTCAGTACCGGGCGGACTACCCGGGCGGCCCGCCGCTCGCGCGCCCACCCTACCGGGAGACGCTGGTCGGCATGACCGGTGGCATGACCGCGCTGCTGCACGCCGCGCGCGAGGGGCACGTCGAAGCGGGGCTCGCCCTGCTGGACGGTGGGGCCGACATCGACCAGGTCAGCGGCGACGGCACCAGCCCGCTTCTGATGACCATCCTCAACGGCCAGTTCGACNNACCGACGGCATCTCCCCGCTGTTCGCGGTTCTGCAGACCCACTGGGCGCCCAAGTCCAACTACCCGCAGCCGCGCGCGCACGACAACGAGCAGACCGAGTACCTGGAGTTGCTGCAGGCGCTTCTGGACGCGGGCGCGGACCCGAACGTCCAGCTCAACACGCACCTCTGG
This sequence comes from Gemmatimonadota bacterium, assembly GCA_012267435.1. GTDB lineage: Bacteria > Gemmatimonadota > Gemmatimonadetes > Longimicrobiales > Gaopeijiaceae > BD2-11. The sequence goes on from JAAXGM010000067.1 coordinate 14,565, forward strand.
TACTGGGAGTTCGGACTCACCAAGATGGGGATCAACCTGGAGGGCGCCACGCCGTTCCACCGGGCCGCCTTCGCGCAGGACATCGAGGCGATGAAGATGCTGGCCGCCCACGGCGCCGACCCCGACATCCCCACGCGCTGGCCGGCGGTCGGCATGCGTGAGCGCCGCCAGCAGGACGGGCGCCAACAGGAGGATTCAGGTCTGCCTTGGATTCCCGAGGGATCCTACAACGCCTATCCCATTCACGCGGCGGCCGGTGGCGGCTGGCAGGGGCTCGGCGCGTTCAGCGTGCGCAGCGTCCCCGACAACTTCCTCAACGCGGTCAAGTACCTGGTCGATGAGCACGGGGCGGATGTGAACCTGGCCGACTCGTGGCTATACCGGCCAATCCACTACGCCGCGGCCCGGGGTGACAACGAACTCATCATGTACCTGGTCGAGCAGGGGGCGGACGTGACCGCCATCACCCGACTGGGTCAGTCCGCGGCCGACATGGCGAGGGGCGGGCGCTCCGGCTTCTTCGTGCGGGTCGCCTACCCGGAAACCGAGGAGTTGCTGGTCAGCCTCGGCTCGAGCCGCGAGTGCGAGCACACCCACTTCCTCGACACGGGCGATTTCTGCGAGGGACTCGGAGTCCACGACCCGTGGAAGGAGAAGGGGATCCCGCAGACGACCGAGACGGTTGTTCCGCCACCGCCTCCTCCAGGAGGAAATCGGCGATAGGAATCGGTTGCGAGCCCTGATTGGGGGCTCGACGCACCGGAAACAAAGGAGGACGGTTCCCTCGGCTGAGGAAGCTGTCCTTTCTTTGGTTGGATGCCGGTCGCGTCCAGCCTGGAGCTAGTCCTCCCAGCTCACCGCGTCCCCCACATGGATGCGGGCATCGCTCAAAACCGTGCAGAAGACTCCGCCACGCCAGTCGGGGTCGAGGGCGTCCCGCAAACCGGTGAGCTGTTCCTCCATGATCGTGCAGGGCCGGGTCTCGCCGCGTACCTGAAGCACGCACTCGCCGATGCGGATTCGGCGGTCGCGGGTGTCTGCCAGGTTCACCCCGCTCACCATCAGGTTCGCGCGCCTGAGAGATGGATCGACGGGGGTGCCGAGCTCGTCGTTTAGCGTGTCGAAGACTTCCTTCTCGATCAATGTGACCTGGCGCCGGGTGCGCCCGTAGTTCGCGTCGCCGGCAAGACCGCCTCCCGCCTCCGCGGTGGCCTCCGAGACGGCGCTCATCTCGCCGCCACGCTGCCGCTTCAGCCAGATCGCCTCGAGTCTTCCGCTCATCCGTATCGCTCCTGTCGGTTTCGCTCCGGTTACCGGATATGTCGTGGTTTCAAGGGTTTATCGTCGTCGCGGGCTCTGGATGAACCTTCATGCCCTCCTCGGCCGGGACCGCTCCAGAATACCCCATCGGGTCGCTGAAGGCGAGAGCCGATTCTCCATGGTCAGGTGATCGGCCCCGGACGCTGTCCGGGCCCGTCCCGATCCCGGGGGTCGAGCCTGCGGAAAAGACGTCCCGGTCAGCCATGGACTCGCCCGGGAGTCCGGGTTCGGAATGCTCCATGAAGGGGATCTCAAGCACAACGATGTGCGGTCGGTCGGTGGCTGCGGGCCGCCGATTCGCGTCCGCCGAGAGCGTACCTCCAACTCGGAGACTGTGGACATGAACACTCAACACAAGACCTCGAGCCGCCTCACGATGGCCGCGCTATCCTTGGCGGCCGCCCTCGCCCTGCCAACCGGACCCGCATCCGCGCAGCACTTCTATCACGAGCAACCTGTCGAAGAGGAGATCGTCGATGGGCGTCCGGACCGCGACGCCATCGGCAACTGGATCTGGTGCTGGCCACTGTACTGGTTCATTTTCTGCGGGACCAGATAGGTCGGCAACCGGCGCTGGCGTGACCGCGTCGCCGGTGGCGGCGGTCGTCCTGGCCGCTGCAACCGGCGCGCGCGGCCTCACGCGAACGGAAGGGGGTGCGCCTTCGCCGGCGAATGGCCCGGCCTCAGTTCGCCGGCACCGCCTCCATCAGCAGGCTCAGCGCCTCGTCTAGCGCCCGCCCCCCCGGCCCACCGCCGCTGTAGTGCCCGATGCGCACCACCACCATGTCGTGCGTGGGGATGATGATCGTGCTCTGGCCTCCGGCGCCCGCCATGCGGAAGGCGCTCGTCGGGATGGGGCGGCCGCCGTCGCCGTTCACCCAGAAGAAGGCGCCTCCGTAGACGGGGCGTCCGTCGGCCACCCAGGCGGGCGCGAGCGTGGATGCGTACTCCACGTATCCCTCGGGAAGAATGCGCTCGCCGTTCACGACGCCGTCCTGCAGATACAGGTTGCCGAGCCGCGCCCAGTCGCGCCCGCTGCCGAAGCCGTATCCCTGGAGGAGGAAGTTGCCGTAGGGATCGGTCATGGCGATGAAGTTGCGCATCCCCAGCTTGTCGAAGAGATGCCGCTGCGGGAACTGGTGGTAGTTCTCGCCCAGTCCCCCCTCGACGCCCAGGCGGACCAGGTAGTTGGTGAGCACGGGGTCGCAGTTCCGGTACCGTCCCACCGTGTCGGGCTCCCACTGCTGATCCTTGCCGGCCGCCCACTCGAACGAGTTGACGGTGCCCGTATAGAGGTACAGGTGGTCGGGGTACCCGATGTCCGGGTCGTCGCCGGGATCGCCCAGGTTCCGGCAGCGCAGTCCGGATGACATGCGCATGATGTCGCCGATGCGGATGGCCTGGCGCGGGTCGCCTTCGCCCTGCCACTCGGGTACCGGCGCGGACTGCCAGAGGTCGTAGACCCCCTTCTGGATCAGGATGCCCATGAGCGTGCCGGTGAGGCTCTTGTTCATGGACCAGCTCTCCAGGGGAGTGCTGTGGTCGATGCCCTCACGGTAGCGCTCGGCCAGCAGGCGCCCCCGGTGGGTGACCACGAAGGCCGCGGTCAGTGCCTCGGGAGGCGCGAAGGCGGCCTCCACCGCCTGCGCCACCTTGTCCATGTCCACGTCGGCCGGGAACGGCTCGTCCAGAAGCAGATCGCCGAGCGGCCAGGGCGTGGTCTCGGCGTCCGGGAGGGTCGAGACCACCTCGACGGTCTCGTAGTACGGCTCCTCCTCGCCGATGGGGAGGGCGAGGCACCCTTGGTCGCCGTGCAGCTTGGCCGAGCGCACCGTGCCGTCCGGGAGGGTGAGGTGCACGCGCTGGTTCTCGTAGTCCACCACCCGGTCGGTCACAGCGCCGCGGTGTTGGCGCAGCGCGGTGAAGAAGCCGGTGTGCTCGGCGGCGAAGTCCGGATCCAGCCCGGAGAGGAAGACGTTGGAGCACAGGATCTTCGCGAACCCCGCAGTCGAATGCACCACCGGGTCTCCCGGCGGCAGCGCGTACTCGCCAGGCAGTTCGAGCTCGGCAGCGCGCGCGAGGAGTTGCGCCCGCGGATCCTCGGCGGCCGGTTCGGGCGCTTCGTCGGCCGGGGCACAGCCGGCGCCGATGATCGTGAGGACGGCGAAAGACGGGATCAGGCGGTGCAGCATCTTCATGACTCCGCTGGAAGGATCTGGAGGACCGACCATCGGCCCCATCATCGAGAGATTCACGATACGAACCGGCTGCTGGGGCAACAAGACGAGTGATGGCGACGCGTCCCGCGGCGCTCTGAAGGGGACCTTTGCCGTGCCCTCCGCCACGCGCTAATCTGCATCGTGCCACCGGGCTTCCGCGGTTCCCGCTGAAAACCCGTGGATGGGGAGACGCATGTGTTGGGTTTTCTTGGTTCCTCAGGCACCTCCGCCGTACCCTTCCTCCCATTACGTCCCGAAAGCCTGCTTTGCAGGGGCGCGCCAGCCATCACCGGCGACCTGACTCTTCGCCTTACCGGGCGCAAGTCCACGCGTCGCCCAGCACGGATATCGGCACCCACCCGGGTCTGCGCTGTCGTCTTCGAAGGACTCGTGGTTCTCGTCGTCGTCGGGATGTACTTGCGGCCCGCGCGCCTGCGCACGGCGTAACCGCGGTACATCGGTTTCCACCCACAACCCGGAGGTCCGCATGAATGCAGACGCCCGTTTCTTCTCCATCACCGGCGTACTCGGGGCACTCCTGTGTACGCCAAGGGTGGAGGCCCAGAACCTTCCGTCAGCGCCGATCGTCGGCGGCTCTCCGGTGTTGGAGGCCGAAGCCGCCGTACGACCGCCGGCGCTCGCGGTCCGAGGCCTTCGCCCAACGCCCGTCTTGCGCTCCCTGGTAGGGAGCATCACCGGCTCCGTAACCGCGGCGCGCGATCAGACACCTCTGGTCGGCGTTCAGGTCTACATCCCCGATACCGGGATCGGAGCCCTCACCAACGCCCAAGGCAGGTACCTGCTCATCAACGTGCCCGCGGGCGCGCAGACCATCATGGCGGAGATCATCGGCTACGGATCCGCTTCGCAGACGGTGACCGTCGTTGACGATGAAGTGCACATCCTCGACTTCCAGCTCTCGGAGCGGGCGATCGAGCTGGACGAGGTGGTCGTGACCGGCACGGCGGGGGCCCAGCAGGTGCGCGCACTCGGCAACACGGTCGGCAGGGTCGACGCCGCCGATGTCCAGCGCATCGCTCCGCAGCCCAACATGGAGAGCATGCTTTCCGGCAGCGTTCCCAGCCTCACCGTGGCCACGGGCGACGGGCTCATCGGCAGCGGCTCGAACATCCGCATCCGGGGCGCCGGCTCGCTGGCCCTCTCCTCCCAGCCGCTTATCTACATCGATGGCGTGCGCGTGAACAACGACGCGGCCGCCGAAACCGGCATCACGACCGGCACCCGTCGCCGCAATCCCTCCAACCGTCTCAACGACCTGAGTCCCGAGATGATCGAATCCATCGAGGTCATCAAGGGTCCTGCGGCGGCGACCCTGTACGGGACCGAGGCCTCCAACGGGGTGATCAACATCATCACCAAGAAGGGAGCCGAGGGCGCCCCGGTGTTCACGCTGTCCACGAGGGTCGGGGCCAACTTCTACCAGGACCCAAAGACGCACTGGCCCGGCAGCTATTTCACCTGCAGGGGCACGGGAACGCACGGCTGCACACCCGGCGAAGTGGTGCACGTGAACGTGTTCTGGGAAGACTACGTGCGCCACGGGCTGGAACACTTCCAGACCGGCATTCCGCAGGGCTACACCGGAAGCGTCTCCGGGGGATCGCAGACTCTCCAGTACCACTTCAACCTGGACTGGGACGCCGACAGATCCCCCATGCGCACCAACTGGCAGAATCGCCTGACGGGACGCACCAACCTCAACTGGACACCGCGCGACGACCTGACCGCACAGTTCGGCCTCGGGGTCATCCGCTCCGAGATGGAATCGTCGGCAGCGCGCCAGCCGGCCCACACGGTCGGCTTCCACTGGTCGTGCCCGGGTGCCGGATGCGAGGAGGGGACCGGTCTGCCGAACGCCTTGGACGGCCCGTTCCGCGGCTACATCGCCTACCTGCCGGAACTGTTCGAGTCCCACATCGACGGCGGCCAGGACATCAATCGCAACACCTTCAACCTGCAGGTCACCCACCGGCCCATGGAGTGGCTCACCCACCGGCTGATCGCCGGAGTGGATTACACCGAGAACAGGGGTCACGTGACCGTCAAGCACCTGCAGGGGGGCGTCGGCATCAGCCCGCGCCAGGGACGCGCGGAACGCGAGTTCCAGACGACTCAGTTCCTGACCCTGGACTATTCGGGAACCGCCGAGTTCAGCCCCATGGACGGCTTGTCGCTCAACACCTCCGCGGGCATCCAGTACTACGACCGCACATCCGAATCGCTCTACGGCCGTGGCGACCGCTTCGCGGTGCCGACGCTGACCACAGTGGCATCGGGCGAAGTCCGCTTGACCACGGACCGATTCCTCCAGAACAAGACGCTCGGCGCCTACGTGCAGGAACAGGTTTCCTGGCAGGATCGGCTCTTCCTCACCGCGGCGATCCGCGGCGATGACAACTCGGCCTTCGGGTCGGACTTCGAGTTCGTGGTCTACCCGAAGGTGAGCGCGAGCTGGGTGCTCTCCGAGGAAGCGTTCCTGATCGAGAGTGACTGGCTCAACTCGCTTCGCATCCGCGGCGCCTGGGGCCAGGCGGGCCAGCAGCCGGACATCTTCGCCGCGGCACAGCTCTATGCGCCGGTGGCCGGCTACAGAGGCGAGGCCGGAGTTACGCCGCTCACCATCGGCAACACCGCGGTGGAGCCGGAAGTGGGAGAGGAGATCGAGATCGGCTTCGACCTCGCGGTACTCAATGATCGTCTGGGTATCGAGTTCACCTACTACGACCAGAAGCGCAAGAAGGCGCTGATCCGCCTTCCGGTGCGTCCTTCGACCGGTTTCCCCGGCACCCAGTTCCGCAACCTGGGAGAGGTGCACAACTCGGGAATCGAAATCGGCGTCCAGTGGGACGCCTACCGCGGCGACGACGTGGGCGTCCACCTCGGACTCGCCCTCTCCACCAACTCCAACGAGATCACCGACATGGGCGGCCTGGGCCCGCAGCGTCTGGAGGGCATCAATTCCTCGACCGGATGGGCCGGCCAGCGCTTCGTGGAAGGATTCCCCGTCGGGGCGATCTTCCTGCCCAGAGTGCTGTCCGCTACCGTACAGAATCCTGGACCCAACACGGGCACAGCGACCAATATAATGTGCGAAAGCGGTCCGATCGCGTGGCCGGGAACGAGGCTCACGCGAGGCGGTGGCGCCGCGGTTCCCTGCGACGCGTCGAATGCCCCTGAAGTGTTCTGGGGCACGCCGATTCCGACCCGGGAAGCTTCGCTGAGCACGACCATCACGCTGTTCCAGAACGTCCAGCTCTTCTCGCAGTTCGACTACGTCGGCGGTCATCATGTGATCGACGGCTTCACCGCGGCGGCGCACAGCTTCTTCCGCAACACGAAGGCCATCCACGAGCGGACCGATCCGATCCTGCTCGGCTACGATGCCTTGGGCGCGATCGGCAGCAACCAGAGCGGCCTCTTCGACGCCAGCATCGTGAGACTGCGCAATGTCTCCCTGAGCTACACGATTCCGGCGGAAATCGCTGGGTACATCTCCGCTGACCGGGCCACGCTCACGTTCTCCGGGCAGAATCTGTGGATGCCGTGGCGGGCACAGAAATATGGTTTCGGGCAGGAAATCGTGGAACCCGAGGCCAGAACCACCGGCCGCACCAGCACCGATCCCGGCGGACTGGCCGCCTACACCCAGGACGCTTTCCCGCTGTTCAAGCGCCTGCTACTCAACCTGAGGTTGACCTTCTGATGGCGGCGCAAGCGAAGGGACCGGGACTGTCGCGCATCACGGGAACCGCGAAGGAGGGCAATTGGATGAATAAGCTGATAGACGCGCCGAGGGCGCTGAGATTCGTACTCACGTTGGTATCGATTCCTCTCGCGCTGACGCTCGAGGCGTGCGATACCGCCGAACTCCTGGAGGTCGCGCTTCCAGGCAACGTGACCGCGGTGGACATCGAAACGCCCGATCTGGCCGGAACGATGAGGGTTTCGGCGATCGGCGACTTCGAGTGCGTGTGGGACAGCTATGTGGCGGGGGCGGCGGCCCACTCGGACGAATACATACAGTCGTCGGGCAACTTCAGCTCCCGGCGACAGATGCTGAGGGACATCCCGCCGGATTTCCCCCGATACGCGACCGACGGCTGCCAAGCCAACTACGGCCTGTTCACGCCGATGCACACGGCGCGGTTCATGCTTGAGAGCCACTTCAACCGGCTGCAGACCTTCAGCGACGCTGACGTACGCGACCGGCAGCAGTACATGGCGGAGATGCGGACGTACAGCGGCTTCGTGTACGTCGCCTTCGGAGAGGGCTTCTGCGGCACGCCGCTGGACGCCGGAGACAAGACCCATACTCCGACCGAGCTACTGCAGATTGCGGTGGAACACTTCACCGAGGCGCTTTCGATCGCGGGAGGCGCGGGACTGTCCCACCTAGTTGACGCCGCCCGGGTGGGACGCAGCCGAGCCAACCTGGGACTGGAGCAGTATTCCCAAGTCATCGCCGATGCCGAACTGGTTCCCGAAGGGTTCCGCTTCGATGCGACCCGCGAGGATGGCGACGCCAGGCGCGAGAACAAGCACTTCGATGTCAACCGACTGGAGACCAACCGGGTGGGCACGGTGGCCCCAAGCTTCCGCGACCTGAGGTGGAAGGGTGAGCCCGATCCGCGGGTGAACGTGATGAACACCGGCTTCATCGGGCACGACAACGCGACCATCGTCTGGCGGCACGACAAGGTGAATTCGTACGGGGACGACGTTCGCATCGCCTCATACGAAGAGGCGCAGATGTTCATCGCGGAGGCCGCTGCGCTGATGGGCGATCTGGCTCGGGCGCGTGCGATCCTGAACGACTTCCACACCAAGGCGGGGATTCCGCCCATCCTCGAGGAGGACATTCCGACCCAGGATGACGTCATTCGACAGGTCATCGAGGAGCGGAGGCGCGAGTTCTTCGTCGAGGGCGGCCATCGCCTGCGCGACCATCTGCGCTGGCGCGGCACCCGGTTCGAGGTGCCGATGCTGGGTGAACCTGGCTCCGACCACCCGAACGGCGTGGACCAGTACGGCCAGTCCTACGGCAGCACCACCTGCTACCCGGTGGCTGCGGTGGAGCTCACCTCATGAGGAGTCCGACGGGGATGACAATGAACTATTGGGGAATCGCACTCGTGAAGGGGGGCCGCGCCGCCGCAGCCCTCCTCGCCCTCTCTCTTCTCCAGTCGTGGCTGCCGACGGTCGGGACGGCGCAGGAGTACGACCCCGACTATCTCGCGACCTATTCCATCATCGCGCGAGACCCCGGCACCGGTGAACTCGGCATGGGCGTCCAGTCGAAGGCGTTCGCGGCCGGCAACCGGGCCATGCACGCAAAGGGCGGGGTGGCGGTCATCGCGCACCAGGCATCCGCCAACCCCATGTACGGCGCGATCGGCATCGACCTGATCGAGCGCGGCTACAGCCCGCGGGAAGCGCTCGACATGATGGTGGCGAGCGACGAGGGACGCGACCGGCGTCAAGTGGCGATCCTGGACATGGAGGGCCGGACCGCCGCTTGGAGCGGAACCGGTGCCAGTGACTGGAAGGGTCACCGGTGCGGCCGGGACTATTGTGCCCAAGGCAATATCCTGGTCGGTTCCGAAGTGGTCGACGCCATGGCGGCATCCTTCGAGTCGTCCGGCGGTCCACTGGCGGAGCGGCTGATGGACGCGCTCGACGCCGCGGAGGCCGCGGGGGGGGATGCGCGCGGCAAGCAGTCGGGCGCCATCCTAGTGGTGGCCCCGCGCGCGGGTAGCGGCGGATTCAGCGACCGGGTCGTGGACATCAGGGTTGACGACCACTCCCGGCCGCTGGAGGAGCTGCGGCGCGTGCTGAACCTCTTCAGGTCCGGCCAGATGGTGCGTAACGCCAACGCGAGCCTGGCAGCGGACGATCTGGAGGAGGCGCTCGGCACCGCCGCCGCCGCGCGCGACAGGTCGCCGGAGAACGACAACGCCTGGGTGGCCCTGGCCGCCGCACAGGCGCGCATGGAACAGCCGGAAGACGCGCTCGAGTCGCTCCGCCGGGCGGTGGAGCTTAACCCCGGACGCATGCGCACGCTGCCGCGCGACCAGAACTTCGCGAGCCTCCACGAGAATCCGGAGTTCCTCCGGCTCGTGGGGAGCGGCGATCCCGGGCGCGCCCGCGACCCCGAGGCACGAGACCCGCTCGGCGAGGAAGACGTCTCCACCTTCTCGATCATCGGCTTCGACCCCGAGACGCGGGAGCTCGGGGTCGGAGTCCAGTCCCGGGCCTTCCGGGCAGGGGCGATCGTGCCCTACGCTGTCGCGGGCATCGGCGCGATCGCCACCCAGGCATCCGCCAACCAGTCCTACGGGCCGCGCGCCATCGAGCTCCTGCGGGAGGGCGGGATACCCGAGGAGGTGGTGCGCATCATCACCGACGAAGACCCCGGGCGCGATGTGCGGCAGGTCGCGGTGATCGACACCCGGGGTCGAGTCGCCGCCCACACCGGAGCCGACCGCGTTGCCCGCCCGAATCAGTTCGCAGGTCACATCCTAGGCACGAACTACTCGGTGCAGGGCAACACGCTGGCGGGCCGCCAGGTCATTAGCGAGATGGCGCGCGCCTACGAAGAGACGGAGGGCGAGCTGGCGGAGAAGCTGATGGCGGCACTGGAGGCCGGCGAGGCGGCGGGCGGCGACACCCGGGGGATGCAGGCGGCAGGGATCTACGTGGTCAAGCCCATCGATGGCACGCGCACGACCGACAAGTGGGTGGACATCCGGGTCGACGACGCCGTGAATCCCTACAGGGAGCTGCGGCGTCTGCTGAACATCAGCCTAGCGCCCCGGCACGCCGAGCGAGCCGAGACCCTGATGGCCGAAGGCCACGCGGAAGATGCGATCGCGGCGCTGGAACGGGCACTCGCCATGTACCCGCACCGCGACAGCTATCTTTTCACCCTGGCCGAGTGGTACGCGGAGGCCGGCCGCGACCGGGACGCGCTCAACTCGCTGCGGGCGGCGATTCGCATCCGTGACATCTGGAGGACGGAAGCGCGAGCGAGCGCGGCGTTCAACGGGTTGCGCGACACCGAGGAATTCCGCCTGCTGATCTCCGGTGAGAGGTGACAGTGACATCGGGGTGAAATCCGCCCCCGTAACGGGCTCCGATACTCAACTCGCGGGTACCATCTACATCGAATTCAAGGCCAACGACCAAACCCGGGTTCATCCTCTAGGGCGACAATGAGTGCGGACAGCAGGACGGCGTGGGGTTGGCAGGGTCCGATCATCCAGACCCTGCCGGCTCTCGCTTTGATCGCGGGCTGGTTCCTGGCTCCGGAGCGTTCCGGAGCCCAGGAACACGGCTCGGTGATCGGCGTGGTGGTGGACGAGGCGAATCTCGAACCGGTCGAAGGAGCGCTGGTGGCGCTCCACGACTTCAGCCGGCGTGCTCGAACGGACGAAGGGGGCCGTTTCGAGTTGACGGAGGTGCCGGCGGGTGACGTGGTCATCCGCATCGAGGAAGACGCGTTCATCTCCCTCGTCGAAACGCTCGATATCACGCCGCTGGAGGCCACTCTGGTTCAGTTCCGCCTGCATCGCATCGGCGCAATGCTGGATCAGATCGTCGGCACGACCGATCACCCGACGCGTGGCAATCGACGCGGTCACTCGGAGTCGGAGGTCTCCGGATCCGACGCCGGTGATCGGGGCATCCAGACCGCCGCCGATCTGCTTCTGCGCAGCATGCCCGGCCTCAGCGTCAGCCGCGAGGACGGGATGTCGGGAGCCGGGCTCAGGGTGAGGCTTCGCGGCGCCAAGTCTCTCTATACGTCGGACCAGCCCTCAATCTACCTCGACGGAATCAGAATCGATGCGGGTGGACCGGGTCAGGCCATTCGGGCACTGGACCAAATCCCGGCCACATCCGTCAGGCGCATCCGCATCCTGCGGGGCCCGGCCTCGGCGTCCCGCTATCCCAATTCCGCCTCCGGCGTGATCCTGGTGGAGACGGAGGTGCCGAAGTCCGGCGGCTAGCGGGAAGATCGCCCCGATCTCAGCCTCTTCCCGTACCCCTCCCGCCGCACTAACCTGACCGCGTGCGGCCCGGCTTCCCCGGGTACCCGCAAGAGCACGAACCGTGGGGAGGCAGGCGTCCTGGATTCCTTCTTTTCCGCCGGCGACCCCGTAAACCCGTTCGTGATCTTCGGCGCCGCGCACCTGCTCTCCCTGGGCGTGCTCGCCACCCTCGGCCATGTGACCATCCGCCTCGGGCAGTCGGGAAACGAGGAAACCCGGCGCCGAATCAAGCGGGGCATGAGCGCGCTTCTCCTGATCACCTTCGTGGAAGGACACTTCTGGTACGCATTCCACGGGGAGTGGGCGGTTGTGGAGCGCCTCCCCCTGCACATGTGCGGCGCCATGGTGTGGGTGAGCATCTACGGGCTGTGGACCGACCAGCCATGGACCCGCCCGCTCATGTACTATATGGGAATCGCCGGGGCGATTCAGGGAGTCCTCCAGCCGGACAGTCCCTACGGACTTCCCCACGTGCGCTTTGTGGCCACGATGCTCTCCCACACCACGATCGTGGTCGCCGGATTGTGGGTGATTCTCGTGGAGAAGTTCACGCCCAACCTTCGCTCGACCCTGTGGACCCTCGCGCTCGTCCACGTCTACGCGGCGGTCATCTTCGTCTTCAACCTGCTTGCGGGTTCGAACTACCTGTACCTCGTTGAGAAGCCGGAGTCCGCGTCGCTCATGGACATCTTTCCGGAATGGCCGTGGTACCTGCTGATCCTAGAGGGACTTCTGTTGGTCATCGTTGTCGGCATGTACCTGCCCTTCGCACGCCTGCGCAGGGCGTAGGCGGCGACGGACTCGCACCCTATCCCACCTTCCCGCCGTGTGCGCGGGACCCGCAGCGCCTCAGTACCCCA
>JAAXGM010000068.1:0-8202 GCA_012267435.1 Gemmatimonadota bacterium
CAGATCCATGACCCGCCGCGTCATGCGGTGGAAGTCCTCGGGCTCGAGGAGCATCCCGCCCAGCGGATCGCCGGCCATGGCGTCAAAGCCGGACGAGATCAGGACGAAGTCGGGCGCGAACCCGTCCACCACCTTCGCCAGCGCATCGTCGAACACCTCCAGCCAGGTTGCCCGGGGCGTGCCTGCGCGCAGGGGCAGGTTGAGCGTGGCGCCCAGGCCGGGTCCGCTGCCCCGCTCGTGGAGGGCGCCGGTCCCCGGGTAGTGGGGAGACTGGTGCAGCGAAAGGTAGAAGACCGTCCCGTCTTCGTAGAAGATGTCCTGGGTGCCGTTGCCGTGATGGACGTCCCAGTCGACGATCAGGACCCGCTCGGCGAGGCCCCGGGCCCGCAGGTGGCGGGCCGCGACGGCCACGTGGTTGAACAGGCAGAAGCCCATGGCGCGGTCGGCGGTGGCGTGATGGCCGGGCGGGCGGCTGGCCACGAAGGCGGCCCGGGCCGAACCGGCCGCGACCGCCTCGGCCGCCGCGACCACCGCGCCCGCGCTCCCGGTCGCCGCACCCCACGAGGCGGGCGAGACCACCGTGTCCGGGTCCAGCCGCACCAGCCCCTCCTCGCGCGAGCGCGCCACCGCCCGCCGGACGCGCTCCACATGGTCGCGGGTGTGCGCCCGGAGCAGCTCCTCCTCGGTGGCCGGGCGCGCGTCGCGCTGTTCCACCCGGCCGTGGAGGGTGAGGAGGCTCCGGCCCACCGTCGACGCCAGGGCGCGCAGGCGGCCTTGGTGCTCGGGGTGGCCCCACCCCGTGTCGTGCAGGGGGGCGTCGGGGGGGAGGTAGAAGACGGTGGGCGGACCGGCCGCCATCAGCCTGCCGCGTCCTGACCGGCCGCGACCAAGTCGGCGGGCACGGCGGGCGGCGGCGCGGCACCGTTGCCGGACAGCGCCAGGCGGTCCTGCAGGCTCCTCACTTCGGGCGGGCGCGACCTGAGCGCGATCACCGCGTCGCATGCCGCCGTCATCGCCGACATCGTGGTGAGGTACGGAACGCCGTTGGTGATGGCGGCCCGCCGCATCGTGAAGTCGTCGTACTGCGACTTCTTGCCCAGGGGGGTGTTCACCAGCAGCTGGGCTCCGCCGCTCACGATCGCGTCCACGATGTCGGGGCGGCCTTCGTTCACCTTGAAGATGCGCTCCGCGGGCACGCCCAGCCTGTTCAGGTACGCGCAGGTGCCCGCTGTCGCCAAGATGCGGAATCCCAAGTCGTGGAAGCGGCGCGCGATCGGGGTAACGGTTGGCTTGTCGGAGTCGTTGACGGTGATGATCACCGTGCCCCCGCCCTCGGGCAGATGGTTCCCGGCGGAGGTCTGCGCCTTGGCGAAGGCCATCCCGAAGGAGTCGTCGAAGCCCATCACCTCCCCGGTCGAGCGCATCTCGGGTCCGAGCAGGATATCGACGTCGAAGCGGTTGAAGGGGAACACGGCCTCCTTCACCGCGACCCCGGGCACCGCGGGCTCTCCGGGCACGTTCAGGTCGGCGAGCCGCTCCCCCGCCATCACACGCGCGGCCAGACGCGCCAAAGGGACGCCGGTGGCCTTCCCCACGAACGGCACGGTGCGCGAGGCCCGCGGGTTCACCTCCAGCACGTAGACCCGCCCGTCGCGGATGGCGTACTGCACGTTCATGACGCCGACCACGCCCAGTTCGATGGCGAAGCGGCGGGTGAGCTCGCGCATCTCCTCGAGCTCCGCGCCGGTCAGCAGATAGGGGGGAAGAACGCAGGCGGAATCCCCGGAGTGGATGCCTGCCTCCTCGATATGCTGCATGATGCCGCCGATCACGACGTCGGTGCCGTCCGAAAGCGCGTCCACGTCCGCCTCGAAGGCGTCCTCGAGGAAGCGGTCGATCAGGACCGGGTGCTCGGGCGCCGCCTCCACCGCCCGCACGAAGTAGCTGCGCAGCGAGGTCTCGTCGTACACGATGTGCATCGCCCGCCCGCCCAGCACGTAGCTGGGCCTCACCAGCACCGGATAGCCCACCCGGCGCCCTACCTCCACCGCCTCCTCGACGCTGGTGGCCACCCCGTTGGGCGGCACCGCCGCGCCGATCCGGCGGCACAGGCGCTCGAAGCGCTCGCGGTCCTCGGCCCGGTCGATGGCGTCGACCGGCGTGCCCAGGATGGGGGCGCCCGCCTCGGCCAGCCCCTGCGCCAGCGAGAGCGGGGTCTGGCCGCCCAGCTGCACCACGACGCCGGTCGGCCGCTCGCGCTCGACGATCTCCAGCACGTCCTCCAGCGTCAGCGGCTCGAAGTAGAGCTTGTCGGAGACGTCGAAGTCGGTGGAGACGGTTTCCGGGTTGGAATTGACCATGATGGTCTCGTAGCCGGCCTCGCGCAGCGCGAGCACCGCCTGGACACAGCAGTAGTCGAACTCGATGCCTTGTCCGATGCGGTTCGGGCCGCTCCCGAGGATCAGGATCTTGTCGCGATCCGTCGGGTCGGACTCGTCCTCGTCCTCGTACGACGAATAGTAGTACGGCGTCGCGGCCGGGAACTCGCCCGCGCAGGTGTCCACCACGTTGTAGGTGGGCCGGATGCCCAGGGCGTGCCGACGCGCGCGCACGTGAGCCTCCGTCTCGCCGCGAAGCGCGGCCAGCTGCCGGTCCGAGAAGCCGTCGCGCTTCATCGCGCGCAGATGGGCCGATGTCACCTCGGCGACGCTCGCGTATTCCTGCTCGTCTTCGATGACCTGCATCAGTTGGTCGAGGAACCAGGGGTCGATGCCGGTGGCGCGATGGACATCGCCGATGGTCAGGGGCGGCTCGGCTCGGGTTCCTCCGCCGCGTCCCGAGCGCGAGCCCGGCCCGGAATCTCCCTGCGCGCCCTCATCCGAGCTCCTTCTCCCGTCCCGCAGCACCGCCTCCAGCGCGCGCCTCAGCTGGAACGGACGCTCGGCCGTGGGGATGCGCAGCGCCGCCAGCAGGCTCGCGCGGTCGTCGCTCTCCAGCCCGTCGTCGGCGAGGGACTTGCCGACGGTCCATCCGGCGCGTCCGACCTCGAGCCCCCGCAGTCCCTTCTGCCACGACGCCCGGAAGGTGCGCCCGATGGCCATGGTTTCCCCCACGGCCTGCATCTGCACCCCGAGCACGCCGTCCGTCTCGGGAAACTTCTCGAAGGCGAAGCGGGGAAACTTGGTCACCACGTAGTCGAGCACCGGCTCGAAGGAGGCGGGGGTGGTGCGGGTGATGTCGTTGGGAAGCTCCGAGAGCAGAAAGCCCGCCGCGAGCTTGGCGCCCACGCGCGCGATGGGGAAACCGGTCGCCTTGGAGGCGAGCGCCGAGGAGCGCGACACCCGCGGATTCATCTCCACCACGAGCAGCTCGCCATCCTCGGGATTCACCGCGAACTGAATGTTGCAGCCCCCGGCTTCGACGCCGATTTCGCGGATGACGGCGATGGCCGCGTCGCGCATCGTCTGGTATTCGACATCGGCGAGGGTCTGGGCGGGCGCGACCGTGATCGAGTCGCCGGTGTGGATGCCCATCGGGTCGAAGTTCTCGATCGAGCACACCACGATCACGTTGTCGGAGGCGTCGCGCACCACCTCCAGCTCGTACTCCTTCCACCCGATCACGCTGCGGTCGATGAGGATCTGGGTGATGGGCGAGGCGTCCAGCCCCCGGCGCGCCAGGTCCTCGAACTCCTCGGCGTTGTAGGCGATGCCGCCCCCCGTGCCGCCCAAGGTGAAGCTGGGGCGGATGATCGCCGGATAGCCGGTCCCGGCCACCAGCGCGCGCGCCTGCTCCATGGAGCCCGCCACCCCGCCCGCGGGCACCTCCAGCCCGATGCGGCGCATGGCCAGGGTGAACTCCTCGCGGTCCTCGCACATGGAGATGGAGCGGGCGTTGGCGCCGATCAGCTCGACCCCGTGGCGCTCGAGCACGCCCGCCCGTTCCAGCTCCATCGCGATGTTGATGGCGGTCTGCCCGCCCATGGTGGGCAGCAGTGCGTCGGGGCGTTCGCGCTCGATGACCCGCTCGACCCACTCGACGGTGAGGGGCTCGATGTAGGTGCGGTCGGCCAGCTCCGGATCGGTCATGATGGTCGCCGGATTGGAGTTGACCAGCACGACCCGGTAGCCCTCTTCCCGCAGAGCGCGG
The DNA here is from genome assembly GCA_012267435.1 of Gemmatimonadota bacterium. GTDB lineage: Bacteria > Gemmatimonadota > Gemmatimonadetes > Longimicrobiales > Gaopeijiaceae > BD2-11. The sequence goes on from JAAXGM010000068.1 coordinate 4,150, forward strand.
ACCGCCTGCGTCCCGGAGTAATCGAATTCGCAGGCCTGGCCGATGACGATCGGCCCGGATCCCAGGATGAGGATGTTTTCGAGGTCGGTCCGCTTAGGCACGTTCGGCTTCTGACTTCTCCGATTCCGTGCGCACGGCCTTGGAGAGCACCAAGGCGAAGCCGCCCCAAACGAACGCGCCGATCACGATCATCGTGACCCAGGTAGCCGTCGTCAAAGAGTGGGCTCCAGCGAGAGGGTAGGGGTGAGATCGAGTCTCCGTAAACTGACCGCGCGCCCAGCCGGAGGCAACCCGGCGAGAATCAGTTGGCCCGGCGACCGGCTCTCCGCGCGGCCAGGTCCTCTCCCCGCACCTCCAGCACGTCCGCGACCGTCCTCATGCCGTCGATGACGTTCTGGATGTGCTCGGGCCGCGGAATCCCGATGAGTTCCACCCCGCGCGCCACCTCCCCGCGGTGCACCCCGGCGGCGAAGGACTTGTCCTTGAGCTTCTTGGCCACCGACTTGGGCTTCAGGTCGTCGATGCCGTTGGGACGCACCAGGCAGCACGCGTAGACCAGCCCGCTGAGCTCGTCGCAGGCGCACAGGACCTTGTCGAGATCGGTCTCCGGCGGGACGTCCGTGAGGTCCGGGTACCCGTGCGCCAGCACGGCGTGGACGACCTCCTCCGGGTAGCCGTCCTCGCGCAGGCGCGCGACCCCGCGGTGGGGGTGCTCGTCCGGGTGCTTCTCCCAGTCCAGGTCGTGAAGGAGTCCGGCCAGGCCCCAGGTCTCCTCATCGGCTCCGTACTTGCGGGCGTAGAAGCGCACGGCGGCCTCGACCGCGTACATGTGCTTCCTGAGCCCCTCGTTGTCGACCCATTCGTGCAGCAGGGCCAGCGCGTCCTGGCGGCTGGGCATCGGGCGTCGTCCTTGGTTGGTGGTTTCACACGCTCGACGAAGGGCACAGGCGCGACAGCGCGCACACCTCGCAGCGGGGCTTTCGGGCCGCGCACACCTGGCGCCCGTGGAAGATCAGGAGATGGGCCAGCAGTGTCCAGCGCTCGCGCGGGAAGAGCTTCACGAGGTCGCGCTCGATGCGCACGGGATCCGGGTGGCGGGTGAAGCTCATCCGGTTCGCGAGGCGCTTCACGTGCGTGTCCACGACCACCCCTTCGTCGATCCCGAAGGCATTGCCGAGGATGACGTTGGCGGTCTTGCGGCCGATGCCCGGCAGCGCCACCAGATCCTGCATGGTGCGCGGCAGCTCGTTTCCGTGCTTTTCGGCAACTGCCGCCGCCATGCCGATCAGGTTCTTCGCCTTGTTGCGGAAGAAGCCGGTGGAGTGGATGAGCTCCTCCAGTTCGCTCCGGCGCGCGCCGGCCAGGTCCAGCGCCTCCGGATAGCGCTCGAAAAGGGCGGGCGTCACCTTGTTCACCCGCTCGTCGGTGCACTGCGCGGAGAGGATGGTCGCGACCGCCAGCTCGTAGGGATTGCGGTGGTGGAGGGCGCAGTGGGCGTCCGGGTAGCACTCGACGAGCAGGTCGTAGATGCGCGCGGCCCGCTCCTTCCTGGCCTTCACCGACTCTCTCATGGCTCCTCCGCGGTCGTGATCGGCCGCCAGGGCAAGGTGCTCGCGAGGGGCGCGCGACTGGACGAGCCCGACTCGGCGACCCCCTCCGACGAGCCGGATCCGGCTTCACCACCCTTCATGGGCGCACCGGCGCGCAGCAACCCCTGCTCCAGCTGCCGGAAGAGGCGCCCCGCCAGCTTCACCACCTCCCCGAGCGTCTCGATCGAGCACAGGTCCTCGCCGCCCGGCAAGGTACTCGCGAAGTCGTCGCCCCGCTCGCGCACGGTCGCGGCAGCCCACTGGCTCGCCTCCTCTCCGGGGATCTCCGGGACGGGCATGACCCCCAGCCCGGGACGGTCCGACCGCATCCCGCTCGCCACCATTAGGTGCAGGCGGTGAGCGGGGGTCAGCACCCAGAAGAAGCCGTCGAGCGCCTCGGCGGGGCCGCGGGCCTCGGGGCGCGCCCAGAACAGGTAGCGAGGCAGCTGCACGTAGCCGGCTCTGGAGGGAGCCGCGAAGGGCCAGTCCGCCGGCCCGGAGGGCGGACCGGCGCGCGTTACCTGGCGGGCAGCCTCGTTGCCGAGAAGATAGAGGTGTTCCCCGGCGCTCCAGAAATGGAAGGCATGGAACAGGATGACGCCGTATTGCACGAACAGGACCGGATTCTCGTCCTCGATGCGGATGTCGGCGATCGCGCGGCGGGACTGTTCGAGCATGCTGAAGGCGCCCGGGTCCCAGATATCCACGCCCCGCCGACCCGCCTCCTCCCGGATCAGCTCGAAGCGCTCCTCCGCGAAGGCGCGGCCCGGCATGGCCATCTCGTACGGAGTGACGCGGGCGTAGCGGTCGTGAATCCTCATCGCGAATCACCGGGCCCGCCGAGCTCCGCCCGCGTCGGGTTCGCGCTCCGCCCGCGGGCACCTTCAACTCTCGCCGTCCGACCCGTGCCCCGCGCGACATCGGCACCCTCCACCCGGCGCGCGACCTCCTCCGACTCCCAGAGCTCCTCCGCCGGCCGCTTCAGGAACGCCTCCCACCACTTCCGCCTGCGCACCAGCACCAGTTGGAGTTCGCCCGGCCCGGCCTCGACGCCGTCGATCCAGATGAAGTGGGCGTCCCCCAGGCGCTCGGGCGCATCAATGCGAAAACCCTCGCCGCGCCAGTCGAAGCGTACCTCGCCAGCCCGCGCGAGCCGCTCCGCGGTCCACTCCTGCTCGATGAAGAAATGGGTCTCGACGCGGAAGACCCCGGGGGCGACCTCATCTCCGGACTGATAGTAGCAGGGATCGAAATCGAGCCCCTCGCTCCGCTTGAACGACTCCTCCATGGCGTAGTCGACGCCTCCGAGTTCATCCTGATCCGCGAGCGACTCGAGGTGGTGGCGAACCTCGTGGGTGAGCGTCTCCCACAGCTCGCCCTCCCAGTCGAAGCGGGGATCGAGCCGGGACAGTTCGCGAAAGGAGCCGTAGTAGAGGGCGACCACCGAGCGCGTCGTCTCGGGCCCCTGCCAGTCCGACGGATACGACTCCGTCGAGCACATGCCCAGCGTATAGACGTCCGGGAAGACCGGATGCGGGAGCGCCTCCTGGCGGACCGAGAGCCCGTCCAGGCCGCTCGTGTACTCCTCCGGGATCCCGCGATAGGCGCGCCGCGCGGCCCTTTCGAACTCGCGAAACTTCATTCCCTTTCCGTGCCGGGACAATCATCGGCCTGCCCGACGTCAACCGGCCGAACCGCCGCTCCCTCCCAGGGCCGCCCGTGTGATCCTCTTGTTGAGCATCCACAGGATGAGAATCACGACCGCCGCCTGGATGACCACGCTCCCGACGTTGTACGGACTGAACAGCGTCCAGGTCTCCGCGAAGCTCGCGCCCCGGGCGCTCCACAGGAACCACGCCATGAGCACCACGGCCTCGACGATCACGAGCCGGATCGCCCAGTCCCACCAAGCTCCGATGTGGATGTCGGAATCACCCGTGTTGATGAACTTGCGGCGCCACTCCGTCACGCCGTGGCGCAGCACGGCGAAGGCGAAGAAGAAGCCCGAGAGCATGAGCCCCACGCCCCAGACCCAGTCCTGGTTGTGGAAGAAGTCCATGTTGAGCGCGCTCGGGATTCCGCACACAAGCGCCGTGATGCCGACGATGCCCACCGCGCGCCTGCGCTCGATCCCCGCGTCGCGCAGGACCCGGCTGGCAAGCTCGATCATGGCCACCAGGCTCGTCCATGCCGCGAAGACCAGGGCCATGAAGAAGAGGATCATGAAGAACTGGCCTCCGGGCATGCGCGCGAAGAGCTGCGGCACCCAGATGAAGGTGATGCCCTCGTTCCCCGCCCCGACGATCTGGCTGGTCGCGTCCGGCATCACCGAGAAGACCGTGCACAGCACCATGATGCCGGCCAGCAGCGACATCGAGTTGTTGCCGAATCCGATGACGAAGGCGTTGAGCGCGGTGTCTTCCCGTTTTCGCATGTAGATGGCGTACGTGAGCACCAGACCCCA
>JAAXGM010000068.1:8216-10667 GCA_012267435.1 Gemmatimonadota bacterium
GTCGGCCAGCTCGCTGAAGTTCGGGGTGAAGAGGAACGCGAGGCCGGCGGAGGCGCCCGGGAGCGTGACGGCCCGGATGGCGAGCACGACCACCAGGATGATGAGGCTGGGGATCAGGAAGCGGGCGGCGGTCTCGATGCCCTTCACCCCCATGGATACCACGAACACGCCCATGCCCAGGGCGATGGCGTGCGTGATCATGGCGGAGGGCGAGGCGGCGAAGGAGTTCCAGAAGGCGTCGGGCACTTCGGTGGGAATCTCGCGCGTGATGGAGGCCCACAGAAAGCGCAGCGTCCAGCCCATGACCACGCTGTAGTAGAACGTGATCGCGGTCGCGACCCAGGCGACCCAGGCGCCCATCCAGCCGAACTTCGGCCCCAGCGTGGTGGCGAACGCGCCCACCGGCCCCCTGCGCACGGCCTTGCCCATCCCGAACTCGAGGATGAGGAGGGGCACCGACCAGAGGAGCAGGAAGCACACCCAGGCCACCAGGAAGTTGCCGCCCCCGTTGGAGGCCGCGATGCGCGGGAAGCGCCAGATGTTTCCGGTGCCCACCGCCATCCCCAGCATCGCCAGCAGCATGCCCCAGCGCGAGCTGAATACCTCCGACCTGGATGCCATCCCGCGTTCTCCCGTATTGGCTGGTCGCCCGCTTCCCTCCACGTGGGAAGGCCGGCGCTTCAGCGGGCGAGCCGTTCCCGCAGGTAGTCTATCACGCCGTCCGCGTTCACGCGCACCTGCTCCAGGGTGTCGCGGTCGCGCACGGTGACCGTCCCGTCCTCGTTGGTCCGGCCGTCCACGGTGATGCACCAGGGGGTGCCCGCTTCGTCCTGGCGGCGATAGCGTCGTCCGATGGAGCCGGCCGCGTCGTAGAAGCTGGGGACCGCCGCGGCCCTGAAGGCGTCGTGCAGCCGGGTCGCGGTCTCGGGCAGGCCGTCCTTGCGCACCAGCGGAAAGATCGCCGCCTTGACCGGCGCCAGGCGCGGGTGGATGCCCAGGACGGTGCGCCGATCACGCCCCACGTCCTGCTCGTAATACGCATCCGAAAGCACCATCAGCAGCATGCGGTCGACGCCGGCGGCGGTCTCGACGACGTAGGGGATGTAGCGGCCCCCGCCGCCAGGCTCCACGTAGCGCATCTTCTTGCCCGAGTACCGCTGGTGCCGCCCCAGGTCGAAGTCGGTGCGGTTGTGGATGCCCTCCAGCTCCTTCCATCCGATGGGGAACAGATACTGGATGTCCACCGCCCGCTTCGCGTAGTGGGCCAGCTCGTCGGGGCCGTGCTCGCTGAAGCGGAGCGACTCCGCCCGGATCCCCAGCGTCTCCCGGTGGAAGACCATGCGCGCCTCGCGCCAGTGCTCGAACCACTTCTCGTCGGTCCCCGGGGTGACGAAGAACTGCATCTCGGCCTGCTCGAACTCGCGCGTGCGGAAGATGAAGTTGCCGGGCGTGATCTCGTTTCGGAACGCCTTGCCGATCTGGGCCACGCCGAAGGGAACCTTCTGGCGGGCGGTGGTCTGCACGTTGAGGAAGTTGACGTACGAGCCCTGCGCCGTCTCGGGACGCAGGAAGACGGTGGCCGCGGCCTCCTCCACCGGGCCCATGAAGGTCTTGAACATGAGGTTGAACAGCCTGGGCTCGCCGAGCTCGCAGGCCTTGAACGCGCCCGGCGCCTTGCTCGGCTTCCGGCCACAGGAGGCGCCCTCCAGCTCGTCGGCGCGGAAGCGCTTCTTGCACACCTTGCACTCGACCAGCGGATCGGTGAAGCCGTCCACATGCCCCGACGCCTCCCACACGCGCGGATGCATGAGGATGGCCGCCTCGATCCCCTCGACGTCGTCGCGCTGGTGCACCATCGCGCTCCACCAAGCCTCCTTGATGTTGCGCTTGAGCTCAATGCCCAGCGGGCCGTAGTCCCACACCGATCCAGTGCCGCCGTAGATCTCGGAAGACTGGAAGACGTACCCGCGACGCTTGGTCAGCGAGACGAGCTTGTCCATGCTATCCAGTTGAGGCATAACAGTTTGCACCTTTTCGTATCATGCTGTGCGAGAAACGCTCGCTCGGAGGTCACCGGGCGGTCCGCCGGAAAGCCGATGGCGAGTTTGGGCCGGAATATCGGCAAGGCGCGGCGGCCCAGCAACCGACGGGACTGTTGCTTCCACCGGAGGCCGGGCCATATTTCGGAGTTGGCCGCAGGATGCCGGGACCCGTCGAAGCCGTGCGAGTCTCGCCGGATGCGCGGTCACTCTCACTCGGGGGAACACGGTGCCGCAAGGCCCTGCACGCAAGGATGCCGAATACGATGTTGACCTTCACGGACAAAGCCCGCGAGATGGTGCTCTCCTTCATGGGCGACGAGCCCGACGGAGAGCAGGCGCTGCGGGTGAAGATGGACGGAAGCCCCTTCGCGCCCAGCTTCGAGCTGACGCTGGTGGGCAGCGCCGACCT
>JAAXGM010000069.1 GCA_012267435.1 Gemmatimonadota bacterium
AAGGTGCGCCGGTGGATGTGTTTGCCGGTGAGGAAGTTCATCGATTCGCCTCCCAGGACGTTCTGCCCTTCTTCAGTTGGATGACGTCTCCTCCGTGAGGAGCGCATCCGTACGCTTCATGGAGAATGCGTCGCTCTGGACCACGCCCAGTATGAACGACGACATCCGGTAGTCGTTGACCTCCGCCTCGCGCGTGATCTCGCGGATCGCAGGCTGGTCGTAGTGCGTCACGCGGCGCCCGAGCCCGTACGCCATCAGGTTCTTGGCAAAGGCGCGCACGATCGGGATGGGGCGCTTGAGGAGCACGTCGCGCAGGTCGCCCGGGCTCGCCACGGTGGTTCCGTCGTAGAAGGTGCCACGGGTGTCGAGCGGCATCCCGTACTCGCGCACCCGCCACTCCCCGGTCACGTCGAAGTTGTCCAGCGCGAGGCCGATGGGATCCATGAACTGGTGACAGGCCTGGCACACCGGGCTGGCCCGGTGCTTCTCCATGCGCTCGCGCGTGGTGAGGACCCGGCCCTCCTCCGTGCCTTCGGTGGCTTCCAGCGCGGGGACGTCGGGAGGCGGAGGCGGAGGCGGGGAGTCCAGAAGCACTTCCATGACCCACTTGCCGCGCAGCACGGGCGACGTGCGGTTGGCCATCGAGGTCAGCATGAGGATGCTGCCCTGCCCGAGGAGCCCGCTGCGGCGCTCGTCCGGGTACGCGACGCGGCGGAAGCCGTTGCCCGCGACGCCGGGGATGCCGTAATGGGCGGCGAGCCGCTCGTTCACGAAAGTGTAGTCCGCGGTGAGGATTTCGAGCAGGCTGCGGTCTTCCTGGACGAGATTCTGGAAGAAGAGTTCGGTCTCGCGCCTCATCGCGTCCGACAGCGTCAGGTCGAAATAGGGGAAGGTGTAGATGTCCGGCGACACCTTGTCCAAGTCCTGCAACCGCAGCCACTGTGACGCGAAACGGGTCGAGAGGGCCTCGGAGCGCGGATCGGCCAGCATCCGGCGGACCTGTCGCTCGAGTTCATCCTCGTCGTCCAGCCTCCCGCGCCGCGCCGCCTCCATCAGTTCCTCGTCCGGGGGAGATCCCCAGAGGAAGAACGACAGCCGCGAGGCGACCGCGGCGCCATCGAGGTCGTATTGCTCGCCGGACCGGGTGCCCGAGGGCGGTTCCTCGAAGCGGAAGACGAAGTGGGGGCTGGCCAGCAGTGCCTGAAGCGCGAAGCGAATGCCGCGTTCGAAACCTCCTTCCTCGGCCCCGATCTCGTAGAAGGCCATCAGGTCCGCGATGTCGCTCTCGGTGGCGGGTCGCCGGTAGGCCTCCGTGGCCAGGCGCGAGAAAATGCCGCGGGCGCATGTGGGCGCCTCCTCCGGAGAGGTCGGGCGGCAGCTGAAGATCTTCTGCCGGCTCGGCGTCTCCGATACGCCCGTAACGCTGTTGGGACCCCGCACCGCGAACTCGCGCAGGTGTGGCACCGTGGTGAGCGCCAAGTCGGGCCAGCCGCTGTTGACGGCGCGGCCGAGCGGCGCGCGCACCTCCTCCACCGGCCCCTCGAAGGTCCTGACGAACGAGGCGGAAACGCTGCGGGGACCGGCGCGCACGAAGATGGGGTCGGTGACCATCTCCCGGCCCTGCTGCTCGTTCTCCGTCCCGCCGCGCAGGTTCACGTCCAGGAGGGCCACCCGCTCGCCGTCGAAGGAGATCTCGATCTTCTCGCCGGCGGCCCGTCCGCCCACGCCGTGGAACTGCATCCAGAACACGTACTCCCCGTCCGCCGGGAAGGTGTGGTTGATGGCGATGCCGCCACGCGAACCGTAGGGCGTGCCCTCCACGTGGACGAGCTGCGACGCGCGCTTCTCGACCTTGTAGGCCACCTCCCGCGGCGAGGCTTCGCGGTCTCCGATCGCCAGCCGGCTGATCTCGCTGGCGGCGTTGAGGTACGCCTCGAGCAGCGTCGGCGAGAGCATCTGCACGTCGGCGATGTTGTCGAAGTTGGCGCTCTTGGTGTCCAGGGGGAGGTACTCGCCGGCGTCGATGTCG
>JAAXGM010000070.1 GCA_012267435.1 Gemmatimonadota bacterium
CCATCGCCGAGCGGTCAGCCCCCGTGCCCGCAGAAACGCAGCGCCGTCAGGGCGAGGGTTCGCGTCACCGTCTCCAGTTCCGCGATGGGCACCCATTCGTCGGGACGATGGGCGTTGCGCACGTCGCCCGGGCCGAACATCACCGTGGGGGTGCGCCCCACATTCACCAGCAGCTGCATGTCCGCCCCGTAGGGCATTCCCTCGATGCGCGGCTCGCGCCCCTCGACGTCCCGGAAGGCGTCCGCGACCGTGCGCACAATGGGGTCGGACGGGTCCGTGGCGGCCGGATGGAATTGTCCGCCCCACCATTCCACCTCCGGGGGGTGGCGCTCCAGCCAGGGGTCCGAACGGGCCGCGGCGGCGACCGCCTCCTCGAACATCGCCCGCGCCTCGGCGGGTTCCTCCCCCACGGCTACGCCGTAACGGCCCTCGAAGCAGAGACTCTCCGGCACGTTGGAAGCCCACTCTCCCGAGCGCACGGTGCCCACGCAGAGGGGGAAGGGCACCTCGTAGTGGGCGAAGAGCGCATCACGGACCCCTGAGTTGCGTCGCGCCTCGAGCGCCTGCAGCGCCCGGTAGATGGGGATGAAGCCGTCGATGGCGCTGACGCCCTCGGTGCGGAGGGCGCCGTGTGCGGAACGTCCCCTCACGTGGATGCGGAAGTTGAGGGCACCTCCCTGCGCGGGCGCGAGGGACAGGCGGGTGGGTTCGATGACCACCGCGCCATCGGCGGTGTGGCCGCGCTGGATGGCGGCCAGGGTGCCCGCGCCCCCGTCCTCCTCGGCGATCACGCTCTGGAGCAGAAGCCGCCCGTGCAGTTCCACTCCGGCGTCCGCGATCGCTCGAGCCGCGTAGAGCCCACAGCAGAGCGCCCCCTTCATGTCCAGCGCGCCGCGGCCCACCAGGTTGCCGTCGCGGATGGTGCCCCGCCAGGGAGGGACCGTCCACCTGGACACGTCGCCCGCGGGAACGACGTCGATGTGCCCATTGAGGATGAGCGAGCGGCCGGGGCCGTCCACGCGCCCGAGCGAACCCACCACCCCCAGCGACCGCCCGCGCTCGATCTCGATGCTGAAGCGGGGGTGGGCGGCCAGTTCCTCGAAGTCGATCTCCCAGACATCCACGTTCATGCCTGCCCGGGCCATCCACTCCGCCATCCGTTCCTGGGCGGGCGTCTCGCGGCCCTGGTCGGTGGGAATCGCCACCAGCCGCGAGGCCGTGTCGAGCAGCTCGTCCATGTCGATGGCCGCGAGCACGCTGGCTTCGGTGGGGGTGAGGTCGGGGGTGGGTGGGGTCATGGGTGTTGGTGTGATGTAGACCTTACAGTAATGTAATGTTTATCTGACATTTCCGACCCCATCAACCCCACAGCGCGCCCGTCGGCACGGCGAACAGCCTATCACCGAACGCCGTGGTGTGATCTCCGTCGTAGAGCAGGACACCCATGCGGAATCGCTTCCCCGCAACTCGCCGGAAGCGTTTCAGGCCGAGGAAGTCCCTCGCCGTAAGCGTCGCGCCGGCCTTGACCTCCACGGCGACGCAGCCGCCGGATGCGCTCTCGACCACGATGTCCACCTCGACCTTGTCCTTGTCGCGATAGTGGTGGAAAGTGACGGGGGCGTCCAGCCAGGGTGCCTGCTTCCGGAGTTCGTTGTAGACGAAGGACTCCAGCAACGCGCCGAGGTCCGCCGGACGCGCGAGAAGCCTGCGCCGTGTCATCCCCCGCAGCGCGCATATCATGCCGGTGTCGACGGCGTGCATCTTGGGCGTCTTGACCAGCCGCTTGAACTCGTTCGAATGCCAAGCAGGCAGGCGCTCAACCAGGAAGAGCTGCTCCAGAAGGGCGAAGTACCTTCCGGCCGTCAGCCGATTCAGGCCAAGCCGTCCTCCGAGTTCGGTGAGGTTGACCAGTTGTCCGGAAAGGACGGCAACCAGCTGCAGCAGCCTGGGCATCGCTTCCAAGTGCTCGATCCGTGCCAGATCGTCCAGATCCCTTTGCACCAGCGTGTTCACGTACTGTCGGCACCACGCCTGGATGCGTCGCTCGCTGCCTCGCGACAGCGGCTCCGGAAAGCAGCCGGTGACGATGCGGTTCGCCAGATGGTCCCGGACCCTGAGTTCCCGGGCCACCGGTGCCTCACCTCGCAGGAGCTTTCGAAGGAAGGAGGGCTCCCGTCCGGCGATCTCGCATTCGGACAGGGTGGCCAGGCGAACCGCCTCCATTCTTCCGACCAGCGCGTCGGAGACGATGGGTAGCACGAGCGCGTTGGCTGAACCCGTCAACAGGAATCGGCCGGCGGTTCGCCGTTCGTCGATTGCCTGCTTGATGGCCAGCAGCGCTTCGGGAACGCGCTGCACCTCATCGAGCGCGATCCTCTTCGGGGGGAGATTGCGTATGAAGCCCACCGGGTCGGCGCGCGCCGCCTCGACCTGAGCCGAATCGTCGAAGGTGATGTATTCCCAGCTCTCGTCGATAAGCTCCCTGACCAAGGTGGTCTTTCCCACCTGTCGGGCACCGAGAAGGAAGACCGCCGGCGTGTCGGCGAGTGCCTCCCCGACGAGACGCGCGGTGTAGCGTGGAAACATGGCGGTGTAGCCGCTGACTGGTGTGGCGCGCTGTCCCGGAGGTCTCCCTGCCGGTCGCCGCGGGTGGCTTCGCATGGGTGGAATCTAGCAGCGTCCAATTGTTATGGAAATAGCGTCTGATCGTTATATGGGCCAGCGACCAATCGTTGCTGGCACAGCGTCCAATCGTTAGCCGAAGGGCGTCCGATCATCGGGTGAGCGTGGCCCTGCGGCCAGACCCGCGTCCTCAAGCCACGCCATGGCGGGCTGCCCGCCTTGAACGCTGGCGGAAGTGGCCAGGCCGGGCGTTCGTCGCCGGAGCGAGATCCCCGGGTCGGCCACCCGTCTTTCGACGACTCGCCCGCCCTCGCTATTGTGAAGGCTGAAGGATGTCGTGCCCGCAGCAAGGAGGTCCCATGCGTTCTTTCAGGCTCATTCTCCCGGTAGCCATCGTCCTGACGGCGCCCGCGCTCCCGTCGGCGGTGGAGTTGACCGCCCAGACTCCGGAACCCGATCCCACCGTCGTCACGCGGCTGGAGGCCGAGCCCGCCGAACTTTCGCTCAGGGTGGGTGATGTCGTGCCACTGGTGGTGACCGCCTACGACGCCGCGGGCGCGGCGGTGGACATTCCCATCCGCGTGAGCGCGCCGCGGAGGGCGCTGCGCATCCGCGACGGGAACATCGAGGCCTTCGAGGCCGGCCAGTACGACGTGCGCGCCATGGTGGTGATGCCCGCCAGCGGAGCGCCGGTGGCCCAGCTCACCATTCCGGTGGTGGTGGACTGGCCGGAGGTGGCGGTCGTGGAGGTGGACGCGGACGGCGGCCTGCTGTACGCCGGCACGACGGTGCGCCACGCGGCGGCGGCCCGCCACGCGGACGGGTCGGCGCGCCCGACCGCCGAGGTGGCCTGGTCGGTCTCCGACGCCGAGGTGGCCTCGGTCGACGCTTTCGGAAACGTCAGCGCCCACCGCCCCGGCCCGGTCACCGTGACCGCCACGGTGGAGGGGGTGAGGGGGGAGGCGGAGCACACCGTCGAAGCCTTCCCGGCCACGTCCCTCCGGCTCACCGGCGGTGGCGGCGACCTGCTCACCGGCGACGTGGTGCGGTTCACGGCCAGCGTGCTGGACGACGCCGGCGGCGAGGTCCCGCGCGCGCCGGTCACCTGGTCGCTCGCCTACATGCCCGACGACAGCATCGTCGCGCCGGCGGGGCCGGGGCAGGTCGACGACGGCCGCTTCGTGGCCGACTGGCCGGGGCTCTATACCGTGATGGCGACCTCCGGCCACCTGTCCGCGCGCGCTTCGGTGCGGGTCAGCCGGCGGGCCGCGGTGCAGGAGCTCGAGATCGTCGGACAGGGACGCGAATCGCGCGTCTTCACCACCGACCTGTGGATCTGGGAGGGGGTCGACGGGCGGGACTACGCCCTCACGGGCTCCAAGATGGGCAACGGGGTCACCTTCGTGTGGGACGTCACCGATCCCGCCAACATCGTCAAGACCGACTCCATCATGGTCGACGCGCGCACCACCAACGACGTCAAGGCATCCCCCGACGGCCGCTACGGCGTCATCTCGCGCGAGGGCGCCTCCAACCGGCGCAACGGGGTGGTGATCCTCGACTTGGCCAACCCGGCCCACCCCACCATCGCCTCCACCTGGGACGAGGGCGTGACCGGAGGCGTGCACAACATGTTCGCCACCAACGAGCACCTCTTCGTCCTGTCCGCGGGCGACAAGTACGTCATCCTGGACATGGCCGACATCTACAACCCGCGCTACGCGGGGGAGTACGACCACCCGGACAGCCGCGTGCACGACGTCTGGGTGCACGACGGCATCGCCTACTCGGCGGAGTGGGAGAACGGCATCGTCGTCGTCGACGTGGGCAACGGGCGCTGGGGCGGCTCCCCCGAAAACCCGGTCTTCGTGACCAACATCCCGCTTCCCTCCGGGCAGACGCACGCGGTGTTCCCGTACCTGCAGGAGGCGACCGGCAAGTTCTACCTCATCGCCGGCGACGAGATCGTCGGCCGCGAGGGGCTCGCCTGGGCGGGAACCGGCCCCGACCACCGAATCCAGTACGACCCCGAGACGGGCAGGGGCGGCTATCCGCGCGCCACCGCCGGCTACATCCAGATCGTGGACTTCACCGATCCGGAGTCGCCCGAGATGGTGGCCCGTTACGAGGTGTCCGAGTTCGGCACCCACAACATGTGGGTCGAGGACGACATCCTCTACGAGGCCTATTACGAGGGCGGCCTCCGCATGGTGGACATCTCCGGCGACCTGATGGGGAACCTGTATACCCAGGGACGCGAGATCTCGGTCTTCAAGGCGCACGATCCGCTCGGCTACATCCCCAACGCGCCGGCCGCCTGGGGCGTGATGCCGTGGAAGGGCAACGTCTTCTTCGCCGACATCAACTCGGGGCTGTGGTCGGTCAAGATCCTGCCCAAGGAGCGCCCCGTCAGCTGAGTCGGGCCGGATCCGTTGCGGCCCGAAAGCAAATCCGACAGCCCCGGGAGGGATCCGACCCTTCCGGGGCTGGTTCGCCACCGGTCCGCGAGTGCCGGGGAGGAGTTCCCTCCGCGGCCCGCTACGTTCGCACGCGAACCATCAGAAACGCGCCCATCGCCAGGAACACGGCGTTGGGGGTCCAGGCGGCGATGGTCGGCGGGAGGACGCCCGCGCCCGCCGCCGCCCCCAGAACCCGGAACAGGATCAGGTACAGGGTGATGGAGGTGATCGACACCCCGGCGCCGTAGGCCGCGCCGCCGCGCTGGGACGAGGTTCCCAGAGGCAGTCCGAAGAGAGCCATGATGAATGTGGCGACGGCGAGCGCGCCCCGCTGTTCGCGCTCGACAAGGTACTCGGAGGCGCTACCCCCGCTGCGCTCGATGATCCCAACCTGCCGATCGATGTCCGCGCGCGTCATCTGGGCCAGGCGGTCGTTCTGGGCGTCGGACATGCGGTTGCCGGAGCGGGACGCCTCGAGCAGCTCATCGGGCCGTTCCGAGAACCCGCGCGTCTTCATGCTGCCGAAGCGATAGGTCCGTTCGCGGGCATCCGGGAGGAGCCGCCGCACGTAGCCGTCGCTGAAGGTCCAGCCCGACTCGTCGTTGAAGTACGCGCGGTCCGCAACCGCGTGCAGGGAGGGTCCCGTGCCCGGCGCCGCGGTAACCGGGCGGTGTTCCAGCACGACATCCTGCAGCTCCCCGGCCATCACGGTCAGGCGCCGCACCGACAGGCTGTGTCCGTCCTCGGTCTGGTACACGAAGTTGATGCGCCAGTCCCGGCTGAAGTTGCGTTCCTCGAGGATGTCGAAGGCGGCGCGATTGGCGCGGGGCACGATGTCGCTGACGTAGAACGACACCCCGGCGAGCGCGACGCCCAGGGCCAGCGCCGGCACCACGAGGCGATGGAAGGAGACGCCGCCCGCCTTGGCGGCCACGATCTCCCGGTGCACGGTCATGGCGTGAATCGTGAAGACCGCCGCTATGAGCGTCGCCATCGGGAAGGACCAGAACACGAACTGGAGCATCTGGAAGCCGTAGGCCCGGAAGACGTCCACCATCGGGAGCCCGCGGTCGAGGTACTCGTCGATGTTCTCGGTGAGGTCGCCGACCACGAAGAGGAGCGGCACGGCGGCCACGAAGGCCACGAATATGCGCAGGAAGCTGGTGGCGACCAGCCGGTCGAGGAGCCTCATGCGTCCGCGCTCCCCCTCGCCCGGTTCACCAGCAGCCGCCGGATGACGCCCCGGCCCGAATCCCGTGGCGCGGAGACGGCGCGTCCCATGCGCGAGGACAGCCACACGCCGGCGGCCAGGAAGATGACGTTGGAGATCCACATCGCCACATTCGGCTCCAGGCGGCCCCGGTCGGCGAGCGACTCACCTCCGATCAGGGTCGTCCAGTAGATGGCGAAGATGGCGCCGGAGAGGACGATCACGGTACCGAGCCCGCCCCGGGGGAAGCGAATCGCGAGCGGGGCTCCCACAAGCACGAAGATGAAGCAGGCGGTGGCGATCGCCCACTTCTTGTGCCACTCCACCCGGTAGCGGTTCACATTGAGCAGCAGTCCCTCCTCGCGCACGGCGTTGGTGCGCAGGTTGGCGGTGACCGCCTCCGTAAGCTGGTCCGGCGGGGTCAGGCCCATGTCGCCGATGATGCGGCGCTGGCTCTCCAGTGCTCCGGGGGGCAGCAGGTCGTCGATCTCTTCGCCTTCCACCGCCTCGAGTCCCAGGGCTTCGCGCAGCGCGCCACGGGAGCGCCCCAGGCTCGCGCGCCGCACCTCGGCCAGCTCCTCGCGGGCCTTGCGCACCTCCTCGGCCAGCATCGCCGTCGACATCTCCCGGTCGCCCCGCTGCTCGCTGTCGCTGCGCTCCAGGATGTCCGCGACACCGCGCATGGGGATGATCTGCCGGGCGAAGGCCAGCTGCCGGAAGCCGGCCGGCCGCATGTCGCTCACCTCGTAGGCATTGCCGTCGAAGAGGGTCAGAAAGAGATCGGTGCCGCTCTCGTCGAACGCCATCGTGCCCCGGTCGGCATAGATGGTGCGATATTGGTCGTATTCGCTAACGTCGAAGATGGTGACATCCTCGAGCTCGTTGGTAAGCGGGTCGATGCTGTGCGCCTGCAGGAAGTAGCGGGTGGCGCCGTTCACGGCCTGGATCTCGTTGATCACCTGCTCGCGCAGGCGGAACGTGGGGCTCTTTCCCTGGACGTCGATCATGAGGTTCTTGAGACGATGATTGGACTCCGGGAGCACGCGGTCGTGCAGCAGGAAGACCACGGCGGCCGTGATCGTGCCTGCGGCGAGCATGGGAACCAGGACCCTGGCGGGACGCACTCCGCCCGCGGACATCGCGGTGATCTCGTTGGCTTCCGCCAGCTCCGAGAAGGCGTAGAGCACGGCAACCAGCACCGACATGGGAATGGTGAGCGCGAGCGTGTGGGGGAGCGAGAGAAGCATGAACTCGGCATAGACCTGCCACGGCAGTCCCTTGCCCATGAGCGCGCCCATCCGCAGGGCGACCAGGTTGAGAAAGAAGAGGCCGGTGAGCACGGTGAGCGAGAAGAAGAACGGCGCCACGTGCGCCCGGATCAGATAGCGCGTGAGAATGTTCATCCGTAGTCGGTTGCGGGTTGGGCGTTGAGCGAGCCTCCCTCAACTCGCACCGTACACCGGCGGCGTGCCCGTGGTCCCGGTGGGATGGGTTGGCGGGTGGCCGCGATGCTTCTGGGGTTTGTGCTCCCCACCCCGGCCGCCGCCGCCCCCCAGGCCACCCCCGGTCCGGGCGCCGTGGACTGGCGGGGGCTCTTTCCACCGCCGCCTCCGCTCGCCTCCGCGCCCCTTCCCCCGCCGGTGCTGGTGCCCCTCGGGTTGGCGCGCGTCCCACTGTTCTTGCCGGTCGCCTTCGATCCCGTGCCGGGCGCTGGCTCGCCTTGGTTCCGGCCCGCCGTGCTCGGCCCGCCGGGCCCCGCCGCGTCGTCCCCGCTTCGGCCGGGAGCGGCGCTCGCGGGCCGGATCACGCGCCCCTCCCCGGAAGCGGACACGGCAGAAGCGGGCCCGGTGGGCTTCCTCCCCGAACTCCCTCCCGAGCCGGAGGCCGCCGTCATCCCCGGGGCCGGGCCGATCGAGTTCCGGGACTTGGACGTGCGCATCCGGGGCCGCGGCGAGTTCGGGGGCGACTGGACCCGCTTCCGTCCCTGCGACGCCGGTGTCCAGCTGGGATGCCAGCCGGGACTCCTGCCCCGGCTCGTGCCCGAGCTCCAGTTCGGCGTCCAGATGGGTGGCACCATTTCGGAGCGCATCGTCGTGAACGTCGACTACGACCAGACCCGCGAGTTCTCGGCCACCAACAACATCAACGTCTTCTACCAGGGGGTGGAGGACGAGATTCTCCAAGGCATCGAGGTCGGGGACGTGACCTTCGGGCTGCCCGATTCGCGCTTCCTCACCGAAGGCATTCCGGCCGGCAACTTCGGTCTGCGGGCCACCGGCCAGCTGGGCCCGGTGGACTTCGAGACCGTGTTCGCGCAACAACGGGGCGACCTGTCCTCGCGCGAGTTCCGCCTGGCGGGCGCGGGCACCGATCGCGCCTTCGTTCAGGAGGACACCATCGTTGTCGACAACGCCGACTACGTGCGCGGCCAGTTCTTCTTCCTCGCCGACCCGCGCAACCTGTTCGACTACCCGCACATCGACGTCCTGGGGGCGGATCCGAGCACGGTGCCCTCCTCCGCCATTCCCGGGGCGGAACCGATTCAGCTCTACCGCTTCGAGAACGACCCCGTCACCCGTCAGCAGGTGGAGGGCTACATCCAGGCCGACGCCTCGGCCACGCTCGGGGACGACACGGTGACGGAATCCGGGTGGTTTCGCTACCTGCAGGCGGGGGTGGACTACTTCGTCCACCCGAGCGGCCTGTGGATCGCGCTCCGCAGCCCGCTGCGTCGCGACGAGATGCTGGCGGTCACCTACGTCACCGCGGCCGGCGACACCGTCGGCGACTACAACCCGGAGCGCATTCACAACGAGGGCGGACGTCCCCGCCTTTCGCTGCTGCGAGCCTCGGAGCCCAATCACCAGCCGGGCCGGCCCACCTGGGACCTGGAGATGCACCAGGTCTACCGGGTGTCGGGCTCCAACGACGTGGAGATCCCGTCGGTGTCGCTCGACATCTCCGTTGGCGAACTGAGCGCGGGGAGGACCTTCACCCGCGGCCTCGCAGGGGAGGATATCACCTATCTGAAGCTGCTCGGCCTCGACGAGGAATCGCCCGTCGACGTCATCGACCGCGCCTTCGTCTACAAACCCGCCGCCGACGACTTCGAGGAGCAGCCCGCGGTTTCGGGCACCTTCATCATCTTCCCGACGCTCCGACCCTTTGCCGAGCCTCCGCCGATATACTCCCTCGGGCTCTCCGCCGAGGAAACCTCCGAGATCCTGGCGGGGGACGCCAACCCCGAGATCTACGACGCGGTCGATCCCTACGAGCGTGAGAACGCGGGGCTCTACTGGCTCACCATTCCCTTCCGGGTGCGGAGCGAGGGGCTTATCTCGTCCTTTTCGCTGGGCGCGCTTGGCATCCGAGACGGCAGCGAGCGGCTCTTCTTCGGCGACCGCGCGCTCGAGGCGCGCACCGACTACTTCATCGACTACGACATGGGGCAGGTGACGCTGATCGACGCCGAGAACCTCTTCGCCACCGACCCGCAGGCGGACCTGCGGGCCACCTGGGAGCAGCAGGCGCTCTTTCAGATCGCTCCGACATCGGTCTTCGGCATGAACGCCAGCTACGCGCTCGGGGATGCGGGCGAACTCAACTTTCTGGGGCTGTACCAGCGGGAGAAGGGGCTCCTGCGCCGGCCTCAGCTGGGCGTCGAGCCGGCTTCGATCCTGCTGGGTGGCCTGAACGGACGCGTGGACTTGGAGCTGCCGGCGCTGGACCGGGCGCTGGACCGGATCCCGGGGCTGGCGCACGCGGGAGTCTCGCGGCTGAGCGTGAACGGGGAGATGGCGCTCTCCCTGCCGAGCCCGAACATCCAGGGCGACGTCTACCTGCACGACTTCGATTCCACGAGCGACCTGCCGCTCTCCAGCCTGAGCACGGGCTGGCGGCTGGGAAGCGCGCCGCAGTTCCGCGACGGCGCGCTCGAGGCCCTTCCGCCGGAGCTCGGGGCGGGCGACATCGCCTCCCTCCAGTGGCAGCATACCTGGATCACCGAGGGGGCGAGCGGGGACAGCACGGGCGTCTTCGAGGGCTTTCTCCCCCGCAACGACATCGACCGGCAGATCAACTTTGCGGGCAACGAGTTCCGCGAGCCCGGGCTGCTGCTCACGTTCGGGGTCGGCGACGGCGCCGCCGGGGGACGGTTCGACCGCAGGCGCTGGCGCTCGATCACCGCCAATCTCGCGAGCGCCGGCCTCGACCTGACCCGGACCGAGTTTCTCGATCTGTACATCGCGGGGGGCGAGGAACTCACCCTCGTCTTCGACCTGGGGACGGTGAGCGAGGATGCGCTGTTCGTGGACCGGAACGGGCTCACCGGCGGGACCCGCGAAGGCGGGAACGGCTGGGGGCTGGGCGAGCTCGACCAGGAAGCCGACCCGCGCAGGGGCGAAATCTGGAACGACGAGCTCGACCAGCTCGGGCTGTGGAACGAGGCGTGCCTGGCGACGCGGGCGGTGGTCTACCGCATCGGCGACCCCAGGGTCAACTGCACGCGGGGCAACGGACGTCCGGACTCGGAAGACCTGGACGGGGACGGCAATCTGGACATCGACGAGCGCTACATGCGCTACCTGGTGGAGCTCGACGGATCCTCCCCCTACCTGGTGCGCGACACCATCGAGACCGGAACCCGCTTCCGCCTCTACCGGATTCCGCTACGCGGGCCGCGGGCGATCAATCCGGGCGGGATCTTCGCCGACGGGGATTTTCGCGCCGTCAAGCACCTGCGTCTCACGATCACCGGCAACGGCGAGGGCGCGGCCGTGCTGGCGCGCATGCGCCTGGTGGGCTCGCGCTGGGTGAAGCGCGCGGGCGAGGGGGTGCTCACCGGAATGACCGGCGATGACCCCGGGACCGGCGGCGCCATCGAGGTCAGCCCGGTGGGCGCGGTGGAGGTGGGCACCGCCTACCATCCGCCGCCCGGAGTGGTGGAGCAACTCGACGATCCCGTAAGCGCTCTTGGGGCGCAGGGCGTGGAGTTCAGCGAGAAGGCGCTCGGCATCACCTACAGGGGACTGCCTCCCGGGGAGAGGGCGGAGGTCTATCACCGCTTCCCCCAGCGTCCCAGGAACTTCCTCACCTATAGGCAGGCGCGCATCTGGGCGCTGGCGCGCAGAGGCGACTGGGGCATGGACCGCCCCACGTATTTCTATCTCAAGGTCGGGAGCGACGAGGACAACTTCTACCTCTACCGGACGCGGCTGGAACCGGCGGTGGATCCCGACGGGATTCGCGCCGAGGACTGGCTCCCGGAGATTCTGGTGGACTTCGACCGCTGGCTCGAGCTGCGCAGCGAGGCGGAGCAGCGGCTGATCGAGGACCCCCCGCTCGCGGGCGCGCCGGCGCTGGTGGTATGGAGCGTCGACTCGACCTATGCGGTGGTGCTTCAGGACCGGGCGCGCGCCCCCAACCTGTCACAGGTGCGCGAACTCACGCTGGGGGTGTGGAACGAGGGCGACTTCCCTGACGACGGCGAGGTGTGGATCAATGATTTCCGTCTCTCCAGGGCCGTCACCGACCGCGGGCTTGCCGGCCACCTGAACGTGGACCTGAACGCGTCCGACTTCATGACCACGCGCATCTCGGTCTCCGACCGGGGCGCGCTGTTCCGCCAGTTGGAAGGCGATCCCAGCTACCAGCGCGACCAGCAGTGGACGGCGAACTCGACGCTGCGGCTGAGCCGCTTCACCCCAGCCTCCTGGGGAATCGAGCTGCCGCTGACCGTGTCGCATACCACCTCCGGCCAGGATCCCACCTTCCTGCTGAGGAGCGATATCCGCGCGGACCAGCTCGAAGGGCTGCGCAAGGTCGCTTTCGACCGGACCCGCGTCGGTCTGTCGTTCCGCAAGCGGACGCCCTCCGGCAACCCACTGGCCGCCATCTTCCTCGACGGGCTGAGCGCGCGCGCCGGGTATTCATCGTCGCAGTCGGCGACCGCAACCTCGGAATCGGATTCGCGGGTGGTGGATGCGCGGGTGGGCTACGACCGGGCGCTGGAGCCGCGCACCCTCCCGGTCGTCCCGGGCTTCCTCGGGGGTGTGGTGCGTGCTCTGCTCCCGGAGTCGCTGGAGGAGCGGGTGCTGGCGAGCCGTCTGCGCTGGAGCCCGGAGCGGATCGGATTCGGGGCGTCCTACGCCAACCAGCGCAACCAGACCCTTCGCTACGAACAGATCCTGCGCCTGCCCGGCGATTCGAGCGCGACCCGCACCCGGTCTCCGCGGAGGGGCGTGGACACGGACGCGCGCATCATCTTCCGCCCTTTTCAGTCCGTGACCGCGACCACCGACTTCACCTCGACCCGCGATCTGCTGGCTCCGGAGCTCGCGGTGCGGGATCCGGTGGTGAGGCCGCTGCTGGCGCGGGAGCGGTGGTCACCGGGAGGCGTCGATTTGGGCTGGGAGACGAATCGCCGGCTGCGCACCAACATGCGCTGGGGACCCCGGCCCGCCGACTGGCTGCAGTGGACGCTAACCTGGACGACCACCTACAGTTCCGACCGCAACGCCACCTTGGTGCGGCGCCAGGTGGTGGAGGCGGACACGCTGCGCGACCTGCAGCGCAACGTGGGCGGACAGCGCAGCGCGAGCGCTTCCGTCACCTTCGACCCGGGGACGCTCGCCCGGGGCGCCCCCCTCAGGCCGGGCGTGTCCGACGCTCCTCCCCAGGGGATGATGCGCCGTCTCGCCGGCACGCTCTCGCCCTTCACGGTCAACTGGCAGGACGGCATCACCTCGCGCTTCAACCGCGAGGTGCTGGATCCGGATGTCCGGTATCAGTTCGGACTGAGCGACCTCGACGGGTTCCGGGTGGTGGACGGGGCCACCGCGGCCACCCTCGTGGACCGGAACGGCTGGGCCATGAGTTCGGGGGTCGCGCTCCTTCCGGGCATCACCGCGAACGTGGACTATTCGATCACCGACATCGCCACCTTCGACACGCGCAGTGATCGGGCGGCGAATACCCGCAGCTGGCCCAACATCGTCCTGAGGGCGTCCTCGATTCCGTTGCCGTCCTTCATGCAACCGGTGGTCGAGCGCCTCACCGTGAACTCGGGATACCGCCTCGACACCCGCCGACTCTCCTTCGGCACGGGGACCCAGCAGCAGCGGCTGCAGGAGGACGCAACCATCCCGCTCGACGTGTCGGTGCGCTGGGGAGGCGGCTTCTCGGCCAGCTACCGGACCACCATGACCCGCGGCGAGGGCACCGATCCCACCGGCGACACCCGCCGCCGCCGCAACACCCACGTCTTCACCATGAGCGGTGGCTTCACGCCTCCGGGAGAGCTGGGAGCTCGGCTGGAACGGCCGATCCAGGCATCGCTGCGCTACAATCGGGCCGGGCAGAGCGACTGTCGCGTCACCTCCGGCAACGACGAGTGCGTACCCTTCGTGGACCAGAGCAACGCCACCTTCAACCTCACGCTGGACACCGTTGTTTCCGAGCTGCAGATCGGCTTTCAGGCCAGCTACACCAACCGTCAGTCGAACATCGGCCAGCGGCTGGGTTCGACCCAGTTCCAGATCGGCTTCTGGGGTCAGTTCGTGTACAACGCGGGAGCTTTCGCGGGACTTCCCTGAGGATGGCCGAGCCCGGTCTCTAGGCCGCCTCGGCGATCCGCTCTTGTAACGGGTGACGTGCGGTGGAGGGCGGGACGTCCCATACCGCCATTCCTTCGCCCCCGCGGTCGAATGATCGTCAAGGCATGACACGCGACGAATCACGCACCTTGGCGGTCACGGCAGGCGTCCTCTTTCTGGCGGGCGCCGCGCGGGCGGGACTGGAAGCCGTGCGGCCTCCTCTCGCCATCGAGGCCGACACCGTTTCGGCGAACGCGTTGGCCGCGGATTCGCGGGAGATGGTCGACGAGCAGGAGCGGCGGTCGGTCCCGCTCGCCGCGAATGAGCGCCTGGACCCGAACACGGCCAGCGAGGAGGAGCTTGACCGGCTGCCCGGCATCGGGCCCGCGGTGGCCCGCGCCATCGTGGAATCACGGAGGGCGGAGGGTCCCTTCGGGGATGTTGAGGCGCTCACGCGGGTGCGCGGAATCGGGCCGGCGACGATCAAGCGGATCGAGCCGCACCTGCTCCCGGGGCCGGGCAGTGGTGGAAGACGCGCGCCCGGTGCGGTCACGGCAACGCCGCGGACCGCTGGCAGCGCCGCTTCATCCGCGAACCACCTGGTGGCGCGCGCCATCGACCTCAATCGAGCCACCGCCGAGGAGCTCGAGCAGGTGCGGGGCATCGGTCCGGCGCTTGCGGCGAGGATCATCGCGCGCCGCGGCGAAGTGGGTGGCTTTGGGCGGGTGGAGGACCTGATCGAGGTGCGCGGGATCGGGCCGGCGACGTTCGAATCCATGCGCCACCGCTTCTTCGTGCGACAATGACCGACACGGCCGCGGCATCTCTGGAACCCGCGTCGGACCCGGTCGCCGATGGGCGCGGATTCCCTCCACCCACGCTGCGCGCGCTGCTGGAGGAAATGGTGGAGAGGGACGCGTCCGATCTGCACGTCACGGTCGGAATCCCGCCCAGGCTTCGCATCGACGGCGCGCTCGCCGACGCGCGCCAAGGCGTCGCGTTTGCTCCACGAGAGGCGGCGGAGCTGGTGGATTCAGTGCTCACCCAGGCTCGGAGGGAGCAGCTCGCGGCGGGGGGCGAGCTCGACTTCGCGTTCGATCTGTCGGGCCTCGCGCGCTTCCGCTGCAGCTGCTTTCGCCAGCGTGGACAGCCGGCCATGGCATTGCGCAGAATCCCCACCGAAATCCCCCGGCTCGACGATCTGCGCCTACCGGGCGTGGTGCGGCGCCTGGTGGAGCGTCCCCGCGGCTTGGTGCTGGTCACCGGGCCCACCGGTTCCGGAAAGTCGACGACGCTGGCCGCCATGCTCAACCGGATCAACGAAACCCGAAAGGGTCACATCGTCACCATCGAAGACCCGGTGGAGTTTGTTCATCCGTCCCGGGGCTGCGTCGTAAGCCAACGCGAGGTGGGCTCCGACACGATGAGCTTCGCGGCCGCTCTGAAGTCCGCGACCCGGCAGGACCCGGATGTCATCCTCATCGGCGAGATGCGGGATCCCGAAACCATTTCGGCGGCGCTGACCATCGCGGAAACCGGGCACCTCGTACTGGCGACCCTGCACACCAATTCGGCCGCGGCCTCGGTCCACCGCATCATCGACGTCTTCGCGTCGCGACGGCAGGCGCAGGTGCGTGCCCAGCTGGCCCTGGTGCTGGAGGGAGTGGTGACCCAGAATCTGCTGCCGCGGGCGCGCGGGCGCGGGCGCGTTCCGGCGTGCGAGGTCCTCATCTGCACGCCGGCGGTGCGCGCCGCCATCCGCGACCGCAAGGTCCACCAGATTCCCTCGATGATGCAGGCCGGAAGGAAGCACGGCATGCAGACCATGAATGACGCGCTGCGGCGGCTGCGCATGCGCCGGGAGGTATCGACGGAGGCCGCGACGAGGTGTTCCCCCGACCCCGCGGAGCTGCTCCGGTCGCTCGGCGACCCGCGGCCCTCCTAGCGGCCAAGGGACGAAACCTCCCCGGCATAGGAGCAAGGCGCCCATGTCCCGCCGAGTCTCTCGATCGCACCGGCGTCCGGTCGCCCGGGCAGGGTGGCGGCGGATCCGGTCACGGTTCGGAGGCCGCGTGCCGTCGCGCGACATCGCGGTGTTCGCGCGGCAGTTCGCCACCATGATCGAGTCCGGCCTGCCCCTGGCCCCGAGTCTGGGTGTGCTCGCGGAGCAGGCCGGCAACCCGAGGCTGGCGGAGGTGGTGGGCGAGGTGCGCTACGACATCGAGGCGGGCCGGACGCTTGCGGGAGCGCTCGGCGAGCATCCGGCCGTATTCAATCAACTGTTCGTCAGCATGGTCGCCGCGGGAGAGGCGGGCGGCGTGCTGGATACGGTGCTGGCGCGCCTGGCCGACTCGCTCGAACGAACGGACCGTCTCTCGCGCAAGGTACGAGGCGCCCTGATCTACCCGGCGGTGGTGCTGCTGGTGGCGGCGGGTGCCTTGGTGGTCCTGCTGGAGTTCGTGATTCCGACCTTTCAGGAGCTCTTCGCGGCGTCCGATCTCCCTTTGCCGCTTCCGACCAGGTTGGTCATCGGTCTCTCCGAGAGCCTGCGGGCGTACTGGTGGCTTCCCGTCCTCCTCGCAGCCGCCGCGTGGATCGGGTTGGGGCGCGTCCGCGCCACCCCGCGGGGCCGGTTGGCCCTGGACCGCGCGGTGTTGGCTTCCCCGGTCTTGGGCCAGCTGTGCCTGAAGATGGCGATGGTCCGATTCGCCCGCACGCTGGGCACCTTGGCGGCCTCCGGGGTGGCTATTCTGGAGGCGCTGGAAATCACCGCGGCGAGCACGGGCAACCGCGTGGTGCACGACGCCGTCATGAAGTCCCGGACATCGATCGCGGCGGGGAACACCATCGCCGAGCCTCTCCGGGCATCCGGGGTCTTCCCGCCCATGGTGCTGCAGATGATCCACGTCGGTGAGCAGACCGGCGGTCTGGACGAGATGCTGGCGAAGATCGCCGACTTCTACGACGATGAGACCGGGCGCTCGGTGGAGACCCTGTTGGCGGCGTTCGAGCCGGCGATGGTCACCTTCCTGGGCATCGTGGTGGGGGGAATGATCGTGTCCATGTACCTTCCCATCTTCGACATGATCAACGTCGTCCGATGACGAGGGGCGAATGGCGGACTCAACGCGGACGGGACGGTCGCGAGCCTCGTGGGGCGGGCGCCTCCTGCTCGCGCTCCTGTCGCGGATTCCGCGTGCGGTCGCCAGCCGCGGCCTGGGTCGGCTGGCGGACGCGGAAATCCCCCGCCCGCTGCGTCCCTCCCTGATCGGTGGCTTCGCGCGGGTGGTGGGCGCGCGGATGGACGAAGCCGAGCGGCCGCCCGCCGAGTACGGCAGCCTGAACTCGTTCTTCGTGCGGCGGCTCGCGCCCGGCGTCCGGCAGTGGCCGTCGGACGCCTCGCTGGTGACGTCGCCGGCGGACGGCGTGCTCACCCGACTTGGCACCGTGGAGGATGGGCGGCTCGTGCAGGCGAAGGGACGGCGCTACTCCGCGGCCGCTCTGCTGGCCAGCGAAGAGGCCGGCTGCTTCCACGGCGGGCTGTACGCGACCATCTACCTCGCGCCCAGGCACTACCACCGCATCCACGCTCCGGTGGCGGGCCGGCTCCGCTCGGCGTCATATGTCCCGGGCGGGCTCTTTCCTGTGAACGCCGCCGCGGTCGCCGAAATCCCGGATCTGCTCGCGACCAACGAACGCGTCGTCTGCTCGATCATGGGCGGCGGCGGGCGGATCGCGCTGGTGGCTGTCGGGGCGTACAACGTCGGGCGCATCTCCACCGCGTTCGACCCAGGGTGGGGTGGGGAGGAGGGGTGGGTAACCAACCGTCGTCCGCCGTCCGAGCGCCGCCGGACCTACCAGCCCGCGCTCACCATCTCGCGGGGGGATGAGATCATGGCCTTTCATCTGGGCTCATGCGTGGTCATGCTGCTCGAGCGCGGAAGCCATGAGTGGATGCCCGGCCTGACCGCCGGGAGGGAAATTCGCCTCGGGGAAGCGCTCGCGCGGCCGTTTCCCTGACCGGGTCCGCCCGATCCTCC
>JAAXGM010000071.1:0-2440 GCA_012267435.1 Gemmatimonadota bacterium
CTGGTTGTAGACCGTCGCAAGCCGGTCCCGCTTCTCCGGCGGCAGGTAGAAGTGCGTGTCGCGCATGTCCAAGGGCTCGAAGATGCGGGAGTGCAGGAAGGCCTCGAGGGTCCGTCCCGAAACGGCCTCGACCAACGCCCCCAGGATATCGGTGTTGTAGCCGTAGACGAAGCGCTCCCCGGGCTGGGCCTGGAAGGGCAGCGATCCCATGCGGTCGACCGTCGCGCGCGCGGGCTCATCGCGGTGCGCGAAATACCACCCGGTGATCTCCGCCTCCCGCCAGCGATCCGCTCCCGGCCCAGCCATGCCGTACCCGATCCCCGCCGTGTGGGTGAGGAGGTCGCGAACGGTGATCGGCCGTCGCGCCGCCACCACGTCGTAACCGCCGTCCGCCAGCGGTTCCGCCACGGTGGTCTCCGCGAACGCCGGCAGGTACCTACCGACCGGATCGGAGATCAGCAGCGCGCCGTCCTCCTGCAGCATCATGACGGCCACGCTCACGATGGCCTTGGTCTGCGAGGCGATGCGGAAGATCGCGTCCGCCGCCAGCGGCGCGCGCTCCTCCAGATCGGCGAACCCGGTGGCGTGCTCATAGACCACGGCACCGTCGCGAAGGACGGCAACGACCGCGCCCGGGAGGCGGCCGTCGGCGACGTATTCGTCAAGCAGCGCGCCGACGCGCTCCAAGCGGCCGGGCGCGAACCCGGCCTCGGCGGGTGCGACGCGGGGAAGCTCCTGCGCGCGAGCCGCGGTCGGGGCGAGCGTCGCGAGGGCCGGGAGGGCGACCTGGCCCGCAAATGTCGCCAGGGAGAGCAACATCGCGGTTGTGAGCTTCTGCGGACGACTGGCGGAACGGCGGGAACGGATCATGTCGGCGGATCCTTCAGGAGGATATCCGGGCAAAGGGACGCATCCGTCGAAGCCGCGGGGCACCCGCGCGGCAGGTGGCCGAAAGCGTGGCGGTTGGCGACGGACGACGACACCGTGATATTGGACCGCTACGGATCATGCCCGCAAATCGCGCGGCGGACATCGGTTTCCTCGCCGCCCAGGAGGACATCCGCGTGTATTCCAGACAGCTCGCCGGCTCACCGATTGCGCTCTTCGCCCTGGCTGTCCTAGGCGCCGCGGCCTGCGCGCCCGCCACCCCGCCCGCCGCCGATACCCCCGCCCCCGAGCTCGCCCCGGACGTTCCCCTCGCGCCCGGGGCCGTGATGAGCATCCCCGAGCCGAACCCCGCGGAGGCCGGGCGAGCCCCCCTTCCCGGCGAATACACGGGTGCCTTCGACGTCCTCCACTACGACCTGGAGTTGTCGCTCCACGAGGACCGAAGCGACTTCGACGCCCGCGCGCGCATTCTGGTCGCGCCCCCCGCCGACCCGGAGACGCCGATGGAGTTCGACCTTGTCGGGCTGGCCATTCACGCCATCGAGGTCGACGGCGTCCGCACCCCGTTCGAGTACGCCGACGGCAAGCTGCGCGTCTTCGCGCCCCCGAACGCGACCGGCTCGGTGGAGGTGGTCGTGGCCTACGGCGGCACCCCCGACGACGGCCTGATCCTGCGCGACAACGTTCACGGCGACCCGGCGGCCTTCGCCGACAACTGGCCCAACCGGGCGCGCTTCTGGTTCCCGTCGGTCGACCACCCGAGCGACAAGGCGACCGTGGAGTACACCATCCACGCGCCCGACGGCTGGCAGGTGATCGCGAATGGGACCATCGCGGCGCCCCCCACTCCCACCCCCGACGACGCCCTGGGAGGCGCGGAGGGTCGGCGCACCTGGCGCTGGACCACCTCGGTCCCCATCCCCAGCTACACGATGGTCATCGGCGGCGCGGACCTCGCCGTCCGCCAGGTGGGGCTGGCCGCCTGCGACGCCTCTCCCGTCTCCCCGCGCAGCGACGGCTGCACCCGCGTCAGCTACTGGGTCTATCCCCGGGACACCGGCAACGGCGCCCGCATCTTCGGGCGCGCGGCCCAGATGGTCGACTTCTTCACCGACCTCATCGGCCCCTATCCCTACGAGAAGCTGGCCAACGTGCAGAGCGCCACCCGCTTCGGCGGCATGGAGAACTCCTCGGCCATCTTCTACAGCGAGCAGGGCATCGCCCAAGGCCGCGACATGGAGGGTACCGTCTCCCACGAAATCGCGCACCAGTGGTTCGGCAACAGCGTCACGGAGTCGGAGTGGTACGACCTGTGGCTCTCCGAGGGCTTCGCCACCTACTTCGGGGCGCTTTTCTTCGAGGAGGCCGACGGACCCGAGGACTTCGGGGAGAGGATGGAGAACAGCCGCCGGCGCGTGCTCGCATCGAGCGATGTCAACCGCCCCGTGGTCGACCGGGAGGAGACCAACCTCTTCAACCTGCTGAACGCCAACAACTATCCCAAGGGCGCATGGGTGCTGCACATGCTGCGTGGCATGCTGGGAGACGAGGT
>JAAXGM010000071.1:2548-5579 GCA_012267435.1 Gemmatimonadota bacterium
GCGGTGGTCACCATCCGCCAGACGCAACAGGCCGACTGGCCCGCCTTCCGGCTGCCGCTGGACATCGAGTTCGAGGTCGGCGACGACGCTGAACGCAGCCGCATCGAGGTCACCGGGAGGGAACAGACGTTCCGCATTCCGCTCGATGCCGCGCCTGCCAAAACGACCCTCGATCCGGAGGGCCATCTGCTCATGCGGACGGGCGGCAGCTGAAGCGCCGGGACCGGGGCCGCACCCGTAAACACTTGTATTCGCGGTCCCGATGCGCGACCATGGCAGTTTCCGCCTTACCCACCGGAAGGCCAACATGAAATGAATGGAGACGGCTCTTGGCCGGGACCACACATCTCAGGTTTGAGCGCGACATCGCCGAACTGCAGCGGCAGATCGACGGCCTTCGCGCGCTGGCGGACGAGAAGGGCATCGACGTGGTGCGCGAAATCGAAGTCCTTCGCAGCCGGCTTGCGGCCATGACCGAGGAGACCTACCGCAACCTCGCCCCCATGGAGCGCGTGCAGGTGGCCCGTCATCCCAACCGCCCGTACATGCTCGACTATGTGGAGCGCGTCTTCACCGACTGGATCGAGCTCCACGGCGACCGAAGCTATCGGGACGACCAGGCCATCGTGGCCGGCTGGGCGTGCCTGGACGGCCAGTCCCTGATGGTCATCGGCCAGCAGAAGGGCCGGGCCATGAAGGAGAACCTGCGCCGCAACTTCGGCATGCCCCATCCGGAAGGGTACCGCAAGGCGCTGCGCCTGATGAAGATGGCGGAGAAGTTCGGGCGTCCGGTCGTGACCGTCATCGACACCCCCGGAGCCTACCCCGGACTCGGCTCCGAGGAGCGCGGCATCGGGGAGGCCATCGCCCGCAACCTGCGCGAGATGGCGGCGCTGCGCGTCCCGACCGTCTCCATCGTCATCGGGGAGGGCATGTCCGGCGGCGCGCTCGGCATCGGGGTGACCGACCGCATCCTCATGCTGGAACACGCCGTGTATTCGGTTATCTCCCCGGAAGGGTGCGCCGCCATCCTCTGGCGATCGCGGGACCACCGCGAGAAGGCAGCCGAGGCGCTGCGCCTGACCTCGGGCGATCTGCTCAGGCTGGGCGTGGCGGACGACATCATCGGGGAACCGGTCGGGGGTGCCCACTCCGACTGGGAAGCCGCCTCGATGAGCGTCTCCGACGCCCTCAAGCGACAGCTGGCCGAGTTGACCGCGCTCGACACCGACGAACTGCTGGCACGGCGCTGGAGCAAGTACGAGGCGATCGGGGACTGGGCCGGAAAGGCGATCGAAGAGTCCGGAATCACGGGTCCGCGCCTCGACACGGAGAGCGCCGGAAGCATGGCCGGTGGCTGAGAACGTACCCCATCCGGGTTCGAGAATAGATGCCAGAGTTCGCGGAAGTCCGGTTCAAGGGAACGCGCAAGGACTACTTCACCTGCCAGCCCGGCGCGCTTCAGCCGGGTAGCTGGGTGATGGTGGAGGCCGAGCGCGGCCGGGATCTCGGCCGTGTCAGCGCCCTGGGCGCCATCGCCGAACGCAAGTGCGGCGCCTCCGGCGGATGCGCCACGCCGGAACCGTCCCGGAAGGTCCTGCGGCAGGCTCTCGCCGACGAGATCCGGCACGTGAGCCGGCTTCGCACCGACGAGGAGCGCGTGCGCGCGCTGGCGCGCGAAAAGGTGGCCGGCCACAGGCTGAGGATGAAGGTCACCGAGGCGGAGTGGCAGTTCGACCGCAAGAAGCTGATCATCTACTTCACGGCCGAGCGGCGGGTCGACTTCCGGTCCCTGGTCCGTGATCTGGCCCGCACCTTCCGCACCCGCATCGAGCTGCGTCAGATCGGCGTGCGCGACGAAGCCGCGATGCTCGGAGGAGTCGGCCGCTGCGGGCGCGAACTGTGCTGCTCGACATGGCTTCCCTCCCTGCGTCCGGTGAGCCTTCAGCTGGCAAAGGACCAGCGCCTATCCCTCAACCCGTCGCAGATCTCCGGTTGCTGCGGGCGTCTCATGTGCTGCCTGAAGTACGAGCACGACGCGTACGTCCGGGCGCGCAGGCGGTTCCCGCGCGAGGGAAGATCGGTTAACACTTCGCTGGGGCGACAAGAGGTGGTCGCCGTGGACATCTGGAGCGAGACGGTCACCCTTCTGGCCAGCGACGGAGCCCGCCGCAAGGTGACGCTGAAGGAACTCAGGAAAGAGGTGTCCGGGCTTCCCCGGGGGAAACGCTCCAACTGACCCGGACATGAGCCGACGCCGCTATCTCACGACGCCGATCTACTACGCGTCCGGCGAGCCCCACATCGGGCACGCCTACACCACGATTCTCACCGACGCGCTGGCCCGTTTTCACCGGCAGACCGGCGC
Source organism: Gemmatimonadota bacterium (assembly GCA_012267435.1). GTDB lineage: Bacteria > Gemmatimonadota > Gemmatimonadetes > Longimicrobiales > Gaopeijiaceae > BD2-11. The sequence continues at coordinate 4,917 of JAAXGM010000071.1, forward strand.
CGAAACGAGATTCCTCACCGGCACCGACGAACACGGCCCCAAGATCGCCGAGGAGGCGGCCCGGCGCGGCCTGACCCCGATCAAGCTGTGCGACCGCATGGCGGGCCGCTTCCGCGAGGCGTGGGGGGAGCTCGACATTTCCTTCGACCGCTTCATCCGCACCACCGAGGCGGACCACATCGCCGTCGTCACCGCGTTCCTGCGGCGGCTCCAGGATCGGGGACACATCTACAAGGACCGCTACCTCGGATGGTACTGCATCCACGAGGAGCGCTACTGGACGGAGAAGGATCTGGGGCCCGGCGAGACCTGTCCGGACTGCCGCCGACCCGTACGTCAGATCGAGGAGGTCAACTACTTCTTTCGCATGAGCGCCTTCCAGGAACGGCTGGTGCGCCACATCGAGGCCAATCCCGACTGGATCATTCCGGACGTGCGGCGCAACGAAGTGCTCGGGTTCCTCCAGCAGCCGCTCGAGGACCTCTCGATCTCGCGCCCCCGGAGCCGCGTGAGCTGGGGCGTTCCCCTGCCTTTCGACCCCGAACACGTCTGCTACGTGTGGGTGGACGCGCTCATCAACTACGTGACCGCATCGGGCGCCATAGACCCCGAGGCCGCCCCGGACGAGCAGGGATTCGGCACTCCCATCGAGTCGTGGTGGCC
>JAAXGM010000071.1:5614-8532 GCA_012267435.1 Gemmatimonadota bacterium
GGGGTCGACGCGGTGCGCTGGTACCTGCTGCGCGAGATGCCCACCGGCAGCGACGCCTCGTACACGCCCGAGCGCTTCCTCACCCGCTACGACGAGTTGTCCAACGTTCTCGGGAACCTCGCCAGCCGGGTGACCTCGATGATCACGCGCTATCGGGACGGCGCCCTCCCGGACGCCGCGGGGCGGGGACTGGCGGCCGAGACCCGGGAAACGCTTCGTCGCTACCGGGGCTTCATGGACGATCTTCGTCTGCATCGCGCCCTGGCCGAGGCGATGGAACTCGCGCGGCGCGCGAACCGATACGTGGAGGAGCGGGAGCCGTGGGCCCAGGCGAGGGATCCGGAGAGAGCGCCGGACCTCGACGAAACGCTGGTCTCGCTCGCGCGTTGCCTGGCGGTGCTCACCGCACTGCTGGAGCCGGTCATGCCGGCGAAGATGGGCGTTCTGGCGGGAACTTTGGGGCTCGCGCGGGTTCCCACCTTGGACCGGGCGCTCGACGCCCCTCTGGCGAGACGAGCCGTGACGCGTGGCCAACCCCTCTTCCCGCGGGTACGTCTGCCCTCCGCTTGACTGGCTTGGGGCCGCCCGGATAGGTTGAAGCCCCGCTGTGTTTGTCGCTTCGAGCCCTCTATCACTCCCGAGGCATGCCAAGCAAGTCACTCGGTGCCAAGCTGAAGACCAAGTGTTCGATCCTGTTGGTGCCGTCCGGCGGCGGGCGGCACCGGCAGTTCGAGGTCTCGCCCGGGCTGCTCCTCTCCTGGGCCGGCGTGATCGTCGTCCTCCTGGGGACCGCTTTCTTCGTCTTCTCCGGCGGCACGCACCGGATTCAGGCGCGCCAGTTGGCCGCGAAGAACCGGGCCATGGTCGAGGAATTGGCCGGCATCCGACAGCAGGTGGCAAGCCTGGAGGGCGCGGTCGAAGACCTGTCGGAACAGAACGCGCAGGCCCGCGCTCTGGCCGGCTTGGAGTCCATCGACGCCGAGGTGCTCAAGGCGGGCGTGGGCGGCCCCGGAACCATCACGCCCCGGTCGCACCCTCTGTGGGGCCTCGACTCGCTGTACTCCAAGGACGCCTTCGCGACCTCCTTCGATCTGAAGGCGCTCCAGCGGCGGGTGCAGCTGCTCGGCACCAGCCTTACCGAGGCCGCGGATTCGCTGAGCCGGCATCGAGACTGGCTGGAGTCGCTTCCCTCCATCCTTCCGGCCCGCGGCTTCATCTCCAGCCGCTTCTCCTCCTCCCGCATGCATCCGGTGCACCACCTTCCGCTCCCGCACGAGGGCATGGACATCTCGGCCCCCGCGGGCTCGCCCATCGTGGCCACGGCCAAAGGGAGGGTGACCTCCACCGGCCGCCGGAACGGGTACGGTCTGACCGTGCTCGTCGAGCACGGTTTCGGGTACGAGACCCTGTACGGCCACGCGAGCCAGATTCTGGTGCGGACGGGTCAGGAAGTGGAGCGCGGCGAAGTCATCGCGCTGGTGGGGAGCACAGGGATCACTACGGCTCCGCATGTCCATTATGAGGTGCGCCAGAACGGACGACCGGTCGATCCGCACCGGTTCGTAATCGACGTCATTCCCTGATCCGGCCCAAGGCAGGTGACGGCCGCATTCCTCGCCGGGGTCGCGCTCCTGAGCGGCATCTCCGACCCGGAGTCGCTCCGTCCGGACACGGTTCTCCGCCCGCCTGACGGCCCTGCCATCGCCTTCGTCGAAGCCACCGGTTCCCCGGCGGCGGCGATCCGCATCACGGTGCCCTTCGCCGAGTCCGGTTCCGACGCCGGAGCCGGTTACCTCATTCAGCTGATGGCGCTGGAACGCGTCCGGAGACTCCGGGAGACGCTGGGCATCGAAGTCCTGGCGCACCGCACCTCGCTCGGACTCGTTTATCGCCTGAACGGCGCGGTCGTGGACTTCGACCAACTCGCCGGCGTTGCGCGCGAGTTGATGGCTCGCCCGGCATCACCCGGTTTCGTCGCGGCTCGAACGCGTCTCGAACGCACGAACCGGGAAGAGCGGGAAACCGCCCGGGGCGCGCTGCGGTTGCGGTTGCGCTCGCGCATGGCTTCACCGATTCCGTCGGTGACGGGAACCCTCGAGTCGCTGGCGGCACTGCACCCGGCCCGGCTGGTGGAGCTCTGGCGGGCATCGCACCGGCGTGGCAACCTCTCGGTGGTCGTGGTTGCCGACCTGCCGCTGGAGGCCGCGTTCTCGGCTCTCGCAGAGCTGGGGGAGGCGGGACCGGCGCCGGAGAGTCGGCTCCAGGAGGTGGCAACAAGAAGGTTCCCGGCCATCAGACCCGAGCGGATCCGGGTCTGGTACGGGGAGGCATATCCGTCGGGAAACGCGCGGGATCCGCGCTCCGCGCTGCTCGCGCGCATCGCGAACGACCGCCTGCGGGAGCTGGGCGGCGAGTTCGAACCCCACCTCGAGCGGTGGGAGCTGGGAGAACGGTCGTGGCTGGTGTTGACCGCGGCGGCCTTCTCCCGCACCGCGACGACGATGCGCGCCCGCGTTCGAGATTACATCGGCGACCTGCGGGCGGCTCTGAGCTCGACCGGCGTGCGCAACGCGAGGTCGGCGCTCCGCTCGGAGCTGATCCTGGAGGCGCGCTCGCCCGGCGGGCTGGCGGAGGTCATCGGTCGGCACTTGGACGCCACGGGCGATGCCGACGCGGCGGCGGACTATCTGCGGTGCCTGGAAGAGGTCGATTTCGAGGCCATGACCGCCTTCCTCGACGAAATCGCCGCGTCCGAGGCAATTACCGCCGAGGTGGCCAACTGATGCCGACATCGCGCCCTCCGACGCGGCCGAAGGGGACGCACGCCTGGACCGCGCTGTGGGCGATCCTGTCGCTCGCCGCTCCCGCGGTGGCGGCGCCGCACGGCGGCCCCGGGGGCGTTGAGCGGGGTGGCGCCG
>JAAXGM010000071.1:8544-9532 GCA_012267435.1 Gemmatimonadota bacterium
CGGTCGCGGACACGCTGGAGCTGGTGTTGGTGAGCGAGCGGCCGTGGACGTCCGCCGTCGCCGTCACCCTCTCCTTCACCGGCGGATACGGCGACGACCCGCCCGGGGCCGAAGGAACCGCCTGGCTCCTGGGCATGGTGCTCGAGCGGGCCGCCGGCGCCAGCCTCGCGGAAACGGGCGCGGTCACGGCAATCGAAGTGGAAGGCGACCGCACCTGGGTCACCCTGCTCACCACGTCGGGAGACTGGGCGTCGGCCTACCACATCCTCACGCGCACGCTGCTCACCGACCCGCTCGACCCCGCGCTGGCCGCGGAGACGCGCGCCGACCTGTCGGGCCAGGTATTCTTTCAGCGTGACGCGCCCGTGCGCGCGTTCGAACTGGAGGCCCGGCGGATGCTTGTCGGGGCGGAGCGCGCCCGTCCTCCCATGGGAACTCCGTCCAGCGTGAGCGGCATGACGGTCGAGGCGCTGGAGGCGACACGGGCGCGCATCTATCGGGTGGACCGGGCGCGACTGGCCGTGGTGGGCGCGGTCGAGCCCACCGAAGCGGTCTCCATCGTCGGCGCGCACCGGACGATGGCGCGGCGTGGGGAGCAAGCCTGGGTGGTGGAGGGCGCACCTCTGCCGCCGCGCGCGCCGGGATGGGCGTGGGAGACGGGCGGCCGCACCTCGGTCGCCGACGACATCACGAACAACTGGATCCAGGCCGCCTACCCGTTTGCCGGGGCGACACCGCGCTGGCCAATGGAGTTCCTCGCTCACGTGATCGGGGAGCAGTTGGTCATCAGCCTTCCCGCTCCGGGGCTGATCAGCCGGCGGGTCGAAGTGCGCGAACTACCCGGAGGGCCCGTCCTGCAGGTGACGATCGCCGCCCGGTGGCCGACCGTGCGGGCCTGGGAGCAGCGCATCGTCGACATCGTGGATCACCTGTCCGCCGGCAACCTCTCCCCGAACGAAGTGAACCGCCAGTACCGGAGATTCCGGAC
>JAAXGM010000007.1 GCA_012267435.1 Gemmatimonadota bacterium
GCGGTCGTGCGCGGTGGAGGCGCTAGCGCTAGCGGTCGCTCTCGGCCTGCAGGAGCCCCGTCCTCAGGGCGAAGCGCACGATGTCGCGCCGCCTGCGCAAGTCCAGCCTTGCCTTGACGCGCGTGAGATGGCCCTCCACCGTCTTGGGACTCAGCGACATCTCCCTCCCCGTCTCCTTGACCGAAAAGCCTCGCGCGTACCGCTTAATCGCGGTACGCTCGCGCGGCGAGAGCGCGTCAAGGGCCGGCGCGCCATTCGGGTTGCCCTGCGTCTTCCGCTGAGCCAGGCGGGCAGCCCCCTGCCGGGGTAGGTAGGAGTGTCCGCGCGTGAGGGCTTCCATGGCACCGATGAGGGAGGTCTGGACATCCGCCTTCTTCAGGAAGCCCGCCGCGCCGGCGGCGAGGGCGGGAGCAAGGGACTCGTCCTCGCCGTTGATCGTCAGAACCAGGATCTTCGCTCCGAGCCCGAGTTCCGTTATCCGCCGGGTCGCCTCGATGCCGTCCATCTCGGGCATCCCCAAATCCATGACGACGATGTCCGGTTCCAGGGTTCCGGCCATTTCCACCGCCTGCGCTCCCGACGATGCTTCGCCCACGATCTCCATGCGCTCGTCGACTGTGAGGAGTGTCCTCAGACCGACGCGCACCACCGTGTGGTCATCGACCAGGAGCACCCTCACCATGGTTCGGGCGAGTCGCCGATAGGCGTCGCGTCCAGCGGTGGCTCGATGATGGTTCTCGCGAAGAAGGTTCTGTAGTCCCCGTCGGTAGGCATGGCCCTCCCTTTCCAGGTGCGTGTTCCGAGTGCGTTGCGGCCGGAAATCAAAACGCAGAAACCCTACGGGCTTCAGCCTCCGGGACGCAAGGTGTTCCTCCGGTCGCCTTTTCTCGAATTCGCGACACTTCGTGTGCCGCTGGCCGACCCAACGCGTCCCGCACGCCCACCCCGGCCGGCCGCCGCAACCGGTCGCGAGCACTGCCGCCGCCCGGTCTCGGCGTGCGCGGAATCATCCACAGACTGCTAGATTCGTCATTGTCGAGTTGACGTGACGACCTGAAGCGATGGAAGCGCGATGAGCCATGTGAAGCGCCGGCCCTCGGCGGCCGTGGATATCGGTGGAGTCATGGTCGGAGGAGACCACCCGGTCGTCGTCCAGTCGATGACGAACACGGACACCGCCGACGCCGAGGCCACCGCCGCGCAGGTCGCCGCCTTGGCCGCCGCCGGGAGCGAACTCGTGCGCATCACGGTCAACCACCACGCGGCCGCCCGCGCCGTCCCCGAAATCGTGGCGCGCCTCGGCGACCAGGGCGTGGAGGTCCCCATCGTGGGCGACTTCCACTACAACGGGCACATCCTCCTCGCCGAGCATCCGGGGTGCGCGCGCGCCCTGGCCAAGTACCGCATCAACCCCGGCAACGTCGGCGCCAAGCGGCGCGACGAGAATTTCAGCAGCATCATCCGGCTGGCCATCGAATACGACAAGCCGGTGCGCATCGGCGTCAACTGGGGCTCGCTGGACCGGCGGCTGCTGACCGAGCTCATGGACGAGAACGCGGAGCGCGTCCGGCCCCGCGATGCCGGGGAGGTCGTGCTGGATGCGATGGTGGAGAGCGGAATGCGCTCCTCCGTCCTCGCCGAGGAGGTCGGGCTGGGTCACGACCGCATCGTGATCAGCGCGAAGGTCTCGAAGGTGCGGGACTTGGTGACCGTTTATCGCAAGCTGGCGCCCCTGAGCGACCACGCGCTCCACTTGGGGCTGACGGAGGCCGGGATGGGGATTCCGGGCATCGTCGCCAGCGCCGCCGGGCTGGCCCCGCTTCTGCTCGAGGGGATCGGCGACACCATCCGCGTCTCGCTGACGCCCCGTCCGGGTGGGGACCGGACCGAGGAGGTGCGGGTCGCGAAGCAGATCCTGCAGTCGCTCGAGATCCGCAACTTCGAGCCCCAGGTCACCTCATGTCCGGGATGCGGGCGCACCACCAGCGTTTTCTTCCAGGAGTTGGCGGAGGACATCCAGGGCTATCTGCGCGCACGGATGCCGGTCTGGAAGTCGATGCATCCCGGGGTCGAGGAGATGCGCGTCGCGGTCATGGGCTGCGTGGTGAACGGTCCCGGAGAGTCCAAGCACGCCGATATAGGTATCTCGCTGCCCGGCACCTTCGAGGAACCCAAGGCCCCGGTCTACGTGGACGGAGCCCACTACCGAACGCTGAAGGGCGAGGGCCTGGCCGACGAGTTCAAGGAGATCGTGGACGACTACGTGCGGCGCCGGTACGGGGTGGAGCCCCACCTTACTCATATTAGCCTATGAGTCAACCAGCACCGGGTGCGGGCGGTCCCGTGTAGGGTGCGGCGTGTGGGAATCCCGGCGGCGGTGCCCAGGGACCGTCGTTGGTGGCGTCCAGCCGGGTGCGCACCGCCCGCCACCCCATCTCGGCGTCGGGCACCATCAGGATGTCCCACACCTCGCGCCGGATCAGGCCGTTGGCACCGGCCCCGTCGATCAGACGAACCACGCGCATCGACAGCCGCCCATCGGCGATGGGTTCGGGCATGACGAGCTGGAGGAGCACGCCCCCGTCCCGGATGCGGCAACCCTCCGGGGAAGGGAAGTCGGGGCAGAGAAGCACGTCCTCGACCGCGGCGACCTCGACGTAGCCGAGTCGCTCCAGCGCGCTCCGGTTTTCGTCGTCCAGCAGGGCGCGGCCGGTGGCCCCGGGAGGACGCCCGACCTGTTCGGCGAAGAAAGTGGGCCGCTCGCCCGGACGGAGCACGTCGAAGATGACCTCGACGGCCCGCCGGTTGGCTCTCTGCGCGCAAGCGGGCGCGGGCGCGAGGGCGGTCAGGGCCGTGAGTGCCGCCAAGGCGAGGAGGAAACCCCTTGCGGCCGCGCTCGCTCCTCCCGGGAAGGACAAGCCCGCACGATTTTCCGTCCGATGGCCGGCCGCCCGGCGCGACCTCCTCGCGCGGCGCGCCTCCGGGCAGGATCGCTCCCCTCGACCGACTGCCACGCCTGCGCGCATCACCGGCCTCACCGGCCGCCCGGCGCGGCGGCGGTCTGGCTGGCGAGCGCGGGATCCGGCTCCTCCTCGGACACCGTCTCCAGCGCCCGCCCGATGCGGTCGAGGGAGAGGTCCCTGCCCAGGTGGTACAGCACGTCGAAGATTCCGGGGCTCACGGCCTGGCCGGTGAGCGCCACCCGCAGCGGATGGATCAGGCGTCCCGCGCCCACGCCGAGCTCCCCGGCGAGATCTCGAAGCGCGCGCTCGAGCGGCTCGGTTTGCCATTCACAGCCGTCGAGTGTCCGACGGAGCGCTTCCAAGTAGTGCCGTACCTGCGTGGGCCGCTTCCAGTGCTTGCGCACGGCCCTAGGCTCGTATCGGATCTCGCCTGGCAGATACGGCAACACGCTGCGCGTCAGCGCATCCACGCTGCGCGCCCGCGTCCGCAGCATCTCGAGCAGGCCTTCGTTTCCGTCAAGCCGGTTCTGAACCGCCTCCACCCCCTGGAGCTCGCCCAGCCGCGCGTTGACGAGCGACTCCAGCCGGGCGGGATCCAGGCGCGACAGGTGCCGGCCGTTGAGCCAGGCGAGCTTGTCGGCGTCGAACACGGAGCCCTTGCGGAGGATGCGCCCGAGTGAGAATCGCCGCACGATCTCGCCGGGGTCCATCACTTCGCGGTCGTCGCCGGGAGACCAGCCGAGCAGCGCCAGGAAGTTGAACATCGCCTCGGGCAGCACGTCGCGGCGATACTCGGCGATATTGGTGGCGCCGTGGCGCTTCGAAAGGCGCCTGCCGTCCCGCCCCAGGATGAGCGGAACATGGCCGAAGCACGGCACCGGGAAGCCCAGGGCCCGCGCCAGCAGAATCTGCTTGGGCGTGTTGGACAGGTGGTCGTCGCCCCGGAGCACCATGTCGATTCGCGCGTGGGCGTCGTCGCAGACGGCCGCGAGGTTGTAGGTTGGGCTCTCGTCGGCGCGCAGGATGACCAGGTCGTCGATGTCCCGGTTGCGGAAGCGCATGGGGCCGTGGACGGCGTCCTCCCATTCGGTCGAGCCCTCCGGGACGAGGAAGCGCACCGCGTGGGGCTCGCCCGCCTCCGCCCGCTCTTCGGCTTCGCCGGACGCCAGCGACTCCGCCCGCCGCCGGGCCGCCCGGGTCGCCTCGCCCGCCAGGGCGGCGATGTTGGCGCGGTCGCGCGCGAGTTCCTCGGGGGTGGAGAAGTCGCGGTACGCATGCCCGCAGGCCAGCAGCCTGCGGCCGGCGGCCGTGTGCTCGCCCACGCGGTCGCTCTGGAAGAGGGGTCCTTCGTCCCAGTCGATGCCGAGCCACTCCAGCCCGCGCAGGATCGCATCGGTCATCGCCTCGCTTGAGCGGGCGCGGTCGGTGTCTTCGATGCGCAGCACGAAGGTCCCGCCGCTCCGGCGCGCAAGCAGCCAGTTGAAGAGCGCGGTGCGGGCGCCTCCGACGTGCAGAAACCCCGTCGGCGACGGAGCGAAGCGAACGCGCACGGGTCAGGCCGCAGGCGCCCGCGCGGCCATCCGCCCGGCTCGCGCGCCGCGGCCCTCGATGAGCAGGTAGATGGCCGGGGTCGTGGCCAGCACGAAGATCGTGGACGACAAGAGCCCCCCGATGAGCGCGTAGCCGAGGGCGTTCCAGATGGTGGAGTCGGCGGTCTCGGAGAAGAGCACCAGCGGAAGCAGCCCCAGCACCGTGGTGGCGGTGGTCATCAGGATCGGCCGCACCCGCTCGAGGGTGCCGGCGAGAATGGCGGCGTGCAGATCGTCCCCGGACTCGCGCCGGACGCGGTTGATGTTGTCCACCAGCAGGATCGCGTTGTTCACCACGATGCCGCCCATCATGATGACCCCCACGTACGCCTCCCGGGTGAACGACGCGCCCGTGTAGAAGAACATCAGGAAGACGCCGATCAGCGCCATGGGCACCGTGAGCAGGACGCACAGCGGCAGGCGCACCGACTCGAAGAGCGCGGCGGTCACCATGTAGATGAGAAGGATCGACACCGCCAGCACCGCGTAGATCTGCCTGCGGTCCTCCTCGCTCCACCGGAATCCCTGTTCCTCCTCGATCACGTAGCCCACCGGAAGCTCGGTGGATTCGATGATTCCGTCGTAGTACTGGTCGCCCAGCCGGCGTGGGCCCGCGAACTCGTACGCCACGGTGCGCTCGTACTGCTGGTCCTCGCGGCGGATCCAGGCGAGCACGTCCTTGGGGGCGATCGAGACCACGTCGCCAAGGCGGATGCCCGTGCCGGTGGAGGTGCCGATGATGGTCTCGAGAAGCTCTTGGACGTCGGTGTCGCGGTATCCCTCCAGCTTCACCTCGTAGCGCACCTCGTCGCCGCCGATCTTGAGCTGCGCCAGGCTGGTCTGGCCCGCGACGGCCATGTTCATGCGCATGACCAGCTCCTGCACCGAGATGTCGTGGCGCGCCAGCTGGTCGCGCTCGATCTCGACCACGAACTCGGTCGCGCGCTCGCGGACGAACCGTCCGGCGGAGTTGGTGTCGATGCTGCGCACCCTCGGCACCCGCGCGAGCCGGTCGCCCAGATCCTCGGCGATCTCGCGCACCCTCTCGTAGTTGTACCCCAGCACCTTCATGGCATAGTTCGGCGAAGCGCCTCCCCCCCCGCCGTAGAATCCCAGGCCGACGCCGATGACGCGCACCTCGGCCCCGGTGAAGCCGAGGCTGTAGCTGAACATCTGTTCCTTGATCGCCATCGGGACGCCGGTGTTCTCGAGGGAGTCCGGGAAGGTGACGGTGATCCGCCCGTAGGTGCCGGTGACGGTCGACGAGAAGCGTTCCACCTCCGGAATCGCCGACAGCCGCTGTTCGAAGGAGCGCACGAGATTGTCGGTGCGCTCGAGGTCCGAGCCCCGCGGCAGCTCGATGTTGATGAAGACGTAGGTGTCCGAGCCCATTCCCCCGCCCCAGAGCACCCCCCGCGTGACGTGGTTCTCGAAGAGATACCACGAACCGCCGAAGGCCAGCACCGCCACCGTGACCGCCAGCCAGGCGCGGCGCAGGGTGAAGGCGATGATGGTCGAGTAGAGTCGGGTGTAGAGGGGTGTCTTGCGCCCGTCCCCCGCCGGCGCGCCCGCGATGCGCGCGTCGCCCGGGACGGAGGACTCGGGAACGCCCCCGGCGGGACCGGACCGCCTGCCAGGGCCTCGATCGGTCGCTCCTTCGTCCCTCCGCACCCGCGGCAGGACGCGCGCGGCCAGCGCCGGAATGAAGGTGAACGCCACCAGCAGCGACGCCCCCAGCGTCAGCGCCACCACGATCGCCAGCGGCACGTAGAACACCCGCAGCTCCCCCTGCAGGTACACGAAGGGCACGAAGACGATCAGGGTGGTCGCGGTGGAGGTGAGGATGGGCAGCACCACCTGGCGGGTGCCCTCGGTTGCCGCATCCACGGCGTCGCGCCCCGCCTGCCAGCGGCGGAACACGCTCTCCAGAACCACGATGGCGTTGTCCACGATCAGGCCGAACCCCATCGCCAGTCCCATGAGCGTGAGCAGGTTCAGGGTCATGCCCCCGAAGTAGATCAGGTTGAGCGAGATCAGCACCGAGAACGCGATCGTCATGAAGACGACCCCCGCCGAGCGGAACGAGCGCAGGAAGAGCAGCAGGACCGCGAAGATGACGAATGCGGAGACCAGGGCCCGCGAGCGGAGATCGGTCAGCTGCTCCTTGATGTCCTCGCTCTCGTCGTAGTCGAGGATCATGCTCGTCCCCGCGAGTCCCGCGCGTTCGAGCTGCGCCAGCCGCGCCTTCACCGCGTCCGCCGCGCTCACGGTGTTGGCGCCGATCTCGCGCATCACCACGAACGAGACCGCGGGCCGGCCGTCGATGCGGTTGTAGCTTCGGGGTTCCTCATAGCTGTCGCGCACATCCGCCACATCCGAGACGCGCACCAGGGCACCCTGGTTTTCGAGCAGCACAGTGCCCCGAATCTCCTCGGCGCGCGCGACGCGGTTCTGGATGGTCACCGACCATTCCTGGTCGCCCGCGCGGACGGCGCCCGCCTCCCGCACCAGGTC
>JAAXGM010000072.1 GCA_012267435.1 Gemmatimonadota bacterium
CCGTGCAGGAAGTTGGTGGTCCCGTCGAGCGGGTCCACTAGCCAGAGGCAATCGGTGTCCGGGGCCCCCTCCCGGCCACCCCCCTCCTCCTCAGCCAGCACCCTGTCGCCCGGATGCCTCTCGGCGATCACCGCCACCGCGGCCTCCTGCGCGGCCATGTCCACGTCGGAGACGAAGTCGCTGTGCGCGGTCTTCTCGTCGATCCACCGGCCCCCGCCCCGCGTCGCCGCCTCGCGGTGCGCCCGCGCTGCCGCGTTCGCGGCCTCTGTCGCGGTTTCCAGCAGGCGGTCGATCACCGGCGCGTCCGGGCCGGTTCGCTTCGCTCCAGGTCTTCGCAATGTAAGGCTCCCCACCGAAGGGTCGAACTCACGGCCACGCTCCGCTAACTTAGCATTCCACGAATCACCCGCCTGCCCGCCTCACGGCTCCTCCACGTACACCACCACCGTCCACCCCCCAATCCCCACCCCCCATGCCCTCCCGCAAGCGCGTCTACTCCGGCATCCAGCCCACCGCCGTCATGACCATCGGCAACTACTTCGGCGCCGTGCAGAACTGGGTCCGGCTGCAGGACGAGTGCGACTGCGTCTACTGCGTAGTGGACCTGCACGCCATGACCGCGCCCTACGACGCGGCCGAACTCCGCAGCGCGTCCACCGAAATGTTCGTCAGCCTGCTGGCGGCCGGCATCGATCCCGACCGGACGATCGTCTACATCCAGTCGACCGTTCCCGAGCAGACCGAACTGTGCTGGATGCTCGCGACGCTCACCTCGTTGGGCGACCTCTCGCGCATGACCCAGTTCAAGGAGAAATCCGGCCTCCTCAAGGGCGGACTCACCGAGGACGACGGCACCTTCATTTCGGCCGGCCTCCTCTTCTACCCCGTCCTGCAGGCCGCCGACATCCTGGCCTACCGCGCCGACTGCGTGCCCGTCGGGCAGGACCAGTCCCAGCACCTCGAACTGAGCCGCGGAATCGCCAGGCGCTTCAATACCCGCTTCGGCCACCTCTTCCCCGAGCCCGAGACCCTGCACACGCCCATCACCAAGGTCCTCTCCACCGCCGACCCGACCCGCAAGATGAGCAAGAGCCTCGGTCCGAAGCACTACATCGGCCTCTTCGAGGAGGAGGATTCGATCCGCAGGAAGATTCGCTCGGCGGTGACCGATTCGGGAACGGCACCTGCAGCGGGCGCGGGTGACACGGGCGACCGCAAGGCCAGCCCCGGTATCGAGAACCTGCTCACCCTCCTGGCCGCCTGCGGCCATCCGGCCGACGCGGACCGGATGCGCGAGGATTACTTCGCCGGTACTTTGCGCTACGTTGATCTCAAGGGCCTCACCGCGGATGCGCTGGTGGCCCTGACCGGCGAGATGCGGGAGCGCCGCGCCGACATCCTCCGCCGCGAGACCGACCTGGAGGGACGGGTCATGGAAATGGGGGAGCGGGCCCGCGCCGTGGCCGGCGAAACGCTCGCCCTTGCCCGGGAGAAGATGGGGACGTTCGCTCCCCCGACCTGACTTTACAGCAGACTTTACAGTCCGCCGCCGCGCGAACGGCGGCCGGCCCGGCCCCCCGCGGACCCGAAGGAGACAGCAAGATCGACATCAGCGGAGTGATGATCCCCACCACCACCCCCTTCGACCCCGTCACCGGCGAGGTCGACCTGGTGGCCCTCAGGCGCAACGTCGAGAAGTGGGTGCCGACCGGCATTCGCGGTCTCGTCATCGGCGGTTCGACCGGCGAAGCGGTCCTGCTGGACGACCGCGAACGCGTCCGGTGCTGGGACGTAGTCGCCCGATCCGTTTCCGACGACACCGTGCTGGTGGCCGGAACCGGGGCCGAGTCCCTGCGCGCGACCCTGCGCCTCACCCACATGGCCGCCGACCGCGGCTTCCACGCGGCGCTCGTGCAGCCGCCCGCCTTCTACAAGGGCGCCATGACCCCCGCGGTCGTCCGCGACCACTACCTCGCCGTGGCCGACGCCGCCCCGGTTCCGGTCATCCTCTACCAGGTGCCCACCCGGTTCAGCACCCTCGACTTCCCGGCGGGGCTGATCGCCGAGCTGTCGGTCCACGAGAACATCATCGGCATCAAGGACTCGCGCGGAAAGCTCGAGACGGTAGGCGAGTTGGTCACGCAGACCGCGCACGGCTTCCAGGTGCTGGTGGGCAGCGGCGCCCTCCTCTACGCGGCACTCGAGATCGGCGCGGTCGGGGGCATCCTCGGCGTGGCCAACCTGGCCCCCGTCGACTCCGCCCGCATCCACGCACGTTTCCAGGCGGGCGATACGGCCGCGGCCGGCAGGATCCAGCACCGGGTCGGCGCGCTGCACAACGCCATAGTCGGCGGCATGGGCGTGGCCGGCGTCAAGTACGGACTCGACCTCCTGGGCTACCGCGGCGGCGTGCCGAGACCTCCCCTCAAGCCGCTCCCCGAAGGACGGCGCGGCGAGGTCGCGGAACACCTCGCGCGGGCGGGCCTCCTCGCGGAAGGGGCGTTGGCACGCGCGTGAGGGGCGAAGGAATGGGCGCACGGGCGCCATCAGGTGCGTGCACGGTCATCGTCGGCTGCCAGTGGGGCGACGAGGGCAAGGGCAAGGTGGTCGATGTGCTCGCGGGAGACGTGGACGTGATCGCGCGCTACCAGGGCGGCGCCAACGCGGGGCACACGGTCCACGTGGGCGAACACCACATCGTGCTGCACCAGGTGCCGTCCGGCGTACTTCATCCCGAGAAGCGATGCCTGCTCGGCAACGGAGTCGTGCTCGACGTGGACCAGTTCTTCGGCGAGCTGGACGGGCTGGCCTCGCGGGGGGTGGACGCCGCCGGCCGCATCGGGATCAGCACGCGTGCGCACGTCGTGTTCCCGTACCACAAGGCGCTGGACGTCGCAGCCGAGGCGGCCGCGCGCCTCAAGATCGGCACGACGGGGCGCGGGATCGGTCCCGCGTACGAGGCGAAGACGGGGCGGCGGGGGGTGCGGATCGCCGACCTGCTCGACCGCGCGCGCGGGGCGGACAGGGTGGGGCGGGGGATCGAGTGGGCGCGGGAACGGCTGCGGCAACTGGGCGCGGATCCGGATTCGGCCGGAACCGTCGAGGAATCGCTCGCGCTGTCCCACCGTCTCCCCGCCGTGGCCACCGACGTGGGCGACGAGATCGCGCGCGCGCTGGCGGCCGGCAAGCGCGTTCTCCTCGAGGGCGCCCAGGGCACCGCCCTCGACGTCGACCACGGCACCTA
>JAAXGM010000008.1:0-1781 GCA_012267435.1 Gemmatimonadota bacterium
AGCCCGGGTGTGTGGAAGAAGGCCATCTCGACGTTCTGGGAGTGGAAGGGGCCACCCCGGTTCCCGCCGCCGACGGGGCCGCGCACCACCACCGGCACGCTCCCGCTGCCCCGGTAGCGGGAGGTGGCGAGGTAGTTGGTGATGACGTCGTAGGCGGGAGAGATGAAGTCCATGAACTGCATCTCCACCACCGGGCGAAGCCCCATGTGGGCCGCCCCCGCGGCGGCCCCGGTGAAGCCGGCCTCCGAGATCGGGGTGTCGATGACCCGTTCGGCGCCGAAATGGTCGAGGAAGCCGCGCGTCACCTTGAACGCGCCCCCGTAGACCCCGATGTCCTCGCCCATGAGAAAGACGGACGAGTCCCGCTCCATTTCCTCGAAGAGGGCTTCGCTGATGGCTTCGAGCAGCGTCACCGGTTCCCCGCGCAGGGTCTTGCCGAGATGCTCCGGCCTGGAGTTGCCGGTCACTGCCCCGCCCCGGTCACGTTGTGGACGCCAGCGCGAGCCCGCGTTCCGGGGGTTCGAGGCGATACCACGGGGGAGCGCCCGGGTCGCCGTGGTAGACGTCTCCGAGCGCGCGTTCCTCGGCGGGAGGCGACTCCCCCAGCGCCCGCTCGCACGCCGCCTGGACTTCCGCTCGCGCCCCGCGCTCCACTTCATCGAGGTCGGAAGCCCGGGCGATGCGCCCCTCGACGAGCCGCGCCCGGAAGCGGGCCACGGGGTCGGACGGATCCTCGCGGAGGTGACGCTCCCGGTCTTCCCGGGCCGCGCGGTGAGCGCGTCGCGAGACCGGACAGCCCCGGGCTTCGACCAAGGTGGCGCCCTCCCCGGATCGCGCCCGCTTGGCCGCCGCCAGCACGGCCCGATGGACGGCCAGCACGTCGCCGCTCTCCACCGATGCACTCGCGACCCCGTACCCTGCCGCCTTCTGCACGAAATCGCGCGCCCGCGTGTGCACGCCGATCGAAGCTTCGGTTCCGGCCTGAACGACCACGATCAGCGGACAGCGCTGGGCGGCGGCGAAGTTGATGCCCTCGTGCCAGGCGCTGGTGGAGGTTTCGTCTTCGCCCGAGAAGACCAGTCCGACCCGGTCCTGGCCGCGCAGGCGGAAGGCGAGGGTGATACCCGCCATCACCTCCACCATGGTCCCCGGGAGCGCGGCCGGACCCACCAGCCCGCGCTCGAAGTCGGTGGGGCACGCGCCGGGCTCGCGGCCGCGGCTCGGCGCGGAGCCGCGCGCGAGGTGCTGGCGGAAGAACTCCAGCGGGGTCCCGCCGAACAGGAAGAAGGCGCTCGGATTGTCGGGGGTGGGCGCGATTGCGTCACCGGTGCCGTCTTCCGCGGGACGCAGGGCGCGCGCGGCGCCTGCCGAGACGGCTTCGTATCCAAGCCCGCAGCGGGTGGCAGCGGGAACCTGGCCCCGGTCGCGGAGGTTCTTC
This sequence comes from Gemmatimonadota bacterium, assembly GCA_012267435.1. Taxonomy (GTDB): domain Bacteria; phylum Gemmatimonadota; class Gemmatimonadetes; order Longimicrobiales; family Gaopeijiaceae; genus BD2-11. The sequence goes on from JAAXGM010000008.1 coordinate 1,439, forward strand.
AGCCGCGTGGCGGCGGCCCGATGGAGGGCGAGCGCCCGGTAGAGGCCGACAGGATCATCGCGCCGGGCCACGGTCAGCGTCGAGCGGAGCTGCGTCAGCTTCCGTTGGGCGGGGGCGGTGTCCCGTCCGGCTGCGGGTCGGGTGGGGGAGGGGCCTCGCCCGCCGCAGGTATCTCGACCGGGACGGCCTCGTCCGCGGGGGCGGCTTCCTCGAGTCCGGGAAGCACGGGCGTGGGCGCGACCTGTTGCTGGCTCTCGCGCAGAATCGAGGTCGGCGCCGTGGCTCGCGACGACATGATGGACAGCACCAGCGCGAGCGCCATGAAGATGGTGCCGGTCGTCCA
>JAAXGM010000008.1:1873-2850 GCA_012267435.1 Gemmatimonadota bacterium
TGGAGGAGGACGACGACCCCGAGGATCAGGCCATCCAGTACGAGTAGGAACAAAAGAAAGCCATACATGCGTCTATATCCGGCTGTTTCGCCCAGTTCGAGGAATCGGCGTAAACCATCGTCCCGGTCCCCTCCACTGTCAAGCGGTTCGGGCCCCAGTTCACGGCTGGACCGCTTCGGCGATGCGGGCGAAGGAGTCGGGATCGAGGCTCGCTCCGCCCACCAGCACCCCGTCGATGTCGGGAGAGGCCAGCAGCCGGGCGGCATTCCCGGGGTTCACGCTTCCCCCGTATAGGACGCGCACCGAGGCGGCGCGCTTCTCGCCCCAAGCCTCCGCCAAGCGGCGCCTGAGAATCCCGTGCGCACCGGACGCGTCCGACGGGGTCGCGGTTTCACCCGTGCCGATCGCCCACACCGGCTCGTAGGCGACCATCACGTCGTCTTCGGGAGCGAGCGCCGCCAGCGCGGCGTCGAGCTGCCGGACGATGACATCCCCGGCCCGGCCGGCCCGGCGCTCGTCGAGGGTCTCGCCCACGCAGAGGACCGGAACCAGACCCGCGTCGGCGGCCGCGCGCGCCTTGGCGGCCGCGTCCCCGTCGCTCTCGCCGAACAGGTGGCGCCGTTCGGAGTGTCCGGTCAGGGCGTGGGTGGCCCCGGCCGCGCGAGCCATGGGGGCGGAGAGCTCCCCGGTAAAGGCGCCCCGTGGCTCGGTGTGGATGTTCTGCACGCCCAGCTGCACCCGGGGCTGCTCGGGGAGGGCGGACTTGGCCGCGGCGAAGGAGATGGCGGCCGGAAAGATCAGGATGTCGGGTTGCGCCCCGGACCAGGAGGGACGGAAGGCGCCGAAGAACCGGCGGGCGTCCTCGGGCGCGTGGTGCATCTTCCAGTTTCCGGCGATGACCGGTTTCCTCATGCGACCTCCATCTGGTTTGCGGGCGCGCGGCGCTAGGCGTCCGAGAGCGCCTCCACTCCCGGGAG
>JAAXGM010000008.1:2908-23745 GCA_012267435.1 Gemmatimonadota bacterium
GCCGAGTCTCCTCCTCCGGCGATGGTCACGGCCCCGGTGGCGGTCGCTCGGGCCGCCGACCGCGCGACGGCGACGGTGCCGCCGGCGAACGGCGGCATCTCGAATACGCCCATGGGCCCGTTCCAGACGATGGTGCGGGCCCGCTTCAATCCATCCCCGAACATGAGCCGGCTCGCGCTCCCAATGTCGCCGATGCGGTCCTCCGCTCCGACCTCGGTCCGCGGGACTTCCCGGGTGGTCGCATCGGGGGCGATGCGGCGTGCGACCACGCAGTCCACCGGAAGCATCATGCGGTCGCCGGCGCGGTCCATCAGCCGAGCCGCGAGATCGACGCCCTCCTCATCCACGAGCGACCGGCCGGTCTCGAGCCCCAACGCCCGGAGGAAGGTGTTGGCCATCGCTCCCCCGACCAGCACCCGGTCGGCCCGCGCGAGCATCTTCTCGATGACGGCGATCTTGTCCGACACCTTGGCCCCCCCCAGGATCGCCACGAAGGGGCGACCGGGATCCTCCAAGGCATCGCCCAGAAAGCGGATTTCGCGTTCGAGGAGCAGCCCCGCCACCGCCTCCCCACCCCTGGCCCGCATCGCCAAGGCGAGCCCCGCCGTGGAGGCGTGCGCCCGGTGCGCCGTCCCGAAGGCGTCGTTTACGAAGTGCTTCCCGAGGACGGCGAAGGCGGCGGCCAGCTCGGGGGCGTTGCGGGTCTCGCCTTCCTGGAATCGGGTGTTCTCCGCCACCAGGATCCCTCCCGGAGCGAGTGCGCGGGCGCGGGCCAGCGCCTGCGGCCCCGTCGTCTCGGGGCTGAAGCGCACGTCCTCGCCGAGGAGTTCGCCCAGCCGCGCCGCGACCGGTTCGAGCGAAGCTCCCGGACGCGGCCGGCCTCCGGGACGGCCCAAGTGGGAGAGGAGGACCAGGGGCGCTCCGGTCGCGGTGAGTCGGCGGAGGGTCGGCAGAGTGCGCTCGATGCGGGTGTCGTCCGCGACCCTCCCGCCCCGCAGGGGGACGTTGAAGTCCACCCGCACCACTATGCGCTCTCCCCCGCGCGCGCGGAGGTCGTTCAGGGTCTTCTTGCGCATCGCCGCCGGCCGAACCGCGCCGACTCCCCTTGCCCGCCCGGGCCCGGTATGCCCGGGACTAGACGGCGGCCGGGGACATCATGCGCTCGCCCACGAATCGCACCAGGTCGACCACGCGGCTCGAATAACCCGCCTCGTTGTCGTACCACGAGAGCACCTTCACAAGGTGGTCGTCGATGACGTTGGTGCTCAGCGCGTCCACGACCGAGCTCGCGGGATTGCCGATGTAGTCCACCGAAACCAGCGGCTCGTCGGAGACCTCGAGGATGCCGCGCATGGAACCGGCGGACGCCTCCCTCATGGCCTGGTTGACTCCGGTGATGTCGGTCGCGTGCTCCACCTCGGCCACGATGTCCACCAGGGACACGTCCGGCGTGGGCACCCGCACCGCCATGCCGTCGATGCGGCCGTGCACTTCCGGGATGACCAGGCCGGTGGCCCGGGCGGCTCCGGTGGTGGTGGGGATCATCGAAACCGCCCCGGCTCGCGCCCGCCGCAGGTCCTTGTGCGGCTGGTCCAGCAGCGCCTGGCCGCTGGTGTAGGAGTGGATGGTGGTGACCAAGCCGCGGCGGAAGCCGAAGCGGTCGTTCAGCACCTTGACCACCGGGGCCAGGCAGTTGGTGGTGCAGCTGGCGTTGGAGATGATGTCGTGACGGTCGGGGTCGTAGGTGCCGTGGTTGACGCCGAGCACCAGGGTGACGTCGACGTCCTTGCCGGGCGCGCTCACGATCACCTTTCCGGCGCCGGCGGCCAAGTGCCGGCCCGCGCCCTCGCGATCGCGGAAGAAGCCGGTCGACTCGACGGCCACGTCCACCCCCAGGGCCCCCCACGGAAGCTTTCCCGGGTCGCGCTCGGCGAAGACGCGAATCAGGCCGCCATCCACCACCAGCCCCTCGCCCGCGATTTCGACCGACCCCGGATAGGCGCCGTGCACCGAGTCGTACTTGAGGAGATGGGCCAGGGTGCGCGTGTCCATCAGGTCGTTCACGGCGACGAGCTGGATGTCGGGGGCGCCCTCCCTGGCGAGGGCGCGCAGCACGTTGCGGCCGATGCGGCCGAATCCGTTGATGGCGAGTCGAATCGACATGGATGGCGTTGTCTCCCGGGGTGTGTCTGGCGCTTCCTTGGGGAATCTGCCCGGACGCACCCCGCTGGCGGGCCAGAGTTCCAGAGACAAGCTAACGGGGAAGCGCGCGCGCGAAGGTGACCAGGGCGACCCGGCGCGCTCCGGCGCGGGCGAGCGTTTCGGCGGCCGCCCGTGCGGTGGCTCCGGTGGTCAGGACATCGTCGACCAGGAGCACGTCGCCGCTGCTGGGCGACTGGCCGGCGGCGGCGGGCCGAAGAGAGAAGGCGTGGCGCACGTTGGCCATCCGCTGCTGGGGGTGCAGCGAGACCTGGGTGTGCCTCTGGCGACGGCGCTCGAGCAGGTGCGCGAAAGCCAGGCCGGTGTGCCCGGCGAGCGCGCGGGCCAGCAGCTCCGCCTGGTCGTATCCCCGGCGGCGGCGGTGGGCGGAGGAGGTGGGGACGTAGGTGATGACATGGTCCTCCAAGTCGTCGAGCAGCGTTGTCAGGCGGCGCTCCATGAACTGGGCCATCATGGGCGCGAGCTCGCGCCAGCCCTCGTACTTGAGGCCGTGCACGAGGACGTCGGCGGGCGGGCGCAGCGCGACGGCGGAGCGGGCCAGGCCGAGCGCTTCGGGCCATTCCAGGCACTCGAGGCACGGCCGCCCCGGCCGGTCGCCGGTGCCCGCCGGGTAGTCGCAGCGCGCGCAGCGCGGGGCCGGGGGCGGGCGCAGGCGGCCTCGGCAGGGCGCACACGCGAGGCCGCCGCCCGCGATGCGCGAGCCGCAGGCGATGCACGCGCAGGGGAGCAGGAAGTCCGCGAGCGACGCGAGCGCAGCCCGGACCGACCTGCGACCGACCTTGGCGGGCAGCGCCACCATCATGCGGAGCGCGCCCGCTCCAGGGCCTCGCGCATGGCGGAGAGTGGAGCCTCGCGTCCCCACCACAGCTCGAAGGCCGCCGCGCCCTGGCGCAGGAGCATCTCGCCTCCGTCCATGGCGGGGATCCCGCGCGCCCGGGCGGCGTCCGTAAGGGTGGTCCCGGACGGAGCGTACACCATGTCCATGACGGCCCCGACCGGCCCGAGGCGGTCGAGGTCGACCGCGAGCGGATCGTGCCTGCCCAGACCGAGGGAGGTGGCGTTCAGAAACAGGTCGAAGGCCTGCCCTTCCAAGGTCCGCGCATCGGAAACCACGCGCACCCGCGCGTCCCCGACTTCGTCGGCCATGGCCCGCGCCCGCGCGAGCGTCCGGTTGACGACCCGCACCTCCGCGGCGTCTTCGTCGATGAGGGCGGCGACGGCGGCGCGCGCGCCGCCGCCGGCGCCCGCCAGCAGGACGCGAGCTCCCCGTGCGGGCCCCGACAGCAAGGCGCGGACGGCGCGGCGCCCCCCCTCCACGTCGGTGTTGTCCCCGAGGATGCGCGCCCCCGCGCCCCAGAAGGTGTTGCACGCACCCGTCCGCCCGACGGCGGCGGCCGCGTCGTCGAGCGCGGCCGCCGCGCGCCGCTTGTGCGGCACCGTCACGTTGCCGCCGCCGCCGGCCCGAGCCAGGGTGCGCATCACCGGGGCGACATCCTCGGGCTGGCAGGCGATCGCCACGTACCTGCCGTCGAGTCCGGCGGCGCGGAGCGCGGCGGTCTGGATCGCGGGCGAGAGCGAGTGCGCCACCGGGTTGCCGAGGATGGCGAAGACGCGCGCGCCGGCGGGCGGGGCCGGGATCGTCATGGCGTTCCCTCGGCGCTCACGCGTCCGCTCCCGGTTCGAGACGGTCGAGGACCGCCTCGACCAGCCGCTCGAGCTGCGCGCGGGTGGCGCGGTAGCGGTCATCGCTTCCGCCGAAGGGGTCTGCGACACCGTCCGACACCTGACCGGCGAATTCCGTGATCACCTCCGCGTAGCAGCGGCCCCGGTTCAGCGCCTCCACGGCAGCCAGATGGGATGGAGACATCACCAGCACCAGGTCGGCCCACTCCATCTCATCCTCGCCGAGCAGGCGCGCGGCATGTTGATCCAGCTCCAGGCCCCGTTCGCCCACGGCCGCGCGCGCCCCGGCGGAGGCCGGGGAATCCTCGAAGGCCATGGTTCCGGCGGACCGGACCCGGATGCCGCTCAGCCCGCGTTGGGCGGCGCGGGCGCGCGTGAGCACCTCGGCCATCGGGCTCCTGCAGGTGTTGCCGGTGCAGACGTACAGGAGTCGGATGTTCCTGGTCGCGGCGTTCGGTGCGATATCGCCCACTTCAGCGTCCTCCTCCCTGGCGCCCGGCCGGGGACCGTCCACGTCGGCGTCCTCCCCCGCCAGCGGACAGATCTCCCGGAGGTCGGCCAGGTCCAGCGCGCCGGCGCGCAGCACCACCGGGTCCCGTCCGGTGCAGTCGACGATGGTCGAGGCCGGAGCCGGGGGAAGCTCGTCGGTATCCACCACCCACAGCCGCTCGTCGGCGTCGAGCGCGCGCGCCGCCTCCCACGCTGCCTTCCCGGAGCGCGCGGGCGTGCCCCCGGGAGGGTTGGCGCTCGTGGAGGTGATCGGCGCGCCCACCTCGTCCAGGATCTGCCGCGCCACTGGAGCCGGACTCATCCGGACCGCCACCCCGCCGTTCCCGCCCCGCACCCGCGCGGGGAAAACGCGCCCTGGATCGGGAAGAACCAAGGTGAGCGGGCCGGGCCAAAGGCGCTCGGCGAGCTTCCGCGCGCAACGGTTCCAGACGAGGCCGGGCGCCCCGCGCGGGTCGGGCAGCAGGAGGAGGAAGGGCTTGTCCGCATCGCGCCGCTTGAGCGCCGCCAGCGCGCGCAGGGGATCCTCTTCCACCAGCCCTCCCAACCCGTACACGGTCTCGGTCGGATAGGCCAGCAGCCCTCCGGAGCGCAGGTGCCGGCCCACCTCGCGCAGTTCGCCCACGGGCAGCAGGCCGTGCCGGCAGGGAATGATGCGCGGTCCGCTCACGCGCCCTCATCCGCCGCCTCGAGCAGGCGCTCGGCCAACACCAGATCCTCCGGGTAGGTCACCTTGAGGTTGCGCGGCGATCCCTCCACCACCTCGACCTCGGCGCCGAGGAGCTCCACGAGCGAGGCGTCGTCCGTGCCCTCGACCCCGTTCTCGCGCGCCCGCCGGTAGGCGCGTTCCAGAAGCCGGCGGGGGAAGGCCTGGGGGGTCTGGGCGTGCCAGTGGCGGCCGCGCGGGGGGGTGCGGACCACCCGTCCACGCGCGTCGACTTCCTTCAGCGTGTCCACGGCGGGCACGCCGGCGACCACCGCCCGGCCGGCCGCGGCCGCGCGCAGACAGCGCTCCACAAGGCCGCGCGCCACCAGCGGCCGCGCGCCGTCGTGCACCAGCACAACCTGCACGGCAGGCGGGAGGGCGGCCACCGCCGCGGCCACCGAGTCTCCCCGGGTGGCCCCTCCCGCCACGACCCGCACGCGGGGATCGGCGCCTGTCAGCCAGGCCGGGGGATGCGCGGCCTGGTCGGGGGGGAGGGCCACGACCACGCATTCCACCCCGGGCGTCTCCAGAAAGGGACGAATGGCGCGCAACAGGATCGGCTGTCCGTCAAGCTCCAGGAAGGCCTTGCGGACCCCGCCCATGCGCCAGCCAGCGCCCGCCGCCGGCACGGCGACTCCGGCCCGGCAGGACCGCCGGTCGCCCGGGGTCACCCCGCGTATCCGCCCCGCGCGCCGCTGCGTCCTCCCGGGGGGGGAGGGGTGGCGCTGGCTCCCTCCGGCGCGAGGGGCAGGAAGCGCGCGTGGGTACTGTCGAAGTGGAGCGGGACAACCCCGGTGGGGCCGTTGCGCTGCTTGCTCACGATCAGCTCCGCCTTGCCTTCCAGCGAGTTTCCGTCGCGGTCGGTCTCCGCGTAGTACCCCGGCCGGTACAGGAACATGACCAGGTCGGCGTCCTGTTCGATGCTCCCGCTCTCGCGCAGATCGGACAGCTGCGGCCGATGGTCGGCGCGCTGCTCCGGAGCCCGGCTGAGCTGGCTCAGAGCCATGATCGGCACGTCCAGTTCCTTGGCCAACGCTTTGAGGCCGCGGGAGATCTCGCTCACCTCCTGCTGCCGGTTTTCGCTGTTCCGGGGCCCGGCCATCAACTGCAGATAGTCGATCACCAACAGCCCGAGGTGACTCTCGGCCTTGAGGCGGCGGGCCTTCGCACGCACCTCGAGCACGGTGTTGCCCGGGGAGTCATCGATCCAGATGGGAGCCGTGTTGAGGTGCCCGGCGGCGGCGGCCAGTCTCTGCATCTCCTTGGTGGTGAGCTCACCCCGGCGAAGTCTCTGCGCGTCCACCGGCCCGTCGGAGCACAGCAGCCGCTGTACCAGTTCCTCGTTCGACATCTCCAGGGAAAACACGCCCACCGGGACCTCTTCACGCGCCGCGTGCCTGGCCACGTTCAGCGCCCAGGAGGTTTTCCCCATGGAAGGGCGTCCCGCGACGATCACCAGGTTTCCTTTCTGCAGGCCGCCGGTGAGATAGTCCAGCAAGGCGAACCCGGTAGCCACCCCGGTGAGTTCGCCCTTGGCTTCCTGCAATCGCTCGATGTGTTCGAAGGCGGGCCAGAGCAGTTCCTTGATGCGGACGAAACCCTCGCGATCGTGCCCGGAGGCTACCTGGAAGATGCGCTGCTCGGCTTCGTCCACGATCTGTTCGACGGAACGTTCGCCCTGATCGTACACATCGCGGATGATCTGCGAGGAGGCGTCGATGAGGCGGCGCAGCAGCGCCTTGTCGCGAACGATGCGCGCATGGTGCTCGATGTTCGCGGCGGTGGGGACCGCGTCCAGCAGCTCGGCGAGGTAGTCGTAGCCCCCGGCGGCCTCCAGCTCCTCGGTCTTGCGCAGCTCGTCGCTGACGACGATGACGTCGACCGCGTCGCCGCGCTCGAACAGGCGCAGGACGGCGCGGTAGATGCGCCGGTTGGCCTCCGAGGCGAACATCGTGTCCGAGACCACTTCGACCGCGCACGCCACCGCGTCGCGGTCGATGAGCATCCCGCCAAGCACCGCCACTTCGGCCTCCAGCGAAACCGGCGGCTGGCGGTCGTACGCGGGGGCTTGCTCCTGCGCGACGGGGAGTGCGGTGGTAGTCACGTCGCGCCTCGGCGGTTGAATGTGGACGGTCGAAGGACCGGGAGCGATCCTAGCCGCCGCCGGTCCGGCCGGTGCGGTCCATCGTGTTCCGCAGCAGCTGGAGGTCGTCCCACACGGCCTGCGTCCAGCCGCGGTTCCGGAGCAGCGCCGCCGGGTGATAGGTCACCACCGCGGGCACGCCCCTGTAATCGTATATCTCGCCCCGGAGCCTGCCCAAGGCAACCTGGCGCCCTGTGATGAACTGCGCGGCGAACCCGCCCACGGCCAGGATGACCTCCGGCGCCACCAGCTCGATCTGGCGCTCGAGGTAGGGGGTGCACGCTTCGATCTCGTCCGGCATCGGGTTGCGGTTCCCCGGGGGCCGGCACTTGAGGACGTTGCAGATGTAGACCGAGTCCCTGCGCGAGAGGTCGATCGACGCCAGCAGGAGATCGAGCAGCTTGCCCGCGCGGCCCACGAAGGGAAGCCCGGTGCGATCCTCGTGCGCCCCCGGCGCTTCGCCGATGACGACCAGCCTGCCCCGCGGGTTCCCGTCGGAGAAGACCACCTGCGTGCGGCCCCCGGCGAGCCGGCAGCGCTCGCAGGCGAGCGCCGTGCGCCGAACCTCCTCGTAGTCGCCGGACAGCGCGGCCGACGCTTCGCCGGCCGGAGCGTCGCCGTCGGCGCGGGCCAGCTTGAGCGCCTCGTCCCCGCTCAGACGGCTGAACACGATGTCGCCTTCTCCCAGCTCCCTCCGCTGGCTCAGGTAGCGGGCAAGGGCCTCCCTATCCACGCGCCGCGGCGGGGCTCACGACGAGGCTCCGGAGAAGCTGGGCGCGGGGGCGCCGTCCAGCCGGTCGAGCACCACTTCCGCGATTTCGTTCTTGGGCATCACCGGAAGCGCCTCGGCGGAGCCGTCGGGAGCCAGCAGCGTCACCGCGTTGCGTTCGCCGAAGGGGCCATCCCCGGGACCACGCGCGTGGTTGGCGACGACCAAGTCGAAGGCCTTGCGCTCCATCTTGCTCGTCGCCCGTGCGAGCAGGTCGTCGGTTTCGAGCGCGAAGCCCACCACCCTCGCTCCGGGCTTTCTCAACGGAATCGTATCGAGCGCCACGTCCGGGTTGGCGGTCAATTCCAGCAAAATGGAGTCGCCTTCCCGGCCGCGCTTGATCTTGCCTGAGCGGGCGTGGGCGGGACGGTAGTCGGCCACCGCGGCCGCGAAGATCACCACGTCCGCGCGCGGGATCGCCTCGGCCACGGCGTCGAGCATCTCTCGCGCGGTGGCCACGCGGGCACGCCGCACGCCAAGCGGGCGCGCCAAGTGGGTGGGACCGGACACCAGCGTCACCCGGGCGCCCCGCCGCCAGGCCGCGCGGGCGAGCGCGTGCCCCATCCTCCCCGACGAGCGGTTGCCGACGAACCGCACCGGGTCGACGGGTTCCCGGGTGGGCCCGGTGGTGATCAGCACCTGCTTGCCGGCCAGGAAGGCGTCGTGCTCGAGCGCCCGCCCCACATGCCCGGCGATCTCCGGTGGTTCGAGCATGCGCCCCGGCCCCTCCCCTTCCCCGAACGCCAGCGGGCCGGTGGCGGGACCGGCCACCGTGTAGCCCAGTTCACCCCGCAGGTACGCGAGGTTGCGGGTGGTCCGCGGGTGCGCGTACATGCGGTCGTTCATTGCGGGGCAGATCACCACCGGGGCGCGCGTCGCCAGGAGGGTCGTGGCGAGCAGATCGTCCGCCCGCCCGGCGGCCGCCCGCGCGATGAAGTCGGCGGTGGCGGGGGCCACGCAGACGGCATCGGCCTCCGCGCCCAGCCGGATGTGCATGGCCGCCCCGTCCGCCGAAAAGAGTTCGGTCAGGACCTTGCGCCCGGTGAGCGCTTCGAAGCTGAGCGGGGTGACGAACCGGCTCGCGCCCCTGGTGAGCACGACATCCACCTGAGCGCCCAGCCGGGTGAGGTCCCGCGCGAGCTGGACGGACTTGTAGGCGGCGATTCCCCCGGCGACCCCCAGGACGATCCTGCGATCGCGCCAAGGGCGCCGCGGAACGAGCGCGCCGGACACGGACGAGACCTCCGCGCGGCTAGTCCGCGCCGTGCCCCCGAACGTGCAGCCGGTACTCGATGTGGTCGGAAGTCAGCGCCTCGAGGGCCTTGGTGGTCAGCTTCTTCTCGTCCATGGGCATCGCCTCGCGCGGCATCGCATTGAGCTCCCGCGCGTACTTCGCCGCGATCAGGACGCCCAGGTACTTGCTCATGGCGGGCTCGGCGACCTCCTGGGGTGTAAACACGCGCATCTTGTCTTCTCCTGGATGTGGCTATTCCAATAAGATATCGAAATCCCGGGCGAGAAGTGTACTGATCCCCCGGCGGAGCGACTCCGCCGCCTCCCTCGCGGCGCGCAGCGACCCGACCCCGCCCCCTTCTCCGCGCGCGATGGCCCGCACCGCCTCGATGGTCGCATCCAGGTCGTCGTTGACCAGCACGTGATCGAATTCCGGCACCCGGGCCAGCTCATCGCGGGCGACCCGCAGCCGGCGGGCGATCTCGTTCCGCGGCTCGGTTCCGCGCCCGGACAGCCGTGCCAACAGCGTCCCGAGCGACGGCGGCAGCAGGAAGACGAACACCGCCGAAGGGACGTTCTCGCGCACCTGGGCGGCGCCTTGGACGTCGATGTCCAGCAGCACGCGGCGCCCGTCGCCCCCTGCGAGATTGCGCAGCGGCGTCCCGTACAGGTGATCGTGCACCCACGCCCATTCCGCGAATTCGCCCGCGCCCACCATGCGCTCGAAGTCCTCCCGGGGCACGAACTCGTAGTCCGCGCCGTCGCGCTCGCCCGGGCGGGGTCGGCGGGTGGTCGCGGACACCGAGAAGACGAAGCGCTCCGCGTCCGCGGCCAGCGCGCGGGCCACGGTGGTCTTGCCGACCCCGGTGGGACCCGCCAGCACGACGGGGCCGTCGCCGGGCGCCTTCCGCGTCACTGGACGTTCTCCAGCTGCTCGCGGATGCGCTCCACCCCGCCCTTGAGCGACATGACCCACTCCGCCATGCGGGCGTCGTTGGCCTTGGCGCCGATGGTGTTGGCCTCCCGGTGCATCTCCTGCATGATGAAGCCCAGCCGCTTGCCGACCGGCGCTTCGCCGGATCCATCGAGCGTGTCCTCGAAGAGCTGCATGTGCGAACGCAGGCGCACGATCTCCTCGTTGATGTCCCATCGCTCGGCCATGTGCGCGATCTCGCGTGCGATCCGCTCCGGGTCCGCGGGAACGTCGCCGAGCAGCTCCTGAATGGCCGCGCTCAGGCGCTCGCGCTCCCGGGCGAGTCGCGCCGGAGCCCGTTCCTCCACGCGGCCGAGTTCCTCGCGCATGCCGGCCAGCACGCCCAGGAGATCCGCCTTCAGGCGCTCCCCCTCCGTCCGCCGCATTCGGACCGCCGCGCGCGCCGCCTCCTCCGTGACCTCGCGCAGATCGTCTTCGTCGATGTCGAGGCCGGGACGCGTGGATTCCCGGCTCCGGATCACACCCTGGAGCCGGATCAGCGCATCGAGCCCGATCCGGCTGTCCAGCCTCAACTCCGCGGCGAGACGCTCGAGCGATGCCCCCCAGGCGCGGGCACGCTCCACGTCCACGAGGAGTTCGGGTTCGGCGCCGTCGCCGGGGGCCAGCGTGAGCGAGTAGCCGACGTGTCCCCGGGGCAGCGACTTCTTCAACCAGCGTTCGATGCGGGCATGATGACGTTCGCACCCGGGAGGCGTCCTGAGATGGGCGTTGAAGAAGCGGTGGTTGACCGTGCGGATCTCCGCGCGCAGGCGGCCGTGCTCCGTCTCGCGCGCGGCTTCGCCGTATCCGGTCATGCTGTGAATCACGCGCCCCGCCTTTGCAGTTCATGGATGAATCCGCCCGAGCACCGAGAGCGGCGAGGCACCGGGCCGGCCAAGCTTCCCGCGAAGCCGCCCCGCGACCCACCGTCATCAGACTTGACCGGACTTCCGGCGCGCATCATCCTATCCGAAGCCGCCCTACCGTGCGAGCCCGGTGTTTCCGCGTCGCGTGTCGGGACACGCTGCCGTCGCAACTCACTCGCTGTACAGCATTCCCTCTGGTGGAGGAACCGCATGAAGCTCTTCACGCCCCTGACAGCCGCGTTCGCCCTTCTCCTTATCCTGCCCGCGTGCGCGCAGGAGGCCGCGGAAGAAGCCTCCTCCGACATGGAGATGGCCGAGTCCGAAGAAATGGCCATGGAACCCGACTGCTTCGTGAGCGGAGACCTCGAGGGACGCCTCAGCTCGCTCGAGTCGGCTTCGACGTCCTTCGGCGACGTGATGGTCAAGGTCTGCTACGGAGCGCCCCTGCGCAGGGACCCCAACGATCCCGAAGTGACCCGGGAGATCATGGGCGCGCTGGTTCCCTACGACGCCCCTTGGCGCATGGGCGCCAACGAGGCGACGGCGATCTACCTGAGCGCGGCCGCGAGCGTGGGCGGCGTCGCGCTTGATGCGGGCGCATACTCCCTCTACGCCACGCCGACCATGGGCGACTGGACCGTCCACATCAACTCGGTCGCCGAGCGCTGGGGCATCGCCATCAACGACGAGGTCATGGCCAACGACGTGGGCAGCTTCACCGTGACGCCGGGAATGCTGGACGAGGCGGTCGATCAGCTTCGCTACACCTTCTCGGAGGCCGAGGGCGGCGCCGATCTGGTCATGGAGTGGGAGCAGACCAGCATCAGCATCCCGATCCGTTCGGGCTGACGGGAGCCAGCCGAACATACACGGGAGGTCCGGACTTCCGCGGCCTCCCCTCAAGCCACGCGGTCCCGCCGACCGGGGAGCCACTCCGCATGCCGCCGGTAGGCCGGTTCCCCCCGGCCGTACCGGCGGTCGCACTGCTCCACCAGCCACTGCATCCACTCGCCGAATTTCTCGTCGCCGCTCCGGTCGCGGATCTCGTGCGTCCAATCATCGAGCCGCTCCCAGGAACCGAGCAGCGCCCCGCCCATGAACTCCCACACCAGCTCCAGGGAGACCATGTGGCGATGGGCCATGAGGCCCACCGATTCGAAGGTCAGGCAAACCAGCATGGCGGCGTCCTCGTATTTGCTTCCGCGCTCGCGGATCTCGGACCCGTCGATACCCGGAGGAAGGGTGAAGACCAGGCGCAGGGCGCGCGCCATGGGGGGATTCTGCAGAGAGCGCGCGAGCTCGATGGCGGCTGTGGCGCGCCGCTGGATGCCGTACTGCTGGAGCTGCAGGTAGCCGAAGAGGAACCCCGCGATCACGACCAGAACGCCGACGATCTCCGCGAGATTCCCAAGGGATTCGAGGCTCATGATTCAGTCGGCACCACAGAGAGAGGAAGCGTCGCCCGCGAGCAATACTAGTGATCCGGCGAGTCGCGGAACACCTTGCCGCGGGACGAAGCGCAATCCCGGCGGACATGCTACATTGCGGGGCGTCCACACCGCACACAACCGAGGAGAGCCGATTCGATGTCGACTTCGAACCCGGGGTTCACCGGCCGTGTTCTGCTGCTCGTGCTGATCGCCTTCCTTCCGGCGGTCGGCATCTACCTGTACGCGAACGGCGAGATCCGCTCACTCCAGCTGGCCAACCAAGAGCAGGAACTTCTGCGCGCCACGAGGGAGACTTCGGTGGAGTACAACCGGCTCCTCGAGGAAAGTCGCGTGCTGCTGGCAACGCTGGCGGCGTTCCCGCAGGTGAGCGGGATGCGGCAGCCGGAGTGCACCGATATCCTCGGGCGCGTCTTCGACCAAGCCAACGACCTCAACGGGATCTGGGTGATCGGGCTCGACGGGTACGTCGGATGCGGTTCCGTGCAGCCGGACGGCCTGCTTTACCTGGGCGACCGCACCTACTACATCCGCGCCATGAACGAGAACCGCCACATCATCGGCAACTATCAGATCGGACGCGTCACCGGGCGCCCGGGCGTCGCGTCGGCGATCCCGATTCCCGATGAAAGCGGGCTGCCCGGCGGGGTCTTGATCGCGAGCATCGACCTGCGCGCCCTGAGCGAGACCGCGCAGGACATGGAGCTGCCCCAGTCGTCCACCTTCACGGTCCTCGACCGGGAGGGCCGGGTCCTGGTTCGCCATCCCTCCGGGCAGAGCGAGGGAGACACCATCGGCGGGATGCGGACGGAGGGTTTCCCCGAGACGGCCGACGAACCCGGCATCGTGCACGGCGCCGACCTGGACGGGAGCATGTCGGTCTTCGCGGTCGCGCCGCTGACGGGTGAGGGCGCGACTCCCGAGGGGTACATCGCCATCGGGCGTCCGGAAGGCCAGATCAGCTCGGAGGCATCGGACGTGGTGAACCGGACCCTCGGACTGGTGGCGCTCGCCGGGCTCGCCCTGCTGACGGCCGCCTGGATCTTCGGCCGCTACCTTATCGCGAGACCGTCCTCGGGAGGCTGATCGGGGATGCTCGCCCTGCCGGACGGCCGCCACCCGCGTCGCATGGTATTATGATGGAAGGCATGGAGGTTGGCCTTCGCGGCCAAGGCCATGTGGGACTCGGGTTCCCGCGTCCAATTCGAGTAGCACACTCCCACGGGCGGGAGTCGATGGAGAAGGATTCGTCATGCAATCTCTTGCAACCGGAGGATAGCCCATGTTGTCCAGAAGTCGTCTGAACGCAGTTCTCGCCGTGCTGGTCGCCTTGTGCGCCGGCGATCTGGCCGCGCAGCAGAACGCGGCCATAACGGGCCGGGTCACCGGGGAGGGAGGCGCCGGGGTCGCCAGCGCGCAGGTGGTGGTGACGCACGAGGTGACCGGGGTCCAGACGGGAGCGCTGTCGGGGAGCGACGGCGCGTTCGTGGTGGAGGGGGTCCGACCGGGAGGTCCCTACACGGTCGAGGTGGTCATGATCGGTTACGGGGGCCAGTCCGCGACCGGCGTCTCGCTGGAGGCGGGCCAGTCGCTGGCGCTGGACTTCAGCCTGAGCCAGGAGGCGATCGCCTTCGACGCCCTGGAGGTCTTCGCCACGCGCGCCCAGGATCGGCAGACCCCGGTGGCGTTCACCAACGTGAGCAAGACCCAGATCCAGAATCAGCTGGGTTCCCGCGATCTGCCTCTGGTGCTCAACGTGACCCCCAGCGTCTACGCGACCGCGCAGGGGGGCGGCGCCGGGGACGCGCGCATCAACGTGCGCGGCTTCAACCAGCGCAACACCGCCGTGATGATCAACGGGGTGCCCGTCAACGACATGGAGAACGGGTGGGTCTACTGGTCCAATTGGGACGGCGTGGGGGACGCCGCCACCAGCATTCAGCTCCAGCGCGGGCTTTCGGCGGTCAACCTCGCCACGCCCTCCATCGGCGGCACCCTCAACGTCATCACCGACCCCGCGGACCGGGGCGGCGGCCTGATGTACAAGCAGGAATTCGGGCTCGGCAGCCTGGACGAGAACGGTGGCTGGGGGCTGGGCAACAACCTGTTGAAGGAAACCCTGGTGGTGAACACGGGCCCCATGGGAGCGTTCGCGGCCACGGGTTCCGTCGTGCGCAAGACCGGGGGCGGGATGTTCCAGGGATTCACCGGAGGAGACGCGCTCTGGGTGGACGCGTGGGCCTACTACGTGGCCACGTCGTTTCAGCTGAACCCGAGCAATCGGCTCGAGGCCTACGCGGTGGGCGCCCCGCAGCGCCACGGCCAGAACCTGTACAAGCTGAACCTGGCGAGCCTCGACGCGGATTTCGCGCGTTCAATGGATGGATTCGATGCCGCGGCCTTCGACGACTATCCGGAAGTGGGCAGAGGACGGAGCCCCAATGTGGCCCCGGTCAGCGCCAGCTACGACGGAATCCAGTACAACAGCACGGGCCCGGACGCGGGACAGCGGAGTCGCTACAACAGCGGCTATCTGAACGAGCGGGAGAACTACTTCCACAAGCCGCAGGTCAACCTGAACTGGTACTCCTTCTTCGGCGACGGTCTGAGCCTGTCGACGGTGGGGTACTATTCCGGCGGGCGGGGCGGCGGCACCGGCACCTTCGGAAGTCCGGTCTGGAACCGTAACTACGGACAGCGCTTCCCCGACTGGGACGGCACCATCGAGCGCAACCGGACCAACAGCACCGGCTCCCGGGGAATCCTTCGCAACTCAGTCAACAACCAGGACACCTGGGGCGCCATCTCGAAGCTGCGCAAGAGTTTCGCCGGCGGCTTGACGGCCGAGATCGGAGTTGACTGGCGCACAGCCACCATCGAGCACTACCGGGAGGTGCGCGACCTGCTGGGCGGCGCCTATTACAGGTGCACAAGCTGGTGTCGCTCCGACTTCTGGACCGATGAGGAGGAGAATCGCGACCTGGGCGACAAGATCAACTACCACAACCAGAACACGGTGGACTGGCTGGGCGCGTACGCACAGGCCGAGAGGAGCACCACCGAGGGCTCGCTCTACGGCATGGTCGGGTGGGCCCAGAACTCCTACACCTTCGTTGACTTTTTCAGACACGATGCCGCATCCGGGGGCAACCGCACGCTGGAAAGCGGCAACATTCCCGGCTACCAGATCAAGGGCGGCGCGGTCCGCAACCTCGACGACCGGTGGTCCTTGTTCGCGAACGCTGGCGTCATCTCCAAGGTGCCGATCTTCGACGGCGTGATCGACGACAACAACGGCACCCTCAACCTCGAGCCGAAGAACGAGAAGTTCCTTTCGTACGAGGTCGGAACCCAGTTCCGTTCGACCAACCGTCAGGTCTCTCTTGACATAAACCTCTACCACACCACCTGGAGGAACCGGACCCTGACCCGATTCGTCCAGAACATCGGCGGCGTGGAGGGCGTGGACGGGCTGGTCAACCTGCTCGGCGTCGACGCGCGCCACATGGGTGTCGAGGCCGAGGGCGCGTACCAGCCCAGCAACCTGCTGCGCTTCGACTGGGCGCTCTCGCTCGGAAATTGGAAGTACCTGGACGATGTCTCCGGCACCTATCGCCCCGACGACCAGTCGTCCGAAACGGTGTCCTACGACTTCTACATTGCGGATCTCAAGGTTGCCGACGCGCCCCAGCACCAGATGGCGCTTAGCGCTTCGGTCTACCCGTCGGACGCCGCCTACCTGTCGCTGGTGGGCATGTTCTACGGCGATCACTTCGCCCAGTTCGAGCCCTTCAGCCGCACCAACGCGGACGACAGGGCCCAGTCCTGGCAGCCCCCGGGCTATTCGCTCTTCCACCTGCACGCCTCGTATTCGCTCGGCGATGTACTGCCGGTGGCGAACGGCGGCGACCTGCGCCTCTTCGCGAACGTCTACAACCTGCTCGACACCGTCTACATCCAGGACGCCACCGACGCGTCCAGGTGGAACGGCTACCACGACGACGGCGACCGCCACGACGCGGACTCGGCGGAGGTTTTCCTGGGCTACCCGCGCAACCTGAACGTCGGCTTCCAGATCATCTTCTAGCCCTTACGGCCGGCCCCGGGACGGGGACGCCGGAACGGACCGGGATCGGCAAGGACGGCCCCGCCAGTCAAGCGCTGGCGGGGCCGCGTTGCCGCCAAGAAGGCCGGGCGGTCGGATGGGCCCAGCAGGATTCGAACCTGCGACCGTCGGATTATGAGTCCGCTGCTCTGACCGGCTGAGCTATGGGCCCGTTCGGCACATGCTCGCCCGCCCGCGCTTCCCGCGCGACAAAGGTACGCAATCGCAACCGCGGCGTACAAGCGAAAGGGACCCCGGCGTACGGCCGAAAGGGCAAGTCCGGCCGGACTTGTTGGACAAATCAGGGCGTTTGTGGCGGACAAATGAGGGCCGCCGACCACGTCTCCGTCCTCACCGAGGTGGCGCGTGACCAAGAGGAGTCGCGGGCGGATCGCGAGCGAGATGTCCGCCGAGTGGGGAACGGGCCAGCATCCGCACGTCAAACGTCGTCTGATCACGGCGGCACGCGAGCGAAATGTGCTCCGAGTGCATATGTTTACGGCGCTTTGGAGGCGAGGGATTTCCCTTGCGCGGTCTCTTGCCCACTTTGTTCTCCCCCAGGCCCGATCGAAAACCGCCCTCGAGCGAACGGAGCGCCGCATGACCGGACGGCACCATAGCATGACCGGACGGGAGCGCCCCGCGACCGGACAGGATCACCGCGTAACCGGTCCGGGCGCCGCATGACCGACCAGGAGATCCTGGCCCGGTGGAAGGAGGAGCCCGCCCCGCTCCTCCCGGTGCTGCACGCCCTCCACGCGCGCGACGGCTACCTCTCCGAGGACGCCATCCGGGCGGTGTCGCGGGGGCTCGGCATCCCGCTCGCCGATCTGTACGGCACCATCACCTTCTACCACCACTTCGCGCGCGTTCCGGGCGGGCTGGACTGCCCCCGGGTCTGCACCGGGCCGGTGTGCGTGCAGGAGGGCGCCCGCGACATCCTCGCCGATCTCGCGGCGGAGGACGCGACCGGGATGCCGTGCTCGGGCCGCTGCGACGACCCGGTCCCGGTCATCCGCAGCCACCTCACCCTGGCGGGACGCTCGGCCGCCGACCTGGTGGCCAGGCCCGCCCCTCTCCCCCCGCCCGCCCCCGAGGGCGCCGCCGAGTGCGTCTTCCGCACCATCCGCGAGCCGGGGCACGCCACCCTGGACGGATACCGCCGCGACGGCGGCTACGAGGGTCTCGCTCGCGCGGTGCGGGAGATGACCCCCGCGCAGGTGGTGGAGGCCATCGACCGGAGCGGGCTGGCCGGCCGGGGCGGGGCCGGCTTCCCCACCGGCCGCAAGTGGCGGGCGGTCGCAGAAGCGCGCGGCACTCCGAAGTCCATCGTCTGCAACGCCGACGAGGGCGAGCCGGGCTGCTTCAAGGACCGCGCCCTCATGGACTACGATCCGCACGCGGTCATCGAGGGCATGATCGTCTCGGGTTATGCGACCGGGGCGCACCGCGGCTTCATCTACCTGCGCTACGAGTATCCCGAGACGGAGCATATCCTCGCGGAGGCCATCCGCGAAGCGGAGGAAGCCGGCATCCTGGGACCGTCCGTGATGGGCGGGAGCTTCGCCTTCGACCTGCACATCCGCCGCGGGGCCGGCGCCTACATCTGCGGGGAGGAGACGTCGCTGCTGAACTCCATGGAGGGGAAGCATCCCTTCCCGCGCAACCGCCCCCCCTTCCCCGTCACCCACGGCTTCGAGAACCTGCCGACGGTCGTCAACAACGTCGAGACGCTGGCCTCCGTGCCGCATATTCTCGCGCTTGGCGCCGAATGGTATGCGGGGCTCGGGATGAACGGCCACGCCGGCACCAAGGTGATCTCGCTTTCCGGGGACATCCTCCGGCCCGGGAACTACGAGGTCCCCATGGGCTTTCCGCTCGAGCGGCTGCTCTACGACCGGGCCGGCGGCCCCTTCGAGGGTCGCGCCATCCAGGCGGTTACGATGGCCGGGCTCTCCGGCGGGTTCCTGGCCGGCGATGATCTCTTCGTGACGCTGGACGAGCCCGCCATCCGCGCGCGCAAGTCGTTCCTGGGCGCGGGCGGGATCATGGTGTTCGACGACTCGCGCGACATGGTCGGGGTCGCGCACGCGGCGATGGAGTTCTTCGCCCACGAATCCTGCGGCAAGTGCTTCCCCTGCCGCATCGGCACCCAGCGGCTCACCGAGCGGCTCGCCGGCGAGGCCGGACCCGATGCGCTGGTGGCGTGGGTGGACGAAGTTGCGGATATTGGGTACACCATGAAGGAGACAAGCGCCTGTGGCTTGGGAACCGCGGCCCCGCTGATCACCGAGAGCCTGATGCGCTACTTTCCCGAGGCGGTTTCGCGCCATGTAGCCGCCCATGGCGCCCTCCCCATGGCGGGCCGGGGCTCGGGCGGGCCGCATGGGACGGAGCCCTGAAGGGTCGAGGCGCCAAACTCGAATCAGGACCATACCGATGAGCACGAACGGGACAGGACCCACGATCGTCCTCGACGGGGAAAAGGTCACTTTCACCCCGGGGGAGACCGTCTACGAGGCCGCCACGCGGCACGGCAAGGACATCCCCACCCTCTGCTACGACCCCAGGCTTGAGCCGTTCGGCGGCTGCCGCCTGTGCGTGGTGGAGGTGGAGGGGGCGCGCGCCCCGGTCGCGTCGTGCACCGCCCAATGCCAGGCGGGAATGGAGGTGCGTACCCGCAGCGCGCGCGTGGAGGTGCATCGCCGCACGCTGATGGAGATGCTGGTCTCGGAGAACCGCGAGGTGGACGTGGACGAGCTCACCAGCCTCGCCTCGCAGGAGATGACCGAGCTGGTGGACCGCTACGAGGCGCGCACGGGGCGCTTTCGGGGCCGGCAGTCGGGCGCGAGCCGCCCCGACGATCCCAACCCCTTCATCATGCGCGACTATGACAACTGCATCTCCTGCTACCGATGCGTGCGCGTGTGCGCCGAGCAGGAGGGCGACTACGCCATCTCGGTAAAGGGACGCGGCTTCGACACCCAGATCACGGTCGAGTTCGACGGCCACCTCAAGGAGTCCGCCTGCACCTTCTGCGGGCAGTGCGTTCAGACATGCCCGACCGGGGCGCTGGGGGACCTGAAGGCGCTGGCGTACCGCGACGTTGCCGGCGAGACGAAGAAGACCCGCACGGTCTGCCCCTATTGCGGGGTGGGTTGCGCGGTAGACCTGCTAACCCGCGGCAACACGCTCATCGGCGTGCAGCCCGCCATGGACGGCCCCGCCAACAAGGGCGCCCTGTGCGTGAAGGGCCAGTTCGCCTTCGACTTCGTGCAGCACCCGGACCGGCTGGCCCGCCCGCTGGTGCGCGGCGAGGACGGCGAGTTGCACGAGGCCGGCTGGGACGAGGCGCTCGACCGCGCGGCGGAGGGATTTCTGCGCGTGCGCGAGCGCTACGGGCGCCACGCCGTTTACGGGGTTGCGTCCGGGCGGGCGCCGCACGAGGCCGCCTACACCATGCAGAAGTTCATCCGGGGGGGGTTCGGAACGAACCACATCGACAACTGCAGCCGTGCCTGACACGCTCCCACAGTCGCCGGTCTGGCGGCAACAATCGGTCGGGGCGCGATGTCGAACCCGCTGGAGGACATGGAAAAGCCCGATGTGATCTTCTGCATCGGGACCAACATGACCGAGTGCCATCCTGTGGCCGCGACCCGCCTCAAGCGCGCGATCGCAAACGGGGCGAAGCTCATCACCGCCGACCCGCGGCGCATCGCCCTCGCCGAGCTGGCCGACGTGTACCTGCCGCTCCGGGTCGGCTCCGACGTATCGCTCCTGCTGGCCATGGCGCACGTCATCCATCGCGAGGGCCTGACCGACAAAGGCTTCATCGAGGGACGCACCACCGAGGCGGAAGCCTTCCTCAAGCACATCGAGGAGTTCACGCCCGAGTGGGCCGAGCCCATCACCGAGGTGCCCGCGGCCGACATCGAGCGCGCCGCCCTCCTGTACGGCAAGGCGGAGCGCGGCGCCATCTACTACACGCTGGGCATCACCGAGCACATCTGCGGCGTGGACAACGTGCAGAGCCTGTGCAACCTGGCGCTCATGACGGGCAACATCGGCCGCGAGGGCACCGGGGTTAACCCGATGCGCGGGCAGAACAACATCCAGGGCGCGGGAGACGCGGGCGCCCTGCCCAACAACTACCCGGGCTTTCAGTCCGTGCTGGATCCGGC
>JAAXGM010000008.1:23772-24639 GCA_012267435.1 Gemmatimonadota bacterium
AACACCGTCGTCACCGACCCGGAGCGCCACCACTGCGAGGAGGCGCTGAAGAGCCTCGACCAACTGGTGGTGATCGACATCTTCCTCACCGAGACCGCCCAGCTGGCGGACGTGGTGTTCCCGGCCACGGCATGGGGAGAAACCGACGGCGTTCAGACCAACACCGAGCGGCGCGTGCAGCGGCTGCGCAAGGCGGTGGATCCCCCGGGCGAAGCGATGCCCGACTGGTGGATCGTGTCCGAGATCGCTCGCCGCATGGACACCCCCGGCTTCGACTTCGAGAGCGCGAAGGACGTCTTCAACGAGCTGTGCGAACTCTCGCCCCTGTATGCCGGGCTGGATTGGGATCGCATCGATCGCGGTGAGTATCAGTGGCCGGTCCCGCACAAGGACCACCCCGGGACGCCCATCCTGCACCAGGGGGTGTTCGAGAACGGGCGCGGCATCTTCAAGCTGATCCGCTACCGGGACCCCGCCGAAGTCATCAGCGACGAGTTCCCGGTCTGGCTGACCACGGGCCGCCGCCTTCCCAACTACCACACGCGCACCCAGACCGGGCGCGCCGCCGGCATCGACTATCTCGCGCCCGGGGAGCGCCTCGAGATTCACCCGGAGGACGTGGTGGACTGGGGACTCGAGGATGGCGGCTGGGCCAAGATGACCAGCTCGCGGGGGTGCATGATGGTCCGGGTGGAGGCCAACGATCGCTCGCCGCGGGGGACCGTGTTCACCACGTTCAGCTTCAACGACGCTCCGGTCAACGTGCTCACCGGCGGCGGCTACGACCCGGTCACGGACACGGCGGAGCTGAAGGTGTGCCCGGTGAGGGTGGAACGGCCGTAGAAGGTCCCGGAGGTCCTTCGCCGG
>JAAXGM010000073.1 GCA_012267435.1 Gemmatimonadota bacterium
CTTCTGCATCTTGTAGAGGTGGTAACCCTCCTCGGCGATGCGGAGCGTCGGCTGGGCGGCCTCGCTGAAGCTGAGGGTGCCGAAGCGGTCGAGCGCGGCGAGCCAGACGTCGACGTCGGCGGGAATCAGCGCGTTGTTGACGGGCGATTTGCCGTGCTCGAGGAAGTAGTCGAGCGTGGCGAGCGCGGGCGATGTCCCCGCCCCCACCCGGGTGATCACGCGGTCCTCCGCCGCGCTGTAGAGGATGAGCGGCGCGACCCCGGTCCACCCCGCGTAGTCCATCTTCAGCGCCTTGAGCGCCATCCCCGCGGTCACCCCCGCATCGAAGGCGTTGCCCCCGGCCTTGAGCACGTCGTATCCGGCCTGCGTGGCCAGGTAGTGCCCGGAGGAGATCACCCCGTGGGCGCCCATCACCCGCGGGCGCATGGCCTCGACGTTGTCGGCGTCGTGGACGTGGCCGTAGCTCTGGAAGGGGGCGATGGTGGCGAAGATGCCGCCTTCCGCGGTGGGCGCGGCTTCCTCCGCGGCGCCCATCCCGGATCCGCGCCACGCAATGAGTCCCAGGGCCGCCAGAACGACCACCCATCCGAGTTGCTTCATCGCGTCATCCTCCTGTTTCCGCCGGAGACAGGGACGCGGCCAACTGCCGCGCGCCGCCCGTAGTCTTGAAGCTACTCCCGGGGACCGTCCCGGCAACCACGAGCCGATCCGCGTTATCTTCCCCTCTCGACCTGCCGTTCCCGGAAAACCCATGGCCGACACCGACCACCGGATGAATACCAGACTCGCAATCCATCACGCGATCGCGGACGCCCGCGCCGTGTTCTTCGATTTCGATTTCACGCTCGCGGACTCTTCCACGGGCGTCGTGGTCTGCATGAACCACGCGCTGTCCTGCCTCGGGCTTCCCCCCGCCCCGGAGGACGCCATCCGCCGGACCATCGGCCTCGACCTCATCACGGTGCTCGGGATCCTCGCGGGCGAGGAGTGGAAACCCCGGGGACGGGAGTTCCTGCGGCACTTCACGAGGAAGGCCGACGACGTCATGGTCGCCAGTACCGTCTTTCTGCCCGGCGCGGGACGGGTGCTCAGGACGCTTCACGGCGCGGGATACCGCCTCGGCGTGGTATCGACCAAGTACCGGCGCCGCGTGGAGGAGGCTCTGGAGCGGGACGAGTTGCTCGGGTTTGTGGATGTGGTCGTGGGCAGTGACGACGTGCCCCGGCCCAAGCCCGCCCCCGACGGACTGCTGCGAGCGGCCGACGCGCTGGGCATCGCGACCGCTGACTGTGTCTTCGTGGGCGATTCGGAAGTGGACGCGAAGGCGGCGCGGGACGCGGGGATGGACTTCGTTGCGGTTCTGACGGGGACGACGCCGGCGGAGACGTTCGCCGGGTATGCGCCGCGAGCCGTACTCGCGGGGGTCGGGGAGATCGTTGCGGGGTAACCGTGATGCGCCGCCGCCGGGGCGCGAGTGGTCAAACGCCATCCCGCGTCCTCATCCACGACGCGCCGCGTCGTAGCGAACGCGTGCCTATATGGTATATGGTTGCCATATATCTGGCGGGGAGAGTCCACCGAGGAGACGGTGATCGCTGGCGGTTGGCCGGCCACGCGGGCTATCGTGTCCTTCAACGCCGACCCGCCGACCCGGAGGACGCCATGGCCCGCCCGCCGAACCTCCCCACCCGCATCCGCGCCGTCCTCTCGCCGAGAATGGTTCTTGCCATTGTCTGGGCAGCCAACCTGTTGGCGGCGGGGGCGTTCGCACCCGGCCTGACCGGCCAGGAGATCCTCATCACCGGCGGCACCGTGGTCACCTCGGAGGGGCGGTTCGACGCCGACGTGCGGGTGCGGGACGGGACCGTCGTCGAGATCGGGACCGGACTGGCCGTGGAGACCGACGCCCGCATGATCGACGCCACGGGGCTGTTGGTCATGCCGGGCGGGGTGGACCCGCACGTGCACCTGGGGGGCGCCCGCCGCGACGACTACCGCACCGGGTCGCGGGCGGCGCTGGCGGGAGGCATCACCACGATTTCGAACTTCGCCTTTCCCGCACAGGGGCAAACGCTCGCCCAGGCCATCGAGCGCGAGGCGGCGCTCATCCGGGAGCAGGCGATCGCGGACGTCATCCTGCACGCGGGCATCAACGACCCCGCAACCCAGGAAGGCCAGATGACCACCCTGGCCGCCGAAACCGGCCAGACCAGCACCAAGATCTTCATGGTGCGGACCGTGTTCGACGCCGAAGTGCCCGACTACATGGCGACCATGGACGCGGCGGGGCGCGCCGGCATCCTGACCATGGTGCACTGCGAGGACGGACCCATCCTCGCGCGCGCGGTCGCCGAACTCACCGCCGCGGGACGCACATCGCTCGAGCACTTCCCGGACAGCCGGCCCGTGGTCGGGGAGGTGGTCGCCACCCAGCGCGCGGTCGCCATGGCCGAGGCCACCGGAGCGCCCATCTATGCGGTTCACGTCTCCTCCGAAGGCGCGCTGCGGGTGCTGCGGGAGGCGCGGGACCGGGGGCTCGGCGTCTTCGTCGAGACCCGCCCCATCTATCTCCACTTCACCCGGGAACGCTTCGAGGGCCCGGACCGCGGGCTTTATGTGGGGCAGCCGCCGCTTCGCGAACAGCGCGACCAGGACGCGCTCTGGGCCGGAATCGCGAGCGGATCGGTGCATGTGCTCGGCACCGACCACGTCGCGTATCTGCGCGAAGAGAAGATGGACCCCTCCCAGACCATCTCCCGGCACCGGGCCGGCCTGAACAACCTCCAGGTGGCGCGGCCGATGCTCTATTCCGAGGGGGTCGTGCGGGGGCGCATCTCCGAGGAACGCTTCGTGGCCGTGACCTCGACCAACGCAGCCAAGCTCTTCGGACTCTATCCACGCAAGGGCACGGTCGCGGTGGGCTCGGACGCCGACATCGTCCTCTGGGATCCGGAGGAGACGCGCACCATCCGAGACGAGGACATGTTCTCGGGGACCGGCTTCTCGGTCTATTCCGGGTGGGAGGTCACGGGCTGGCCCGTGATGACGCTCCGCCGGGGCGAGGTGGTCTACGAAGACGGAGAGATTCTGGCCGGGGCGGGCAGCGGGGAACTGCTGCGCCGCGGGAGGTGGCGGGCACCGTAGGGATCGGACCGCCGGACACCCAACCGCGAGTTGGTCCCCGGCTACAACCCGGCGCGGACCGTCGGGTGCGAGCGGTTGCCGACCTCACCGGCCACGTTCCTTTCCTTCCCACCGTTCCTCTTCCAACCGGTTGACGAGATTGCGCAGGCTGTACTGCCCGATACGGTTGAGCGCCCCTTCCTCGCGTTCCTGCATGATGTGCATGGCGAACATCAGCACGGCGGACTGCAGCAGGGCGAGCAGGGTGGTGTAGAACGCGACGCCGAGATCGCCGGTGACCTGTTCCATCATCTCCGGCCCGATCGAGGCCTCGGTGATGCTGGCGCCGGCGAACATGACGCCGGCGGTGCGCATGGCGAACGCGATCCCCAGCACGGTGCCGACGAAGCCCAGCGTCGGGATCAGCCAGATGACGTATCGCAGCATGTTGTAGCGGAGTTCGATCTCGTGCTGGTAGAG
>JAAXGM010000074.1:0-435 GCA_012267435.1 Gemmatimonadota bacterium
CGAGGCGCCGGGCTGGCAAGGCGCCTTGAAGGCCCAATAGCAGCGCTCTTGGGCCAAGAGGCAACGCAGAGCGAAGCCGTCCAGCGCGGATGCATCGCCGCTCGAATGCCGGGGGGAGTTCGTCCGCGGGCTGCTACCTATGCCCTTGCGGGCCTGATCGCGTTGGCGTGCGGCGGCGGTGCCGCCCCGATGCCCCGGATGGCCACCGACCCGCCCGCGCCCGAGCGCCCGGAGCCGGTCCTGGACGCCGGCACCCCCGCGCCCCCGGCGCCTCCCGCCGCCACTGCCGCCCCACCCCGGGTCGCGGGGCTCGACACCGTCCGCGCCGGGCGCTTCGACAACGGGCGCATGTGGACCTTCGAGAACCCGCCCGCCGCCTACCTGCGCGAGACCTACGGCATCGACGCCGACTCGGTCTGGTTCCGCCGCGCCCGG
>JAAXGM010000074.1:491-3869 GCA_012267435.1 Gemmatimonadota bacterium
CTGCTGGACGACGGGTTCCACGCCGCCACCTTGGAGGAGGAGCGGGCCATCGAGGGCTTCGAGGCGGACCGGCTCATCGCAATTCGCGATGTGACGGCGGAGATGGACGCCGCCCTTGCTGGCATCAACGAACCCCAGGCCCGCTCACAGGCGCGCGAGTCGGCCGAGGAGGAAATCGCCGCGCGCATCTCGGAGGAATACGGGGGCGAGGACGCCGGCTTCGAAGTGGAGATGGTCTCGCTCTACAACGGCGGGCGCACCTCGGCCTACATCTTCCGGCGCTACACCGACGTGCGCATGGTGATGGCGCCCGAGCTGTCCGTCGGCTACTTCGGCGGCGACCCCGACAACTTCACCTACCCGCGCTACGCCCTCGACTTCAGCTTCCTGCGCGTCTACGAGAACGGCGATCCGCTCGACACCAGCGAGAACTTCTTCCGCTGGAGCGAGGCCGGGGTGGAGAGCGGCGACGCCGTGTTCATGATCGGCAACCCAGGTTCCACCAGCCGCATCCAGACCGTGGCGGAACTCGAATTCCGGCGCGACGTCTCCGACAAGGGGCTTTTGGCATTCGTCAACAACCGCATCGACGCGCTCGAGGCCTTCTACGACATGGACCCGGAAACGGGCGAGGCGATGGACCTGCGCAACACCATCTTCTCGCTGATCAACACCCAGGAGGCCTATGGGGGCATCCTGCGCGGGCTGCGTGACCCGGTCATCCTGGCGAAGCGCCGCGACCAGGAGCGGGCGTTCCAGGAAGCGCTCGACGCCGATGCCGAGCTGGCGGAGGAGTACGGCGGGCTGATCGCGCAGATGGCGGAGCTGCAGGAGCGGAAGGGCGAGCAGGCCGGGGGCTTCGGGTCCTTCCTGGCCTTCGCCAGCGCCGACTACGAGAGCGCCGTGCTGTCGCGCGCGCTCTTCGCCTTCCAGTACGCCAACGGATCGCGCGCGGGAGCGCCCGCCGAGGCGCTCGAGGAGGTGATGGAATCGCTCGGCGAAGTGCCGGATCAGCCGCCGGCGCTGCAGGAGCTGCTGCTGGCCGCCCGCCTGCGCGACATCGCGGCGAGCTACGGCGCCGATTCCCCCCTTGCCACCAGCCTGCTCGGCGGACGGAGCCCGGAGGATGTCGCCGCCTCCATCGTGGCCGAGAGCGTGCTCGCGGACTCCGCGGGCGCGGTCGAGGCCGTCCGGAGCGGTGCCGCGGGCATGGGCGATGCGGCGATGCAGCTCCTGGGCTCCCTCATCTCCGGCATCGCCCCCTTCCAGCAGGCGCTCGGGCCCATCTCCGCCGAGGAGGAGCAGATCGCGGCGGCGCTGGGACGGGCGCGCTTCGAGGTCTACGGGACCGATGTCCCGCCCGACGCGACCTTCTCGCTCCGCATCTCCGACGGCGTGGTGTCCGAGTACGAGTACAACGGCACCTTCGCCCCGGTTGTGACCACCTTCTACGGCCTCTACGACCGTCACTACTCGCACGTGGCGGGAGGGACCGGGGACGGCGAGTGGGACCTGCCCGAGCGCTGGATCTACCCGCCGGGCGACCCGGACCTGTCCACGCCGATGAACTTCGTGTCCACCAACGACATCATCGGCGGCAACTCGGGCTCACCCCTGGTAAACGCGGACCTGGAGCTGGTGGGGCTGGCCTTCGACAGCAACACCGAGGGGCTCTCCGGCGAGTACATCTTCCTGACCGACCGCGCGCGCGCCGTGTCGGTGGACGTGCGCGGGATTCTCGAGGCGCTCGACGAGGTCTACCTGGCGGAGCGCATCGTGGAGGAGCTGCGCGGCGGGGGGAGCTGAGGGGTGGAAAGCTCCGCGGCTACCGACCGCCGGGACGACGGTCGTATCCCCGGGAGGGCACCACCGTATGGGGACCCGGTGGACGGTCGCTGCTATCGCCGGCCCAAGGGGGTGCGTTCAGATCGGTGCAGACATGCCAACCGACCGATTCCGCGCCGACTTCGCCTTTGCGATCCAGGCATGCGTATGATGCTGAATCGTATCCGCCCGCCGGGGAATCGAAGTACGTCACGTGCCGCTCCAGTGGTCGGAACACGACTTCTCCAAGCTCATCGGTCATTCTGCGTTCGAGCACCGTGAAACCGTCGGACGCAAACAACGTTACCGTCACTCCGGGAATCCTATCCGTATAACCCTGGTATCGAGGAGCCCCCGGCTGGGCGCCGATGAAGATCGTGATGGATGCACCGACTTCCCGCGCGTCGAGCACGACTTCGACGGTGTCGGCCCACGCTGTGGTAACGGTCGTGGTGTCGAACATGAAATAGTGCCAGAATGTCGAAGGCGCGTGGCCCCTGCTTCGCGGATGATCGGTTTCGACTACGTGAATCTGGCGTTCCAAGCCTCCATCCACGCTGTCGAACACAAAACGCCCCTCGCGATCGGCGAACACCGTATCGGATCCCATGGCAATGGCGATTTCATTGCAGGGCCGTTCACACGCAGCCTCCGGGCCCGATTCTCCGAGCCCCGCGATGCGGTCGAACGGGTTCGGGCCGAACCCGTATCCGCGTGGTAGGGTCGGGTCCTCTTCCACGATGATCCTGCCAGCAACGAATCCTCGGGCGGGCGGCAGGACCTGAAAGCCTTGCCTGGCGAACAAACCACCCGGATCCAGCGCGGTTACCGTCACGGTTGCAGTTTCCCGCGCCATGGCGGCAAGCGTCAGGAAGCTCCCGGAGACACCGACCGTGACCACCGTCGCATCGGATGATTCCGCCCCATAGGTGAGCGCGTCACCGTCAGGGTCGCTGAAGTAGGTAGACAGGTCCACCGTGGTCGTTTCGCCCGTTATCACCGTTTGCGCGGGGATCGGACCCGTCGCCACGGGCGCCCGGTTGGGCTGGGGTTCGGGCTCGGTGCTCCCGTCCCCGCACGCCAGTGTCGGAAGAGCGATCAGGATGAGCAGCCATCGCTCGCGAGGTCGTCGCATCAGAGCCCCCTGTTCAGATAACCCCGGATCGCCGACACGGCCCGCTCCACGTCCGTGTGCGAGTTGTAGAAGTGGGGCGAGAGGCGCACGCCGGTGCGGTCGCCGCCCCCGCGCGCGGCCGCCACGATGCCGTCGTCTTCCAGCGCCGCGACGACGGCGCCCGGTGAGAGCTCGCCCGGACGGAAGGTGACCACGGCCGCCCGCCGCGATGGCTCCCGCGAGGTCCACATGTGCACGCCATCCAAGGCGGAAAGCTCCTCGACCAGCGCGGTCGCGAGTTCCCGACTGCGGGCCTCCACCTCGGCCATCGTAATTTCCCGCAGGAACTCGATCTGGGTACCGAAGGCGCGGATGGCGGGCTCGTCGCGCTGGCCCAGCCCCTCGTGGGTGCTCGCGAGGCCCCGCGACCCGGCGTAGGC
>JAAXGM010000074.1:3945-5973 GCA_012267435.1 Gemmatimonadota bacterium
GGCCGCACCTCGGAGAGGTTGATGTCGAAGAGGCCGAACGACTGGGCTCCATCCACGACCGAGAAGACGCCGTGCTCGCGCGCCAGCGCGCACAGTTCGCGAACCGGGAAGAGATCCCCCGCGGTGTTGGTCAGGTGGGTGAAGGAGATCACCCGTGTACCCGGTGTGATCGCCTCCCGGAACGCCCGCACGTAGTAGTCGGCCCCGGGATGCGGGCTCAGCGGCTCGATTTCGCGCACGGTGTATCCGAAACGCCGGCCCTTGGCCTTCCACGCCAGGTTGTTGCTGGGATGGTTGTCGCGCACGATCACGACTTCGTCGCCCTCGCCCAGCTGCAGGCCGGTCGACACCCAGTTGTTGGCCTCGCTGGTGTTGCGCGTGATGAGGATCTCCTCCGGCGTGACCCCGAGGAACTCGGCCAGGCGGTCGCGGGTGGGCTCCTTCACGCGGTGCATCTCGCCGCGGAAGCTGGGCACCGGCTCGCGGTCCATGCGCTCGGTGTAGTCGTAGACCGCCCGCAGGGTGCTCGCGGGCGACGGGCACAAGTTGGCCGCGTTCATCACCGACAGTTCGGGTGGCATGAGGAATTGGGCGCGCACCTCGTCCCAGTCCACCGCCCGGCCCGTGCGGCCGCGTCGGGCGGGCGGCCCGGAAGGCGTCCGGCGCGCGAGACCTTCGAGGGCGGGATGGCCGAGCAGGGCCGCAGATCCTCCTGCGGCGAAGAGGCGGGCGAAATCGCGTCGATTCATGGATGAAGCAGGCATGCTGGCTCTCCCGTGCTGCCTATTTGCCGTACCGGACGTACCAACCAATAAGGATGCCCGCGATGAGGGCAGTTTCCCAGTCCAGTGGCTTTATATGACGTAACACTATATGATACAACATGTTATGATCTCGTCCAGCGTCCGCTGGTCACCCCTGAAATCACCCTTTCCGCGCCGGGTAGAGGAATCCATGGACCGCCGCCGATCCCCCGTTTCCCGTTCCGTCGTCCCGTGAAACCCCGTCTGATCCGATAAGGTCTCCCTCAAAGGACGCGGCTCGGCTCGTGGCGATGCGGAGTTGACGCGGAGGTCGCCTCCTCAAGCTATCATAACAGGGCGGAGGACATGGCCACAGCGCGGGCGAGGAGAACAGGATGACGAAAGCCGGTCTCGTCGAGCAGGTCGCCGACCGCCTGCTGGCGGTCGCCTGCGCCATGCTCAGAACCCAGACCTGCCGCGGCCTCCACGTCCGGTGGAGGAAAACGCCGCCCTATGTCCCCTTGGACGCGGGGTTACAGCCCCGCTTCACGAAATGTTGACAAATGGTGGGGAGTCCCCCAAACCCGCGCGCGGCGGGGGTCGCGGGACTGAGCATTCGCTCACACCCCGGAGCGGCGGTCGCTCAGGCCGGGCTTCGGTCGGCTGGCACGATTCGGGCACGGACGACGTACTGCACATCGAACTCGCCCCTCACGATCAGCCATGCCAAGTCGCCCCGCACAACCGGGGCGACTTGATCCGAGAAGCTGAGGCCCGGTCCCAAGCTGGCCGTTCCGAGATAGCCGCCATCCCCCGAGTAGACATCGAACAGGACTCCGCCGTCCGCTGACGGGGTGCGAACCCACAGGTTGCCCTCGACCGACTGGAAGATGGCCTCGATGGCTGGCTTGACGTTGGGAATCCGGGACCAGTCCCACTGGCGACTCGCGCCCGCGTCCGAGAGGCATCTGCCGCATCGCGTCGATCACCGAGTCGCGCTCGGCCTCCGGCACGGGGACGGCGGGACGGCGGGTTTCGACCACGAGAGTCGTATCCTCGCCCGGCTCCCACCGCGACAGGCGGTATGCGGGATCGCCGCCCCGTGTGGACCACACGGAGCCCCGCGAATCGATGAACCTGACCTCGGAAGCGAGGAACGGGATCCCGTACATCATGTAGCCGCCGCCCCTCTCCTGGTAGAAACAACACGGGTCGCTCTCGGGATCGTACTCTTCGTCCTCCGGTTGATCGCTGGGCAACGGAATCGAGTCCACCCGCGTCATCG
>JAAXGM010000075.1:0-12066 GCA_012267435.1 Gemmatimonadota bacterium
TGGCCGGGCAGTATCGCAGGGCGTGCGGCGAGGTCATGGTCGTCACCAGCCTGACGCGCCCGCTCAACCGGCAGCCGCGCAACGCCTCCAGCCGTTCGGTTCATCCCACCGGCATGGCCGTCGACCTGCGCCGGTCGAACCATCGTCCCTGCCGCGCATGGCTGGAGGATGTCCTGCTCTCCCTGGAAGCGAACGGCGTCCTGGAAGCCACACGGGAATCCCGACCGCCGCACTACCACATCGCCCTGTACCCCGAACCATACACGCGCTACGTGGACGATCTGGCGACGGGAGCCGTCCGGACGACGGAGACCCGGGTTGCGGCCGCGACGGATGCGGGGCAGGCAGCCGTGACGGAGGACGTGGGAGCCGTGGCTGGGGACAACGGATCGTATCGCGTGCGATCCGGAGACGCTCTCTGGGACATTGCGCGGGCGCACGGGACGACGATCGCGGCGATCCAACGGTCGAACAATCTGCGAGGCAGCCGGATCCATCCCGGCCAGTTGCTCACCATCCCTTCCGCCGGCGCGCCGACGCTGCGCAATTTCGCCCCCGGAAGCTATCGCGTTCGTCGCGGAGACGCTCTCTGGAATATCGCGCGGGCGCACGGGACGACGATCGCGGCGATCCAGCGGTCGAACAACCTGCTGGGTAGCCGGATCTATCCGGGCCAGGTTCTGACCATCCCGGCGGGTGGCGGAGTCGGCGCGCGGCAGGCCATGAACCTGAGTTACCGGGTGCAGCGGGGGGATTCCCTTTGGGACATCGCGCGGGCGCACGGAACGACGATCGCGGCGCTGCGGCAGTCGAACAACCTGCGGGGCAGCCGGATCTACCCCGGTCAGGTGCTGACCATCCCCACGCAGTTTCGGTAACGACCATCCTCGTGCGGTCGCACTAGGAGCCGGACTGGTTGTGGAGTCCGGGTAGTCCCGGATTCCACATTCCATAGTCCCGGAACGCCATCCCCGGCAGGATCCCCCGACGCCATCTTTCATGGCATGAACGGGGGATTCACACTTTTCGAGTGCCTGGTGGTGCTGGCCATCGTCGGCGTCGGGATCGCGCTGGGGATGCCTGCCCTGCAACTGCACCGTGATCGTTGGGCGGTGACTCAGGCGCGCGAAGCCAGCGCGGCGCTGCTCGCTCGCGCCCGGGTTGACGCGCTGGGGTCCGGCGCCTCGCGGGTCACGATCGCGCCGGGCCGCGGGCACATCGAGCGCAGCCTCGGGGGCACGCTCCGGGAGCGTGTCGACCTGGGAGACCGCTACGGGGTTTCGCTCGACATTTCGGGGCGCGACACGCTCGCNNGGCGCAACACACGCGTCGTTGGTGATTTCCACCTACGGGCGGGTATCGCGGCGATGAGTGGGTCGAGGTGCGCGCCGCCCGCCGCGGCTGCGTCCGCGGGGTTCACGCTCGTGGAGGCCATGCTGGCCACTATGCTCCTGTGCACAGGTCTGCTGGCCGCGGCCGCGCTCGGGACCGCATCGCTTCACTCCTGGCGGCGCGCCGGGGAATTGGCCGCGGCGGTGGTGGCAGCGGGGGAAGTCGCCGACTCTCTCGGGCTCTTCGGGGCATCGGGCGCCGGGACGCGCCAATACCCGTGGGGGGCGCTGGTCTGGGACGATCCGGTTCCCCTGGGGGGGAGGCTCCTGCAGGTCGTCATTCGGGCCAACGCGCACGACACCACAAGAGCGGAGCTGCTGCGCGTCACGGCTACCGTGCCGGCACCCTGACATGAGCGCGCCGCATCCTCCGGTAGCCGCTTCCCGTCGCGGATCCTCGATCGTGGAGGCCCTTACCGCCATGCTGCTCCTGGTCGCGGTCATGGCGGCGGCGCTGCGGATGCTGACAACCCTTCGGCATGCCCTTAGGAACGTGACGGCGGACGCGGAGATGCGTGAAACGAGAAGAATCGCGCGGTACACGCTCGCGCAGGAACTGAGGACGGGGCTTGCCGGAATCGACTGGCTGGCAGGCGCCGGAGATTCCGTTGCCGTGAGGGCGTTCCGTGGAACGGGGGTAGGTTGCGCCAGCGCATCCCTGTCCCCGTGGGTGGTGCGCTACACCGGGCTGCGCCGACCCAACCCCGCCAAGGACTCCGTGCTGGTGCTCGCCGCCGATGGAGTGTGGCGCGTCGCGGAACTCGTCCGGGCTCGGCCCGGCGCATGCGGCGATGGCACCGGCGGTGAGGCATGGGAGCTGAGTCCGGCCGTACCGGAGGCGGTCGTGGGGCGAGTATTCGAACGTGGCAGCTACCACGTTGCCGCGGGAGCCTTCCGATATCGGCCGGGTCGAGGGGGGCGCCAGCCGCTCACCGCGCAGGTCCTGCGAACAGGCGCCGGTGCCGCTTCGGGGGTGTCGGGCCACGGGGCGGGACTCGATCTGCGGCTGGCCTTCGGACAGGCCCCCGGTGCGACCACAATCGACTCGGCGCGCGTGTGGCCGCGGGAGACTTGGCCGTGAGGAACGCCGCCGGCCCGGGAGACACGGGCACCGGGGGATTCGCGATCCCGCTGATTCTCATGGTGCTGCTTGCCGCCACCGCCTTCGGACATCTTCTCCACTACCTGGCGCACCAGGAACTGACGGTAGCCGGAGCGGAACGCGACCTGTTGATCGCACGGCTCGCCGCGGAGGGCGGAGTGCGCGCGGTGGCCGGCACGGCGGCGGGGGTGATCGCGGCCGTGCCGGTCGGCGACAGCACGGTGGTGGAGGGTGCGCACGGGCAACGAGGTGCCTATCGCGTGACGGCGCATCGCCTTACACGCGAAGTCTACCTCCTTGCGGGGGAGGGCATGGTGGACGGTGCAGCGCGCACGAAGGCGGGGCGGTTGACCTGGGCGCTCGATGCAGGCGCCCGGCTCGGCTCCTTGTCGGCGGCGGTCGCTTCTACGGCCAGCATCTCGGTAACGGATTCGGCCCTGATAACGGGTGACCGCGTTACGGCTCCGCCGCTGGCTTGGAGTGCCACGGAGTGCGCACCGCAGCTTCCGGTGGCGGATTCAATCTTCCCGCGTGGCGTAGTGGCCGAGAGGGGGCGCTGGGTGCCCCCGGTTTCCACGCTCGAGCCGGCCCGGCGGCAACGCCTAGCGCTCGGCCTGAATCCGCCGTCCCTGAATCTGGGAGTTCTTTCCCTCCAGAACCTGGCGGAACTGGCGGACATCACGCTCGGCGTCCCTGGTGGCGGTACGCGCGTCCATCTGGGCAGCGGTTGTCCCGCAACCGCGGCCGGCAACTGGGGCACGCCCCTTGATCCCGCCGGAGGCTGCGGGGCCTATCTCCCGGTCGTCGTTGTCCGCGGGTCGCTGGAGGTGACCGGGGGCGAGGGACAGGGCGTGCTCGTGGTTGACGGGCGCGCAACCTTCGTGGGGGACGCGACCTTCGCGGGGCTGGTGCTGGCGGCGGGGGTCGTCCGCCTTGCCGACGATGCCCGCGTCGCGGGGTGGATCCGCTCGGGCGACAGGGTACTCCTGGAAGGACGGGCTCGAGTGGAGGCGTCCGCCTGTGCCGGGCTGCGCGCGCTCAGCCATGCCGGACTGCGGACAATGCGGGCCCTGCCGGCGGGCTCCTGGCTCGAGCCCGTCTAGGTAGCCGCGACCGATGGGCTGGTTCAGGCGCGGACAATTATCCCTCGGGCTCGATGTCGGGAGCCGATACCTGAAGGTCGTACAAATGAGCCATGCCGGGCAGGCTCCCGAAGTCTCCCGGATCGCGATGCGCGCGTTGCCGGAGAAGGACGACGATGCGCGCGCCGGAACTTCCGTGGTGGAAGCGGTCGTCGAACTGTTCCGGGACTCTGGACTGAAGCGCCGCGAGGTTGTGACCGGCGTCGGCGGTCACGATGTCATTGCCAAGCGGATCGAATTGGAGCGCATGAAGCCGTCTGAATTGCGGGAGGTAATCCGCTGGGAGGCCGAACAGCATCTTCCGTTCGATACCGCCAGCGTTGAACTGGACTTCCAGATTCTCACCTCCGGGAATCCCATGGACGTCCTTCTGGTGGCGGCCAAACGCGACCTCGTGCATGACGCGATCGAAATCATGCACGCCGCCGGACTCACGGTCGAAGTCCTGGATGTGGATGGCTTTGCGCTGAGAAATGCCTTGATCCACAACCATCCCGAAGCGGCCGAGGGTGTCGTCATGGCCGCCGACATTGGCTGGGAGACGACCACGGTGGTCGTTGTGGAAGAGGGAATCCCCGCGGTCACGCGCGATTTCCACTTCGGCGTGCGCTCCCTGTGCAAGGCCGCCCAGCGGGAGGCGGGCCTCGAGACGCGGTCCACGGAAGCGATGATTCGCAGCCAGCGGGTATCGCCCGGCCTGCAGACGGTTATCGAGTTCGCCGCGGACGAAATGGCCGTGGGGCTGGGGAGGGCGTCGGCCTTCCTGAAAACGAGGCCCGCCGACCTCGGTCTGGGGCGCGTCTACCTGAGCGGCGGGGGTGCCCGGATTCCGGGCTTGGCCGAGGCGCTGGGCCGCATCCTGTCCATCGAAACGCATGTCGCCAACCCCTTCGAGCAGATTCCTGTCCGTCCCGATGCGTGCGTTGATGTCGAGCTGGAAGAGATCGCGCCCATGATGTTGTTGCCGGTGGGCCTGGCGTTGCGCTCATTCCCACGGAGTCGCTGACAGGTGATCGAAATCAATCTGATGCCCCGGGTGACGGGCCGGGCCGCGCGCGGGCGGAGATCGTCGCCGGATGCGTCGCCTTCGCGAGCGGCGTCGCCGTGGCACCTGACGGCGAGCGTTCCCGGGCTCGTCACCCTCCTGGTGCTGGCGTTGCTCAACCCGGGTGCCCGCGACCGGCGCCGGGCTCTGGAGGATCGAGTCACTCAAGCCGTGCGCGACTCGACCGAACTGGCCGGCCTGATCTCCACCGCCGAGCAATTGCGTGCCGGACGCGATTCCGTGGCCGCGCGGGTGCGGGTCATCCGGGAGCTCGACCATGGGCGGTACGTCTGGCCCCACATCCTCGATGAAGTGGCGGCTGCGGTGCCGGAGTTCACCTGGCTGACGCGCATCGCAGACGCGGGCGCCGGGGATCACGTCGAGGTGGAGATCGAGGGACGAACCGCCAACACGCTTGCCCTGACGCGCTTCATGAACTTGCTGGAGGCCTCTCCGTTCCTGACTTCCGTCAGCCTGGCCGGTACCGAGCAGGTCGCGGAACGACTGCCAGGTGGCGGCGAGTGGGTCCTCAGCTCCTTTGTGCTATGGGTTTCCTACCAGCCCCGGCCAACGATGGAGAACCCGGCATGATGATCGCCATCCCGGGTCCGCGGCCCGCCCTGCTGGCGGCGGTGTTGGTGACACTGGCCGCGACCCTGTTCTTCCGTGAGCACCGCGGCCGGGATGGGAAGGTGCAGCGGCTGGAACGGCGGCTGGAGCAGCTGGAGGCCGCGAATGAACGGGCGCGGAACCTGGCGCCCGAGGGGACCACCGAACTCGCACGCCGGCTGAGACGCTACGCAGATCACATCGCGCGCCTCGAGCAGCTGATCCCGCGCAACGAAGAGGTCCCGGCGCTCCTGGAGTCGCTGGCGGCCGAGGCTCGGCGGTCGGGGCTGGGAGACCTGGCTTTCATGCGACCCGCGGAGGGAGAGGCGAACCCGTTCTACACGAAGCGCAGCTATGAGGTATCCGTGATGGGGGGCTACCACGAAGTGGCCCGTTTCCTGACGGCGGTCGCGTCGCTGCCGCGCATCGTTACGCCGATGGAACTGGAGATGACTTCGATCCCCAACCCGGCCATGGAGGAGGACGCGGCGGTGCGCGCGCACTTTCGGATCGAGACTTTTGTGCGTCCACCGGCAGGGACCGGCCCCGCCTTGGACGGATCGAACGGAACGCCAACGGAGGTCGTCCGATGAATGCGGCACGGGCGCTCGTACTCGTCCTGATGGTCCCATTGCTTGACCCTCGCTCGGTCATCGGGCAGGCTCGACCTCCGGCGTTCCCCGGCGCGGAGGGCGCCTCTGCGCCGCAGTCCGAAACGAACTCCGGCGCCGAAACGGGAGAGCCGAGTTTCGACCGGGAGCTCTTCGTCTACCCGGGAGGCGACCGGCGTGACCCGTTTGAGCGGCTTCTGCCCGGCGCCTCGGCGGGAGCCAGATTCGAGGACCTTCGGCTCATCGGCGTCATCCACTCCCCCAACGCCCGGAAGAGCGTCGCTCTGGTGAGTTCGACGACGCCGACCCCAGCGGCCGCGACCGCCACCGGTGAACGCGCGTTTCGCCTTCGACAGGATGTGGTTCTCGGTGACATGAGAGTCCTCCGGGTCGAGCAGGAATATGTAATCGTCGAGATTCGCCGGTTCGGCATTGGAGAGCAGCGGGAGTTGCGCCTGAGTCGACCAGAGGGGAGAGGGGGGCGATGAGGAGCATACTGGCCGCTTGGATCGTCTTGGGGTGGTCGTGGATGGATGTTTCCGCCGCTCACGGCGCGGCCTCCCCCGCCGCGCTCGGCTCTGGGGAGGGCATCGACTTCGCTGACTTGGGCGCCCCCGCCATGCTCGCGGTACAGGTTGACCAGTCACCTCCCGGGGAACCGCGCATCACCGCCACGTTCGTCGCGGCTCCGCTCCGGGACGTGCTCTTCACATTCTCGGAGTTCGCGGGCATCTCCATCGTCCCCGGGGCCGACGTATCCGGGATCGTGTCGGCCGATATCCGCGACCAGCCCTGGGACGAAGCCCTCCGCGTCATCCTCGATTCGCACGGGCTGGCCGCGCGCGCGCTCGAGAACGGCATTCTCAGAGTGGACGACATCGAGAACCTGAACCGGCGCGAAGACGTGGAGCCCCTTGAGACCAGGGTGTTTCACATGAGCTACGCGACGGCCGCCGACGTGCTGCCCGCCGCGCAGTCGCTCCTTGGCGACCGGGGCAGCGCATCTCTCTCGCTGGCCACCAACAGCGTCATCGTGATGGACGTCCCCAGAGTGCTGGCCCAAGTCGAAGCGCTCGTCCGGGAACTAGACATCCGCGCTCCCCAGATCACCATCTCCGCCCGGATTGTCTTCGTGAACCGAACCGGGCTGGAGGAACTCGGGATCGGCTATGATCTGCGGGACTCGCGCGCCCAGCAGCTGCTTTTCCCATCCGGCGCAACGGATCCCGGCGAGGGCACGCGAGGGACGGGCGGAGAGGCCCCGGGGAGCGAAGCACCCGGCGAATCGGTCAGCGAGGACATGGTGTTGTTGGACGGAAGTTCCATCTCCGCACTCGGCAACGCCGCAACCCGCATATCGGGCTCCGCGCTGTCGGTGCTGACCTCGCTGGTGTTGGGACGGCACACGCTGCTGGCCTTCCTGGAGGCACTCGAGACGCTCAACCTGTCGCGCATGGAGGCGGCCCCGTACATCTCCGTGCTCGACAACCAGACCGCCCGCATCCTGGTGGGCGAACGCACGCCAATCAGGGTGCTGGATGCGGGTGCCGGAAGTGCGGGAGGACTCCAGTCGCAGGTGGTGCCCACGGCTGCGGTGGAGATTCAGGAGACGGGTATCGTCTTCGAGGTAACGCCGCATGTAACCGAGGGAGGCCACGTCCTGCTCGACCTCCACGCGGAACGCTCCTTTGCGGAGTTCACCCCTGCCGCATCCGACGCCGGAGTCGTCTTCCATACGCAGGAAGCGACTTCCCGCGTGCTGGTCCGGGACGGCGAAACGGTGGCCATCGGCGGGCTGACGGTAACCGAGGAGATCGAGAGCCGCTCGGGGATTCCTCTGCTTATGAGGATCCCGGTGCTCGGTGCCCTCTTCCGGGTCGACCGCAGGCAGAAGATCCAGCGCGATTTGGTCATCCTGGTGACGCCGTACATCGAGACCTGAGTGCAGCTCGGGCAGGCCCGCGTGCCCGGCTTGGTCCAGGTTCCGGCATAGCCTCGGGTTGACGGCCGAGGGAGGGTTGGCTATGACTCCGCCCAACATCTCTCTGGAGGTTCAACCACATGAGGCGAATCAGCTTTCGGACGGCCGGCGAGTCCCACGGACGCGGCCTGCTGGCGATTCTGGAAGGGCTGCCGGCAGGGCTGCCGCTCTCGATCGAGCGCGATGTCGATCCCGACATGAAGCGCCGCATGGCCGGCTACGGTCGGGGCCGCCGCATGCGGATCGAGGCCGACCGCATCGAGCTGATCTCCGGAGTGCGTCTGGGGGAGACACTGGGTTCGCCCATTGGAATGCTGCTCTGGAACCGCGACTGGAAGAACTGGACCACGGCGATGAGCCATGCTCCGCCGGATCCCGACGGCAACCCCAAGGCGCTGCGCCGCATGCACCTGCCACGCCCGGGGCACGCCGATCTGGTCGGGGTGCTCAAATACGACCGTCAGGACACCCGCGACGTTATCGAGCGGGCCAGCGCGCGCGAGACGGCCGCCAGGGTGGCGTGCGGTGCCGTGGCCAAGACCCTGCTCCGGGAGTTCGGGATCACGGTGGGATCGCACGTCCTCTCGATCGGGGACATCGAGGCCGATCTTCCAGACGAGCTTCCGGCCGACATCAACGCCGCCGTGGACGCCTCGCCGGTACGAACGCTGGATCCGGATGCGGCGGACCGCATCATCGCGTCCATAGACCGAGCCAAGGAGGAGGGAGACACGCTCGGAGGCATCTTCGAGGTGGTGGTCCGGCGGGTGCCGGTGGGGCTGGGGAGCTACATCTCCTGGGACACCAAGCTGGACGGACGCCTGGCCGGGGCGATGATGTCGATTCACGCCATCAAGGGGGTCGAGCTGGGCCTCGGGTTCGAGGGCGCCCGACGGCTTGGGTCGCGCGTGCACGACCCCATCCACCCCGCCCCCCGCAACCGGCCACCGAGTGGATACGCCCGCCCCTCCAACCGGGCCGGCGGCTTGGAAGGCGGCGTCACCACCGGGGAGCCGGTGGTCATCCGGGCGGCCATGAAGCCCATCTCGACGTTGCGCAAGCGGCTGCCCAGCGTGGACCTTCGGGACGGTTCGGTGGCCGACGCCGCCGTGGAGCGGAGCGATGTCTGCTCCGTGCCCGCAGCCGCCGTGGTGGGGGAGGCCATGGCCGCCCTCGTGGTGGCCGACGCCCTCATCGAGAAGTTCGGGGGCGACAGCCTCTCCGAGATGCGCCGGAACTACGAGGGCTACACCGCCTATCTGCGCGACCGCCGCCGGCGTCATGAATGACCCGGCCCGCGGCGGGTGTGCCCCACCCCCTCCTTCACGGATTCTCCTAGTGGGCTTCATGGCCAGCGGGAAGTCGGCCGTGGGTCGCGAAGTGGCGCGGCTGCTCGGCTGGCGGTTCATCGACTTCGACGCGGAAATCCGGTGCCGGACCGGGCAGGGCATCGCGGACATCTTCGCCGGGGCCGGAGAAGCCGGGTTCAGGGCCATCGAGGCGCGAGTGGCCCGCCGCCTGCTCCGCCGCGACCGGACGGTGCTCGCGTCCGGGGGTGGCTGGGCGGCCCAACCCGGCCACATGGAGGGGCTGGCTGGAGACACCCTCTCCGTCTGGCTCAAGGTCACCGCGGAGACGGCGGTGGAGCGGGCCCGGGAGCAGGGCGCGGAACGACCTCTCCTGAACGTCCCCCAACCCATCGAGCANNCCACTTCCAACCCAGCGACAGCTCCCGCATCATGAAGCTCGTCATCGTCGAATCTCCCGCGAAAGCCGCGACCATCAAGCGCTTTCTCGACCGGGACTACGAAGTCGCGGCAAGCTTCGGGCACATCCGCGACCTGCCCCGCTCCGCGAAGGAGATCCCGCCGCGCCTGCGCTCCAAGTCGTGGGGGCGGCTGGGGGTGGATGTCGACGGGGACTTCGAACCTGTCTACGTGATTCCGCCCGAATCGAAGAAGCACATCACCGCCCTGCGAAAGAAGGCGCGGGGGGCGGAGGAACTCATCCTCGCGACCGACGAGGACCGGGAGGGCGAGTCCATCAGCTGGCACCTGATCGAGGTCCTGAAGCCCAACGTTCCCGTGCAGCGCATCGCCTTTCACGAGATCACCCGGGCCGCCATCCAGGCGGCCCTCGCCGATCCGCGCACCGTGGACGAACAGCTGGTTCGCGCCCAGGAAACCCGCCGCGTGCTCGACCGCCTGTTCGGTTACTCGCTCTCCCCGGTGCTCTGGAAGAAGGTGCGGGGTAAGCTGAGCGCCGGCCGCGTCCAGAGCGTCGCCCTTCGCCTGCTGGTGGAGAGGGAAGAGGAGCGACAGAGGTTCACGTCCACGGAGTACTGGGGCGTGAGGGCATCCCTCCGGTCCACGGACGACCCCGATGATGGAGGCTTCACCGCCGAACTGATCGAGACCGGGGGCAAGTCCGTCGCCACCGCAAGGCACTTCGACTCCCGTACGGGTGCGCCGCGACTTGCCGGGAAGGTCGTCGTCCTCGACGAGAACGCCGCTTCCGGCATCGCCCGGGAAGCGATGACGGCGCGTCCGTGGCGGGTCCGGCGCGTGGAAGAGAAGAATACCACCCGCCGCCCCTCCCCCCCCTTCACCACATCGACCCTGCAGCAGTTCGCGAGCTCGATGCTGCGCATGACCCCCCGACGCACCATGGCGCTTGCCCAGCAGCTGTACGAGGGAATCGACCTGGGCGGAGGCGACCGGGAGGGGTTGATCACCTACATGCGCACCGACTCGGTGAGCCTCAGCCGGAAGGCGCTCGCGGACGCCGCGCGCTTCATCCGTCGGCGCTACGGGGACGAGTACCACCAAGGTGTCCGCCCGTACGCGACCCGGTCGCGCAACGCCCAGGAAGCCCACGAGGCCATTCGCCCGACCGGGATCGCCCGCACCCCCGAGTCGCTGAGCCGCTTTCTGGACCGCGATCAGCAGCGGCTCTACGGGCTCATCTGGCGGCGGGCGGTGGCTTCCCAGATGGCCAACGCGCGCATCGCCCGCACCACCATCGAGTTCCAGGTCGACGCCGATGACTCCGCCCATGTCTTCCGCGCCGCGGGTTCGGTGGTGCGCTTTCCGGGCTATCAGCGCGTGTGGGGCACGAACCGCGAGGACGTCATCCTTCCGCCGCTGGTCGAAGGCCAGCTGGTCGGCGCGGACGATTCCCGGACCCGGGGCGCCGAGGCTCCGGGCGCCGCCGGCGAACCGGAGCAGGTTCCCGCCGACCGCGACCCGGCCCCGGTCGAGATCACGAGTGTTGAACCGCGCGGCCGGCACACCCAACCACGGCCGCGCTACTCCGAGGCCGCGCTGGTGCGCAAGCTGGAGGAGGAGGGCATCGGCCGTCCCTCAACCTACGAGCCCACCCTGGCCAAGCTGCGAGGGCGGGCATACGCCGTCAGGAAGAAGGGGGTGCTGGTTCCGACCTACCTGGGCCTCAGCGTCACCAAGCTGCTGCGCGACCATTTCCCGCACTACGTCGACCTCGGGTTCACGGCCGGGATGGAGGACGCCCTCGACCGCATCGCCAGCGGGTCGGTGGACCACGTTCGCTTCCTCTCCGACTTCTTCCGCGGCGACGGCGACGACGCGCCCGGGCTGGAGAAGCGCATCGAGGAGGAGCTGCCGCGCATCGACTATCCCGCCCTGCGCGTGGGCGACGATCCCGCCACCGGCGAGCCGCTCCTGGTGCGTATCGGTAAACAGCATGTCTTTCTCCAGCGCGGGGAGGGCAAGGACAAGCCAAGAGCCGCGGTCCCCGTCGACCTCCTGATCGACGAACTGACGCCCGAAAAAGCCTCGGATCTGATCGAATCACGGCTGCGCGGCAGGAGTCCGCTCGGCCGCGACCCGGACACCGGTCTCAACGCCTACGTCCGCACCGGCCCGTTCGGCCCCTACGTTCAGCTGGGCGAAGACGATGCGAAGCCCAAGCCCAGGCGGGCCAGTCTTCCGAAGGGCATGTCACCCGACCAGGTGGACCTGACGTTCGCTCTCCGCCTCCTGTCCCTCCCGCGCGTCCTCGGCAAGGACCCGGGCACCGGGCAACCGGTGACCGCGGGGCTCGGCAGGTACGGCCCCTACGTCAACCGCGCGAAGA
This sequence comes from Gemmatimonadota bacterium, assembly GCA_012267435.1. GTDB lineage: Bacteria > Gemmatimonadota > Gemmatimonadetes > Longimicrobiales > Gaopeijiaceae > BD2-11. Next base: position 11,995 of record JAAXGM010000075.1, read on the forward strand.
CCTACCGCAACCTCGACTCGGTGGAGCGGGCGTTCGACATCAAGCTGGAGGAGGCGCTCCAGCTTCTGGACG
>JAAXGM010000075.1:12149-15099 GCA_012267435.1 Gemmatimonadota bacterium
CCTGAGGCCGGCGAGTTTCTGCGGTCCCTGGCCGACGAACGACAACTTTCCCCGAACACGGTCTCCGGGTACCGGCGCGACATACAGGACTTCGAGCGCTTCTTCGCCGACTACACCGGGCATGCCGGCTGGAGCTGGACCGATGTCGACCGGCTCGCTCTCCGGGGCTTTCTCGGACATTGCCGCCGCCGCCGGCTTTCCCGGCGCACCTCGGCGCGCAAACTCTCGGCGCTCCGCTCCCTGTTTCGCTTCCTGCACCTGGAAGGGCACATTGAGAGCAATCCCGCGCGCGCTCTGCGCACGCCCCGCGCCGACAAGCGCCTTCCCGGATACATGTCGCAGGCGGACGCGAGGGCCGTTTTCCGTGTCGCGGAGGCGCGCGCGGCCGAGAACACCTTTCTCGGCACCCGCAACCTGGCGATTCTCGAGATCCTCTACGGCAGCGGGGTGCGCCTGGCCGAACTCCACGGGCTCGACCGCGACCGCATCGACCTCATCTCCGACCGCGTGCGCGTGATGGGGAAGGGTCGCAAGGAGCGCATCGTGCCGCTGACCGGGGCCGCGGTCCGGGCGCTCAGGCGCTACGAGCCGCACCGGGAACGCGTGGTCTCGCTGAACGACGGCGACCTCCGCGCCGCCATCGTGAGCCGCCGCGGCCACCGCCTCTCGCGCCGCTCCATCCAGTATGTGGCGCGCAATGCGCTGGAGCGCGGGGCCGAGGCGGAGGGGCTTTCCGTTCATTCGCTCCGGCACAGCTTCGCGACCCACCTTCTCGACTCCGGGGCCGATCTGGTGTCGGTCAAGGAACTGCTGGGCCACATCTCGCTTTCCACGACGCAGATCTACACGCACACATCCAAGGAACGACTCAAGCGCATCTACGGCGCCGCGCACCCGCGCGCCTGACCCACCGGAACCCGGCCGGAAAGGGTCCCCGCCCGCCATTGACCGCACCCCGCCCGTCGTCCGGGTGTACTCTTTGCATCACTGGATGCATCTTTCGCTCGTGGTCCTCCCATTCGCGCCGGGGGCATCGCGACAACCTTCCCTCACCAGACCCGAGAACACATGACCACGCAGAGTTTCCACGGCACCACCGTGCTCGCGGTCCGCAAGGAGGGCCGGGTCGCCATGGGGGCCGACGGTCAGGTCACGATGGGGGACACCATCGTGAAGACCGCGGCCCGCAAGGTTCGCACGCTCAAGGACGGCCGCTTCCTCGCCGGGTTCGCGGGGGCGGTCGCGGACGCCTTCACGCTGTTCGAGACGCTGGAGGCCAAGCTGGAGCAATTCCCCTCCAACCTGACGCGCGCGTGCGTCGAAATGGCGAAGGATTGGCGGACGGATCGTGCGCTTCGCCGTCTGGATGCGCTGCTGGTGGTGGCCGACGCCGAACACCTGTTCCTGATCGGAGGGGACGGCAACGTCCTTGAACCCGACGACGAGGTGGTGGCGATCGGCTCGGGAGGCGCCTATGCGCTGGCCGCGGCCCGCGCGCTCAGGGCGCATTCCCCGCTCTCCGCCTCCGAGATCGTGCGCGCCAGCCTGGTGATCGCCGGCGAAATCTGCGTCTACAGCAATGAAGAGATTACGGTTCTGGACCTGGCGTCCCAGTCCGAGAGGTTGTGATGGCTGTTTCAACAACGGAGCCCGCGGCGCCCTCCGCCGCCACGGGCGAGACGGAATCCGTGCCCGACTGGCTCGAGCAGCTCACGCCCCGCCAGATCGTGACGGAGCTGGACAAGTACATCGTGGGCCAGGAAGAGGCCAAGCGCGCGGTCGCCATCGCGATGCGCAACCGCTGGCGCCGGCAGCGCGTCGAGGACGAGCTGAGGGACGAGATCCTGCCCAACAATCTGATCCTCATGGGCACCACCGGCGTAGGCAAGACGGAGATCGCGCGCCGGCTGGCCCGGCTCACGGGCGCGCCCTTCGTCAAGGTGGAGGCGTCCAAGTTCACCGAGGTGGGATACGTGGGCCGGGACGTCGAATCGATGATCCGCGACCTGGTCGACACCTCGGTGAACATGGTGCGCGCCGAGCGCGAGGACGGCGTCCAGGAAGAAGCCGAACGCCGGGTCGAGGAACAGCTGCTGGACCTTCTGCTTCCACCGATGGACGGGCGCAGCCGCCCGAAGGGACCCGTGGTGGTTGCCGACGGGGTTCCCAAGGTCTTCGTGGCCGGCCCCCAGGGCGTGCGGAAGCATGCCGCCGGCGAGACGCTGAGCGAGGAGGACGAACGCCTGATCATGCGTTGGCAACGCACCCGCGAGAAGCTCCGCGGTCTGCTGCGGGACGGGGAACTCGAGGCGCGCGAAGTCGAGGTGGAGGTCAGCCAGGCTCCGGCCATCGACGGGATGATGGTGCCCATGGGCGGCATGGAGGGGATGGAATACAACTTCTCCGAGATGCTCCAGGAGATGCTTCCCAAGCGCACCAAGCGGCGCAGCGTGACCGTCGCGGAGGCGCGCCGCATCCTCATTCAGGACGAGCTTGACCGGCTCGTGGACATGGACGAGGTCGTCAACGAGGCGCTCATCCGGGCGGAAGACATGGGGATGATCTTCCTGGACGAGATCGACAAGATCGCGGGCGACCGCGGGGGCTACGGCCCCGACGTCAGCCGGGGAGGGGTCCAGCGCGACCTGCTGCCGGTGGTGGAGGGCTGCAACGTCCAGACCAAATACGGCCTGGTGCGCACCGACCACATCCTCTTCATCGCCGCCGGCGCCTTCCACGTCTCCAAGCCCAGCGACCTCATTCCGGAGCTGCAGGGCCGCTTTCCCATCCGCGTGGAGCTGCACAGCCTGGACGAGGGACACTTCAAGCGCATCCTGCGGGAGCCGCGAAACGCGTTGCTGGTGCAGTATCAGGCGCTGATCGAGACCGAGGGGGCACGGGCCGAGTTCACCCCCGGCGGCGTCGAGGAGATCGCACGCATCGCGGCGCG
>JAAXGM010000075.1:15148-15891 GCA_012267435.1 Gemmatimonadota bacterium
GCACCTGGAGGAGATCGCGGAGGACGAGGACCTGCGCCGCTATATCCTGTAGCAGCCCGCAGCGGTCCCGCCCCGCGTTGGCCGGCTGCCGCCCCGATCCTTGGGCCAGATTTGACCAGCGTTTGCCGTCCGAGGGTCTCAACCGGGCAAATCGGTGGTACTATTATGCCTTGGGCCATGATACTATGGTGAACGACCCCGGCGAAGACCGTCGCCAGCCCCGCTACGGGCCAAGGGCGCCGACCGGTATCACCCCCACTCCGTCCGGCCTTTCGTATCCGTATCCTCTCGCCACGATCACGCCCAGGGCCTTGGGCGGCCCGACCAGGTTTGGGTCCACGCGCTTGGCAAGCCTGAGCAGGTTGCGGGCGCCCTCCTCAACCCTCCTCGGCCCCAGCTTTATCTCGAAGGCCGCCCAGCGTCCGTCGCGGGCCTGCACCACGGCATCCACTTCAAGGCGTCCGTCCTCCCGGTAGTGGAAGACCTCGGCGTCGGCCGCTTGGGCGTACACGCGGAGATCGCGGACGACCATCGACTCGAAGACAAGTCGGAGGAGCCTGAAGTCCCTGAGCAATCGCCCGGGACCGGCTCCCAGCGCGACCGCGGCCAGGGATGGATCGACGAAATGGCGGACCGGACGCTTGCGGAGGATTGCCCGCGAGCGCAGGTGGGTTGCCCACGCCGGCCTGGTTCTCAACGATCATGGCCCTCTCCAAGGCGCTAGGGTAATCTGCGGCGGTGTG
>JAAXGM010000076.1 GCA_012267435.1 Gemmatimonadota bacterium
GACCCGGCGAAGCGATGGCAGAGCGCCACGTCGCCGTCGGTCGCCACCCCCATGAGCCCGAGGCCGGCGCCGCACGGGTACGCCTTGCTCACGCCCTTGTGGATCTCCTCCAGGGTGTCCTTCACGTTGGAGAAGCCGTGGTGGCGGTCCGCGCACGCCTGCTCGAGGAAGTCGTGGGCGAGCTCCTCGAACTGGCCGAGCATCTTGTCGTAGCCGGCGTCGGAGATGGAGAAGTCGCGGCACGACGAGCTGGTGACCGGCGCGAAGCCCACCTCCCAGAAGCCGATCTCCTCCGTGAGATGGGTGAAGATCCGCTTCACGTCGAGGTTCTTGCTGGTGAGGGTCACGCGCGCGCCGATTGGGCGGGTCCGGTGGCGCGCCAGCAGGTCCTTGATCTTCGGCAGGATGATGTCGTAGCTGCCCATCCCGTTCGAGAAGACGCGGAGCCCGTCCTGCACCTCGCGGGGCCCGTCGATGGAGACGGTCACGCCCACCCGGTTCTCCGCCAGCCAGTCGACGATCTCGGGCTTGAGCAGCGTCGCGTTGGTGGTGAGGCTGAAGTCGACCTCCTTGCCGACTTCGCGTGCACGCTGACGGGCGTATGCTGCGGTCTTCTTGAGCAGCTTGAAGTTGAGGAGGGTCTCGCCGCCGAAGAAGGTGAGGTGCACCAGCCGGTTCGACCCTCCCTGCTCGAACATGAAGTCGACGCTCTCGCGGGCGGTCTCGAGGTCCATGTAGCGGGGCTTGGAGTCGGCTTCGACGATGCGGTCGTCGCCGTACTCGTAGCAGTAGGTGCAGGCCAGGTTGCACTTGCTGGTGACGTTCAGGACCATCGTGGTGAGCGGGAAGCCCTTGGGCGGCAGCATGTCGGGCGGGGCCGGCGCGGGCTTGCCGAGGAGGCCGATGGCGCGCACCCCCAGCAGTTCGTCGATGCGGTTGGTGACCTCCTCCGCGGGAAAACGGTCCTCCAGCCGCCGCACCAGCTCGGCGGAAGTGCGGTTGGCGGTCCCGAGCGCCTCGAGCACCGCCAGCGAGGGCGCGTCCATGCGGAAAATGGCCGCGCTCGGGACCAGGTAGAGGAAGGTCGCGTCATCCGCCTGGAAGGAGTGGAACTCTCCCAGCGTGAGGATGTCCGGAGCGGGCGCGGGGCCGGAGCCGTTGGCTCCCGGGATCGCGGGCGCCGGCGCGGAGGCGATACCGACGTTGCTCATTCTGGGCTCCTTCCCTTCCCGGGATTCGGTCCCGGGGTTCGGCTTCCTCGCCCGTTCGGGCTTGCCGCCGGATCCGGGCTGGCTCCGGTACTCACGTTGGCTCCCGCGTCGAAAAGGAGGTAGAGCGGGACGGTCACGACCAAGTGGGCGCGGGCCCGCAGGGGACGGTCGCCGTTGTCGTCCCGCGCGAGGGTGGCGACCACCCACACGTCGCCGACGTTGTTGCGGTTGCGGTCGCGGTCCGGGTTGGGGCCGTCGGCCGCGGGCACGAAAAGTCCGGTCTGGTCGATCGAGCCGACGAACTCGATGTCGTTGTCGTCAAAGGTCGCCGCGTATTCCTCGAGGCTCCAGTCGACCTCGACCGGCCCCAGCTCCAGATCGTCGTCGGAGCTTGGACGCCCGTCGGGTCCGTCGTCGAAGGCAACCGCCTCGAACTGCTGGTAGCCCTTCGGGAAGACGATGCCGCCCACCCGGGCCATGCCCGTGCGCGGCAGCACCTGGATGCGGTCGATGCCGTCGTGCACGACCACCGCCTGCGCCAAGCTCGCGCCCTCCACGAAAACGTCGCGGCCGCCCGGGACCGCGTCGAGTGTTACGGTCACGTTGAGGGCGATCTCTTCGGAGGACGCGCTGACGACTCTGTTAACCGTCAGGCCGGGGCCCAGATCCACATCTCCGGGCCCGACGTCGTCCGCGAAGCCGGCTCCGAAGATGCGCACCTCGCGCTCGCCGCCACCCAGCTGAAGGGCGCGGGGATGCACGCCTGCCACGACCGGGGAACCGGCCAGGCGCGTGAGGCGCACATCCATGCCGATCTCGTCGTAGTCGCCCCGGAACCAGCGGCCGCTGATCTCGTTCATGCCGCGCTCCACCAACATCACCTCGCGCATCGTCCCATCGACTTCATCGGACTCGAAGGAGCGCCCCCGCCACTGGTAGCCGGTGTACACCAGCCCGCGGCCCCGCCGGGTGACGGTCTCCCCGGTGGCCGGAAACGTGTAGCTGGCCCCGGTGACGAACGCGTCCTGTTCCCCGCCGTCTCCCATGGTCACCGTGCCGTAGGCCGGGCCACGGCCGGGCTGGTGACCGGAGAGGACCCACGTGCCCTCCAGGCGGGGCGGGCGCATGGTGGCCGACCACGCCGCCCACTCGGGGGTGTGGAGGGGGAATACCTCGGAGAGGTGGTCGACGGCGCGCTCCATGGGCTGGCGCGTGTCGGGCGGATCGCCGTCGGGGCCGGGCTGGTCTGGCGTGGGCCCC
>JAAXGM010000077.1:0-4444 GCA_012267435.1 Gemmatimonadota bacterium
CTCCGGCGCCCACGCGATCACGCCGGACGTGTACCTGTGCTCGAAGGGAAGCGCATCGGCCACGGCGGCCACCTGGTGGGGATCTCCCCTGAGCACCCCGACCCCTTCGCGCGGCTTCCCAGCCGCGTCAAGCTCGCCGAGGAGGTACTTGGCCGCCTTGCGGGCCGATCCGGTTCCGTGCGCCAGGAACTTAAGGTGCATCCTCGTCCGGGTCTTCGGCGGGCTCCAAGGCGCTGAGCGCCCGCCTGATGGCGATCAGGTGGCCGATCACCTCGACGGCCTCGATGCCCTCCTTGTGGGCATTGGCCCACCGAGCGATCTGGTTGAGGTTGTTGCCGACGCGCGCCACCTGCTGGGTGCGCTCGCGCTCGACCTCGGCGTGCGCCACGGTCCACGTGTGCGTCCGGCCGACCGCCCGGCGCACAAGATCCGACAGCGTCAGGCCTGCCGAGCGCGCCTTGGCGTGCCACTCGGCGCGCTCCGCCTCGCTGGCGCGAACCTTCACCCAAACGGCGCGTCCACGGCTCATGGCGCGCCGTTTCCGGTTCGGGGGTCAGAGGGGGCGCAGCCCCCCGCCAGCCTCCGCAGGGGACTCACGGAGTGTGGCCCCAAGGGGTACGCTGGCTGAATCACGAAACGGGCGTCAGAGAAGCCCGTGGGGGCCGCGTCCGGGACCCGGCGGCGACCGCCACCGACGCGGTGGCGGCGCACCTCCGCGAGCGATCCGAGGAACCCGTTCAGACGGACCTCGCGAAGAGCGGCTGGCGGTGAAACGGAGGCCAGCGATGCCGAGGCGTCCATGCGCGCTGGAAGCCGGGGCGGCGAATGATCCCGCCAGCGCCGAGGCCAATGGGCAACTGCACCGCCTTCGCCTTGGGTTGGATCAACCTGACTACGCTTCTCCTCCGGCCTTTCGCCTCGTTGGGGTCGTGCTGCTCTTCACGCCTCGGTGACCCGAAGGACGCCTCGGTGACCCGAAGGGCGACATACTACGGATTGGATCCGCAATAGGTTTCACACTAGCTGGCCAGCATTCGAGTTCGAGTCCCGGCAGTGAGAGGGAAACCGACCAGAAATGGACGATCCCAGGGGATGGGAGATCTATTGTTGGCGCGGACGCCCGGAAGGAGGAGTAGAGCGAGCCGGACGGGGTGAGACACTGGCCCGGTGCCTCGCAACTCCGGCGGGGGTGATGGCTGTCAGGCTCCTAACTGATCGTCCACGTCGTCTGGTAGTCTTGGCTCTTCGCCAGCGCGGGTGTCGGGAGCGCGGGCGACGAAGAAGCGCTCATCTCCGACTCCAACTGTCAGCCGGCCCAAGTCCATTGACAGCAGCAGATCCGGGAGTTCAACTGGCTCCTCGTGGAGCAATTCCGCGAGCGGATCGTGAACGTACTTTGCTAGGAATCGCGCCATCGTGGGTCCCGCCAACGCTGCGAGGTGTGCCCACGCATCTCCACCGACGTGGACTTCCCCACCCGCTTGGCGGAACGCTGCGCTCAGTTCGTCCAGCTTCGCGTTTGGCGTTGGGTCCAGCACGACGAGGACAGGTGTGTACCCGCTGCTTCGACAATCCTCTGGAAACCCCAGTTCCTCACGCCACCGGCCTTGACCGGACGCCGCGATGGTTACCCTGATCTTGATCTCGTACGCCCACTTCTCGCGAAGACAATCGATCTGCCGTCCCTTCGTGGGGGCGTTCCGCCGTTTGACAGGACTCTTTGCGGCGCTCACCGGAACGCCCCCCACAGCGGCAGCGATGATGGGCTCGAACAGGTAACCCGTCTCCTGCCCCGCCCGGTTGTCGATGTCGAAGATCCATTTCCTCCACAACAGGAAACTGGCCAGGGCGCGCGCCTCCATACCGCCGAATTGCAGCAATCCCCGCGGACCAACCTGGTCAATAGTCGGTACAGGTTGCGTTTCTAGAATCCGTTCGTACTTCAGACGAGCCTTGTGAAGGGCCGCCAGACACGCGAAGTAGATGTCGGAGTTGGCGTCTGCGTCCACAAGTCGTTCGAATACTTCAAGAAACGGGACACCTGGGAGCTCCAACCGCGACAGCGGGCTCGAACAGAAGAACTCCGGGATCGTCTCCGGTAACTCTGGGAATAAGCCGTGTAGACCAAGATCGTGGACGATCACGCCGACCAAGTAGGCGCATGCCTCATCGTTCATTGCGACAGCTTGGCCGCCGCTGCCAAGGGACTGCGCCCGAGTGACGATCGCCTTCTGGGCTTGCGTTAGACCCACAGCGACGGCTGGAAGCTTCGTTGAGTGGGATCCGGAAAGCGCGTCCGCACGAGGCGCGCGACCCTGTCCAAGGCTGGACTTAGACCGCTGGAGAGTGTCGGAACGAAGCTCAGGAGGGCTCCGGGCTCGGCAGCGACCGTTGCTGAACGGAGACTGTCTTGGACCGCCTCCGCGATCTTCGTAGCTAGGACCGGGGGCACCGCGTTTCCGATCAACCGCATGCGCGCGGAGCTCGTCCCGAAGAACGTGAAGTCGTCTGGGAAAGTCTGTAGACGTGCGCACTCCCGAACAGTCAGAGACCTATCTTCCGTCGGATGGATGCATTCGTTTCGTGCTGCGCCGGTAATAGCCTTGGAGGGCGCATCCGAACGCAGACGCCGAAGTCCCGCCGGAGCACCACCCCTCCTCTCCGTGGGGGTTCCGTCCTTGACACGCCGAAACGCACGACGGCGGTAGCTGTCATGCCAGTACGCCTCCGGTAGATCTCTCATCGTCTGGCCCGGCCGGAGGGCCTGAGCTCGTTTGAGATCCAGCCCCCGAAGCCGCGCAGCGTAATGATCCTCGGGCTCGCCGGGACCATCCTTCGACGCCGGTGGGAGACTGGCCAACGCCTCGCCAAGAGTCGGAGTCGGCGGCAAGTGGCTCCCGGCCAAACGAGCCCCGGGCGCACCGTAGGCCGAGTGCGTCGGCTCAGGGTATTGGGGATCCCATCCTAGCGCCCCAATCGCGATCACGCGCTTGCGGTGTTGGGGGACCCCGAAGTTCGCCGCGTTGATCTTGCGAAGATGGATCCGATACCCCGCCGCGACCAAGGGGTCCAGCAGTTCGACGACTCTTGATCCGCCCTCCGCGGTCAGGAACCCCTCCACGTTCTCGAAGACGAAAACCGCCGGGCGGAGATGGGCAACAAATCGAGCGAACGCACCAACGAGGGAGTTGCGAGCGTCTCCGCGCCTGCGCTGACCCGCCGAAGAGAAGCCCTGGCAGGGCGGGCCTCCCACGACGACGTCAAGCGTCCCTGGGCTCAGCTCAAGCAGTTCCGCAACCCCCGTGCCGTCGAGCGTCGCGAGGTCGGCACTCACGGCCTGAGCATGCCTGTGATTCTCCTCGAACGTCTTGAGCGCGATATCCCAGTTGTCCACGCCAGTGGCGATGCGAAACCCGTTCTTCTCTAGACCCCAAGACAGGCCGCCGCACCCACTGAAGAGGTCTACGACCGTGGGTCCCGACTTCATCGCTCCAAGCCACTCGGCCTTGGCGTACTCTGCTCCGGCCAGTGCCCGCTCGCCATCGCTGCTCGCTCTCCGTCTCAGATGTCTCCGTGGAACGGAAGATAACGTGGCCGTCCAGTCGGAGCGACTTCGGTGCTGGGACGCCGCGTGCCGACCCCAGAAACCGCTTCCGGATCGGTAGTAGACGTGGCCGCTACCGGTTGGCTAGACGATGCGACGACATGACGCTAGCCGCGGCTCTCACGGGATGATAGGGGCACCGTCGGCGCTGGCTGCTGGCCGACGGTGTGACCTTACTGGTGGAGCGAGAAGTCCCGCCATCCAAACCCGTTTTTCCCGCTTTCGCGGCACGGTCCAGCAGGGTCCAGCCCAACGGCAGGAAACGCAGATCGTGCAGTCCTGTATGACTTTAGACGATTTCCTGCCGGGATTCAGGCTCCCTCCAGTCCGCTGGTCGGACATCGACCTTGAGGCCGGAATGGTGCGGTGGCGCGCGGAACACGAGAAGACCGGCTACGAGCACCGGACGCCGGTGACCGCCGAGGCAGTCGCCGTCTTGGAGGAGGCACGAAGGAAGACCCTTGAGAGCGGGGACGCGCCGGTGCTGCCCGCGCCCAGGAGTACTTCCAAGTGCGTAAGCGCCGAGCGGGTGCGCATCTGGTGGCACAGAGGCCAGACACGCGCGGGGCTGGAGCCGAAGCGCGGCAGGGGTTGGCACTCGCTCCGGCGCAAGTTCGCCTCCGACCTCATGGACCAACCCCTCAAGCTCCTCAGCCAACTCGGGGGCTGGAAGACGCCCCACACGGTTCTTGAGTGCTACCAGAGGGCCGACGAGGGACAGCTTCGGACGGCGCTGGACAACCGCCGGAGGGTTGGCGGCTGAGATCCCAATTGGCGGGAGTCAATTGGCGGGAATCCGGTCCGTCAAGGGTGTAAGGTCAATCCCCGCAACAGGATGCG
>JAAXGM010000077.1:4634-5071 GCA_012267435.1 Gemmatimonadota bacterium
GCCATGCGCCGAGACGTCTCCGCGGAAACGCGAATCCCGTCCAGATCCGAGCGCCCCGGCTCGCCCTCGGCCGCGAGTGTCGCCGCGTCGCAATGGACCATGACCTGGTAACGCTCGGCTCGGCTGCCGGAACCGACGCGGCATGCAGTCGACGGATCGCCGTGGGATGAAGTCCGTCCTTCGCCTGGGGATGACGTCTGCCCTTCGCCGTTGGGCGACATCTGTCCATCGCCGTGGAATGACGTCTGTCCTTCGCCGTTGGGCGACGCCCGTCCTTCGTCAACGGATGGCGTCTCCGGTGCGGCGGAATCCTTGATCGACTCGCCTGCGTCGCGGTCCGGGGCGGCACCGAAACCCGCAGACAGGTGCTCGAAGATGGGCCACGCGTAGGCCGCGGCGACGAGGATGGCGGCTCTAGCCCGGATTTCTCAAACGAG
>JAAXGM010000077.1:5083-18585 GCA_012267435.1 Gemmatimonadota bacterium
CTGTGAGAAATCCGGGCTAGGACTTGGGAGCTGCTAGCTGTGCTGGCGAGAAGATGAAGTGGTTCCGTGAGCCAGTCGCTCGCACGCCGCAGGACATGTGGCCTATAATGCATCTTCATAGGACGGTGCTTCGCGAGAGCGAACAGCTTGTTGGTTGGATACGTCTTGTCGGTGCCGGCCACGGTCATGGCGCCATCGGCCGCTAGAGCAACGGCGGACTTGTTCAGCACAGCCACTTCGGCGTCATGACCCGGTTCCTGATGGACCACTCGCCGGATGCAATGACTCCAAGGGCAGGTGATCCCGAACGCCCTCGGATGGCGAGAAGCCGCACATCACGCGTAGTTCATTACCGTCTCGTTGGCGGCTGGGCGGGATGTGGGGGATGGTGATCGCCCGTCGCGACCGGTATCGCAAGCAGCGCGTCCAACGCGAGACCTCCCGTTGGATGTTGACAGATGTTGACATGGAGGGGGAACCTATCCGGCGTAGAGTCCTTGGTCCACCCCGTTTGGCCGATGAAGCCGAACATCTCAGCAGGACGGCGGTCAAGTTCATGGACGTGTGGGGCACAGGCCGTGAGGCGCTTCTGTCCTCCCCCGAAACTCCACCCCCTCCATCCCCTCGAAGTCCGAGTCCTGCGTCCACAGCGTTGCGTCCGACTCCCGGGCCGTCGCCAGCACTACGCTGTCCGCCATGGCCAGCCCGGTCTCGGCGCTGAGGGCCGCCGCGGCGACCGCCAGCTCGGAATCCAGGTCGACGACGCGGCCGCGCATCATCTGGGCCACGGCGTACAGGGCTGCGGCGGGATCTCGCTGGACGCGAACACGCTTGAACACTTCGAAGAGCGTGATGCTGGGCACGACCAGGCTCTCGATGTCGGCGATGGCCTCCGCGAACTCGCCTGCGTTGGGGCCGTCCGCGAAGTACTCCAGCCACGCCGCGGAGTCGACGACGTTCACGGCCGGTCCGATTCGCGCGGCACGGAGGTGTCGATCCCGCGCAGAAACCCGCGCGACGCTTCGATGGGCTCGACGGGGATCAGCTCGATCCGCCCCTTGTAGCCGATGGCTTGAAGCTTCTGGCCCGGTTCAAGGTCGAGATGCTCGCGCACATCCTTGGGGATCACGACCTGGAAGCGCGGGGAGAGGGTGACGATGGTCATGGGCGGTCGTCTCGGGCGAGGGTCACGCATGCCGGCTGGCGGCGTCTTACGGTGTTTCGTTCGATCAGCAGTGCGTAGTACGGATAGCCGATCGATACGAATATTGCAAGACGACACTGCGTTCGATGCGCGAATCGCAAGACGATCTGAGCATCGATGCCGACAGCGCAAGACGGCTAGACGTCCGCTTCCCGTTTCCCCTGCAGGAATCCCCCGAACCAGCCTTCGAGTCGGGCCATTCGCTCCTCCAGCCGACTCATGCGCTCGCCGAGCTTGCCCATCTCCTGCCGCATCGCGCGCTGTCCCGGCACCAGAACGGCACCCAGCGCGACAGCGGCCGTGATGATGGCGAGGATGATCGTGGCAACCCCGAGAATGGAATCAAGACTCATCGTCGATGCTCTCTTGATCGGGATGGGCACGCGCGCCTCGGTTCGGCGTGCCGAGGCGATTCGAACATCAAACATAGAGGGCTCGCGAGGGGATTCAAATGGTGTCTTGCGCCGATTCCGTAGTGGATTTGCGCCGATCCCGGTTTGAGATCGCCCCCTCACACCTCGACCACCATCCCGTCGTCCGCGGCCTCGAAGCCCTCGATGGGCAGTGCGGCCAGCACGTCGTTGCCCATGTGGGTGAGCACGATGCGTTCGCAGTCGATGTCCGCGCGGCGAGCGCGCAGCGTCTCGATGTCGAGGTGGACCGGGGCGCGCGGCCGCAAGCTCCAAGCCTCGCAGATGAAGATATCGGCCCCGGCCGCCGCATCGATGAGGTTGTCATCCCACGCCGTGTCCCCCGAGAAAACGATGACTTTGCCCTCCAGCTCGATGCGCAGCGCGTGCGGGTTGGTCGCGGGGACGTGGGTCACGGGGTAGCCGGTCACGGTTACGCCGCCGGGACAGGCCTGCGCCAGCGCCGTGGGGCGGAAGGATGCGTATTCGCGAATCTCGAGGTTGAAGCGGCCCGGGCGCGGGGCCGGGCTGGGGAACAGATGGTCCGCCAGCTTGGGCAGGCGCTCGGCGATGCCCTGGGGACCGAGGACCCTCAAGGGTCGCCTCACCCCGGCGGCCACCCGCTGGAGCGCCAGCCAGGGGATGCCGGCGTAGTGGTCGCCGTGCATGTGGGTCACGAGCACGGTGTCGATGGCGTTCGGGTCGACGCCGAACTTCCTCAGCCCCACCAGCGCCGAGGCGCCGCAGTCGACCAGGAAGCGATGGGTGCCGGACTCCACGCAAAGGCAGGTCTGGAGCCGTCCGCCGCTGCCGAAGGCGTCGCCGCAGCCGATGAAGCGGATGCGAATGGGAGCTACCACCGTTCCTCTTCCTCCATGGTCGTGAACAGGAGCGCCTTCTCCTTGACCGGTTCGCCGGTGACCTGCTCCCAGCACTCCGCGTACAGGTCCACCTGGCGGCGATAAGCGCGCCGGCGTGCCGGGAAGTCGGGGTCGTCGCCCACGTCGGTCTTGTAGTCCACGATCACCCAGCCGTCGGCCTCGCGGAAGGCCAGGTCGATCACGCCTTCCACAAGGCGGGGGATGCCGCCGTTCTCCGCCGGACGCTCGACCGCGAAGGGCACTTCGGGTCGGCGCATGTCGGCGCGCTCGGCACGGCGCCAGAGTTCCGATGCGCGCACGCGCCCGACCAGCGACATGAGTTCACCCAGCTCGGCGGGAGCGCCGCGTTCGTCCAGCGGACGATCGTGCTCCACCAGGAGCGCCCGTGCCACGAACTCGAGCGCCTCGCCTTCGACTCCCTGGGCCGCGGCCGCAAGGGTGCCGTGCACGGCGCTGCCCCACTCGTACCCGCGGAGGGTCGTGCGAACCCGCAAGGGCGGAGTTTCCGGGTGATCGGACCGCGCCGACTCCGACCCGTCGTCCTCGCCTCGAGCCTCGGCTGCGTCTGGTTCCGCGGCTTCGCTCGAGTCGTCCGCGCGGTGGCCGATCCGGGACCTCCGGGGATCCCCCGGCTCCGGTCCGACAACATCCGCTTCCGCCACGTCGGCCTTCGCCAACTGGGTGATGGACGTGAACTCGTACGACGGCCGAGCCCCGTCGGTCATCCCGGCCTCGGCCACCTCCGTTTCCAACAGCAGGTCTGCGGCGCTCCGGGCCATGCGCTCCCGCGACTGCGGCACGTCCGCCGCCAGGTGCAGCGTTTCGGCGTTCCGGTCCAGCCACCCGTCGAAGATGCTCCAGCAGGATTTGCCGTGCTTGCGCGCGACGACCAGCTCCTCGCGCGCGCGCGTGCACGCCACGTAAAGGATGCGCTGTTCCTCGGCCTCCAGGAACCGCACCTCCTCCCGCGCGAGCTCGGACCATTCGAGCGGTTGGGCGAGCGTCCAGGAACTGTAGGGGCCCGCGGGCGTGGTGACGGCCGCGAACGCTTCCGCCCCGCCCCTCGCGTCGCGTCGCGTGTGGGCATCCAGCCGTCGCGTGTGGGAGACGGTCTGTGCGGGGTTGGCGAGCACGACGACGGTGGCCTGGAGGCCCTTGGCCTTGTGCAGGTTCATGACCCGCACGGCATCGCCGGGACCCGGATCGAAGGGTGTCTCCGCGTCCTCCCAGGCCAGCGCCGCCCGCAGCGCCTCGACGGCCCCCGCGAGCGACGCGTTGCCTCGCAGGGCCTCCGCCCGCACCGAATCCAGCGCGTAGGCCATGATCCCGGCCCGCAACGTGCCGAGCGTGCTGCTCGCGACGAAGGGCATCAGCCCCAGCCGGTCCACGAGACGACCGATGACGATGTCGGCGGGCTCCCGGCGGCTCTCCCTCCACCATTCGTGCAGGGTCGCGATCGCCTCCACCACCTCCTCAGCGGGCGTGTCCCCGGCGGAGCCATCCTCGTCCCGGCCACAGTCCCGGGGCCAAGAGGTGAAATCGAACCTGCCTCCGGGCAGGGCATGCTGCGCCAGCTGCTCGTGATCGAGGCCGAAGAAGAGCCCGGTGAGCACCGCCACGACGTTCACGGGGTTTCCCGGGTCGATGAGGGTCTCAAGCAGGAGGACGAGCTCGCGCAGCTCCTCTTCGGGCCCGGCCTGCGCTCCGGAGACCTCGATCGTCACGTTGCGTTCCTCGAGCGCGCGGGCGTAGAGGTCGAGGTGGGCCTTCTTCCGGGTCAGCACCAGGAAGTCGCCTGCCGCACGCTCGCCGCTGTCGATTCGAGCCCGGATCCAACTCGCGAGCATCGCCGCTTCGAGGCGCGCCGCGTCGGCATTGCGCCGCGCCTTGGGCACGTGGTAGTCGAACACCCCCTCCGGCCCGTTGGGCGCTCGCGGATAGGGTATCATTGGCGCGAAGCACGCTTGGCGGTCGGTCTCCTCCCGGGGGAAGCGGGCGGGATGGTCGAAGACCTCGTTGACCAGGTCGGCGACGGTCTGGCGCGAGCGGAAGTTGGTGATGAGCCGGAGGACCGCGCCGAACTCCCTGAAGCGCGCGCGCACCTGGTTGTAGACGGCGATGTCGGCGCGCCTGAAGCGATAGATGCTCTGTTTCGGATCCCCGACCACGAAGAGCGCGCCGGGGCGCGGAACCACGGTGCGCCAGTCGGCCAGCCGGGAGGCGTCGTCGGCCTGCGGTCGCCGATGGTCCGGCGGCTGCCTGTCGCCAGCCGGCTGAGGCCCGCCGTCCCCCGCCCGCGGCTCGGGCTCGGATGCGAGCAGGAAGAGCAGTTCCGCTTGGATGGGGTCGGTGTCCTGAAACTCGTCGATGAGGACGTAGCGGTACCGTTCCCCCAGATTCCGGCGCACCTCGGGATGTTCGCGAAGCAGCCGCGCCGTAAGCATCAGGAGGTCGTGGAAGCTGAGCAGCCCGATGCGCAGACGCTCTCGGGCGAACTCGACGCCCGCCCGCCGCACCAGCCTGATCGCCATCGAATAGCGATGCGCCAGCCAGCGGTCGAGATGCTTGCGGATCAGGCCGTCCTCGCCTCCCAGGGCGGCGAGCTCGTCCCTCAGCCGCTTGACCTCGGCCGCGCCTTGCCGTGTCGGCTGTGGCCAGCGGTTGAGCGTGAAGACTTTTCTGGAGGACATCTTCTCGGCGGCATCGAAGAGCGCCGCGAGGTCGTCCCATCCGCGGAACCGGCGCGTGTAGCGGAGGGATCGCACCATTTGCTGGGTCGGATCCCATCCGCGTTCAGGCTCATCATCCGGAATCAGAGCCAGGGCCCGGTCCAGCAGTTTCTCCAGTACGCGGCGCACCCCGCGCGCCGCCTCGGGCCCCGGCGCGGCGACGGGATCGGCCGGATACTCGACATCGAGGTTCTCGACCATCCGGTCGAACGCCTTGCGCAGCTGGTCCACCCGGAGCCCAGCGCGCGCCAGTTCCTCGACCAGGGGATCCGAGTCGGACACGATGCGCTCGACGAAGCTCGTCCAGAAGCGTTCCTGGAGGAGTTGGGTCTCGGCCTCCTGAGCCTCCTGGAACTCCGGGTCGAGGCCGGCTTCGATCGGGCGCTCGCGAAGCAGACGCGCGCAGAAGGCGTGGATGGTGCCGAGAAACGCGCGGTCGATGCCGTTGATCGCGTCGCCGAGCCGGGCCGTCCTCTCGCCCTCGGCCGGATCGTGGCGGGTCTCGCGATAGCGCCGCTCCAGCGCCACTTGGAACCGTTCCCGCAGCTCCGCCGCCGCCTTGCGCGTGAAGGTGACGGCTGCGATCCGGGCGACTTCCGCCTCACCGCTCTCGACCAGCGCCACCATCCGGTCGACGAGGAGCGTGGTCTTGCCGGAGCCGGCGCCGGCCTCGACCAGGAAGCTGGTGCGGAGCTCGGTGCGGACTCGCTCTCGTTGGTCCTCGTCGACGGGCGGGAGTCGCTGGTTCCGCTCGGCGCGTGGGGCTTCCGGAGTACTCACGATGACGAGTCCCCGGGCCTGGGCCGAGCCTCGAGCGCGTGCAGGAATCCGGGTCCCTCGTGGTCCCAGTTGCGGATCGTGCGCAGTCCCGCGAGTTCGGGGGCCTCACTGATGCGCTCCTTCACCCACTCCGCCAGCGGAGAGATGGCGCCGAAGTCGGTTCCGCGCACCCGGCAGATCGCCTGGTAGTTGCAGAAGCGGCAGTCGCCGGCGTCGTCGGTGGGGAGGAAATGGCCGCCGGCGACCCGGTCGAGGAGGCGCGCGACGAGTTCGGGCCCCGCGATCAGGTCGTCGGCGGAGTACCCGCGGGTCTGGTTCTCGCCCTTGCGCGTGGGGAAGTGGTATTCCATGGCCAGGGTCCGTGCGTCGTGCAGCTGGCTCGCGACCGCGGAGTAGATGACATGCTGCAGCCGCCTTCCGCCATCCCAGATGCCCTTCCCGCTGGCGAAACCGAAGGTGCCGCCGGTCTTGTAGTCCACCACCCGCAGTCCGCGCGTCAGCCTGTCGATGCGGTCGATGGCGCCGCGCACCATCACGTCGCCCGACGGTGTGGGGAAGGGAAGCGGATCCTCGCCCCTGAGCCCGAAGGCGCGCTCGGTGGCGATCCAGGCGGGCGGACTGCGCCGGATCATGTCGACGAAGGATTCCGCGTCCGCCGCGAGCGCCTCCAGTTCGCGCGCGCGCACGACATCGCTGGGGGCGGGCACCTCGCGCACCACGAGGCTGACCTCTTCGTCCAGGATCGCCGCAACCAAGCGCTCGAACGCCGGTTCGTGGTAGTCGATGTCCTGTTCGCGGGCGTCGATCAGCGCGCGTTCGTACACCCGGTGCAGGATGCTCCCGCGTCCGAGGGCGTCCAGCCAGCTCTCGGGGTCGTAGGCGGGATCGTCGGGAGGCCAGATGCCCGCCACGTAGCCGTAGAAGTAGCGCTTCGCGCAGGCGCCCAGCGTGGCCAGAGCGCTGGCGGATACGGCGAGTTCGGGATTCCCGCGCGGGTCGAGTTCGGGCCGCGGGACGGTCTGGCCGTGGAAGGCGGTGACCACATCGCCGGCCAGCGCGTCGCGCGTCCGGAGTCCCGCCCCGATGCGGGGAAAGGCCTCGCGGACCGTTTCCTCGCCGTCCAGAAGCCGGCCGTCCCTTTCGAGCCACCCCATCCAGACGTCGGTGGCGTCTAGGCGCACCCCCCGCCGCGGGACTAGACCGGCGCGCTCGCGCACGTGCGCATCCAGGTCCTCGAAGGTGGCCGACGGATCGTTTCGCACGAGCCGGAAGGCCTGCAGGAGTTCCGCGGATGGCGACACGGCGCGCGCCTCCGCCGGATCCCAGGCGGCGTAGCTCAGGCGGACGGAGCCACGCAGGCGGGCGAGAAGCGCCGCCAATCGAAAGCGTTGCTCCCGGATGCGGTCGGTGGAGAGTGGCAGGTCGAAGCCGGCCAGTTGCATGCGGTCGTGGTCGAGCAGGTAGGGATCCTGGGTGGCCGGGCCGCCCAGGCGGTGGGCGTCGAGGCCCACCACGAAGGTGGCGCGCCGACCCGTGCGGCCACCGTTGCCGATGTCGGTCAGGTAGAGCGCCCCACCCGCCGAGCTCCACGGCGCGCTCCCCTCCGCGCGCGGGGCGGGGACGGGAAACGCGATGTGGCGACGCACGATGGCGGCGGCGGCCCGGTAGTCGGTCTTGCGGACGAGGGCCGCCTCGATGCGTTGGAGTGCGTGGGTCATGCGCTCGAGCGCGGTGTCGTCGACGGAACTGCCCGGGGATGTGCGGGCCAGGAAGCGGCGCAGTCCGCGGGCCACCTGCGACGGCGACACCGGGGCGCCTCCCGTCCCGGTATCCATGGAGACCGGGGGCGTGGCGGCAAGCGCGGGAGCCAGCAGGCCGCGCAGTCCGCGGAGCTCGCGGCGGGTCCGCTGCCTGCGGCGCTCCAGCTGCTCGTCCGACTCGTACTTGCCGGCCCGGTGGTCGTCGACGTCCGCCAGCGCCCGCTCGATGGCCGGCAGGTAGCGGTCGCGTCCCCACCCGATGCGCAGCGAGCGCAGCCGGCGCGCCAGCGTGGCCCCGCGGATCCACTCGTTGGGCCGGGGAGCGGCGAGGTCGCTCGCGTAGAGCAGGGTGCGCACCACCCCGGCGTCGAAGCCCCCCTCGATCCAGCGGAAGTACGCCGCCGCGACCCGCCCGGGCCGGGTCCGCTCCACCGGCAGTCCCGCGGCGAAGGTCACCGGAACGCCCATCCGCTCCGCGAGCGCGTGCAGCGCGGAGCCGTACACGCTCGGATCCGTGGCCACGATCTCGACTTCGTCCCACCCCAGACCGCGCTCGCGCGCCCGCCTCATCACCTCGCGCAGTTCGGCTTCGACGCTGTTGGCCACGAAGATGTCCAGAGTGGCGCCCGGGTCCTTCGAGTCGGCGGCCGGGGCCTCCTCCACGTCGTGCAGGTGGGACAGGCGGCTGACCCTCTCCCGGGCAGCGCGCCACACCAGGGAACCGGGGACCGCCAGCCCCCGCACTGGATCCGCCTCCAGCACCTCCGCGGCCCGCCGCCGGAGCGCGGACAGGAAGCGGCCGGCCAGTCCCCGCCGCTCGATCCCGGGCACCAGGTAGACGCGCCGGCCCGCGCGCGCGTCCGCGCCGCCGGTTTCCTCGTCCGACCGCAGCACCCAGGTTGCCGCCCGGTAGACGCCCGCCGTATCCGTCAGGTCGCGCTGCCGCAACCGGGCTTCGTACGCGGCCAGGACGCGGGAGAGGATGCGTGCCTTGGCGGGATCGGCGAGCGGCGCGCCGGCGAGCTTTCCGGCCCGCACCCCGGCCAGCCTCAGGGTGGTGACGGCGCGCGCGAGCGCCCGCCGCATCCCCACCCCTCTGGCCAGCCGCGCGTGCTCGTCCTCCCCGCCCCCGAGCAAGACCTCGTCGATGGCCTCGTCGAGCAGTCCCTCCTCGTCGAAGGGGTCGGTGAGTCGGATCGCGCGCGCGGCCAGTGCGGGCCCGGCCACGGTGATCGCGAGCGTGCGGGTGGTGGTGGCCTCGAACCCCACCCACGAGCCGGCGCGGAGCGCAAGCTGGCGCAGGAGTTCGCGGCCTTCGCCGCCGGTTCGGCACACGATCACCTTGCGGTCGAGGGGATGCCGGGCGGAGATGCGGGCGAGCGACCGCACCAGCGCGGAGGCACCGGCGAGGCCGGGGTGGTCGCGGGGGGGAGGGCCACGCCGAACCGCTTGGTCGTCGGTCGGGATGGCTGCCCGCTCGCGGACCGGGGTTGCCGCTTGGTCGCCGGCCAACGGTGGCAGGTCCGCTCCCAGATCGAACGAGAGCTGCCCTTCCTTTCGTCCTGTGGTCATCGGCGGGCGCTACCGTCCGTCGCGCATCAGCGTCGCCACTTCACGAGCGGGTACACCAGCCGCGCCGCCAGCGAGCGCGGATACGTCTCCTCCATCCCCTCGAAGCCGAGCCGCTCGGGCTGCTCCTGGTCGGCCGGCCAGTAGGCGGTGCGGAAGATCCAGTCCCACACGCTCAGCACGATGCCGAAGTTCTGACCGCCCCTACCGTGCTGCACCACGTCGTGGTGCCACACGTGCATCCTCGCCGAGTTGAACAGGTATCGGAGCGGCCCCCAGTCGATGCGCAGGTTGGAGTGGTTGAGGTCCTGCATCAGCGTGCTCACGATGGCCATCAGCAGGATCGCGGTCCCATCCACGCCCAGCACCACCAGCGGCAGGTACGAGAGCGTCTTGTAGACCACCACCTCGCCCCAGTGGAAGCGGAAGTTCCCGATCCAGTCCAGCTCCTCGATGCTGTGATGCAGCTTATGGAACTCCCACAGCCACGGGGTCAGGTGCAGTAGCCGATGGATGTTCCACTCCACGAAATCCTTCACCACGAAGAACACCGCGAACTGGAGCCAGAGCGGCTGCGACGAGACCAGCGCCAGCGACTCGGGCACCGGCAGGCCCATTTCGAACAGCATTCCGTTGAAGGCCTGCACCAGCCGGCCCGTCACCATCGCCAGCAGCACCCCGAGGTAGTGCCCGTTGAACACCAGCCAGAACAGGTCCTGCCAGATGCCCCGCCGCAGCGCGCGCTGCTCCCTGCGCCAGGGCCGAATCCTCTCCAGCAGGAAGCAGAAGAGCGAGACCGCGATCAGCCAGAAGTAGTACTGAAGGTAGACGGGCATGGGGTTCCGTCCTCAGCGGATGATGGGGATGTGCGACACATACTCCGACGAAACCCGCCGGTGCGGCAACCGGTCCGCATGGGTGACCGTCAGCGCGGGCACCCCGCCCCGGCGGAGCACGCGCATCGTCGATGCGAATACGGGCCAGGATCCTTCAGGGCGCCGGGGTGTCGGTCAGGCGCCAAAGCACCCAGCTCGCCACCGACCGGAGCGGCTTCCACGCCTCCGAGCGCTCCAGCACGGCCTTCGGCGTGGGCCGGTTCTCGAGTTGGTCGAGCCGGCGCAGGCCCTCCCGCACCCCGAGGTCGGTCGCCGGCATCACGTCCAGCCGCCCCAGTTTGAAGAGGAGGAACATTTGCGCGGTCCAGACGCCGATGCCGCGCACCTCGGTCAGCCGTTCGACGATCTCCTCGTCCGGAAGCCGCCCGATGCCGCGCAGGCGGAGTGATCGGGACTCCACCCGGCGCGCCAGATCGGTGAGTGCGAGCATCTTGCCGCGCGACAGCCCCGCGCCCCTCAGCTCCTCCTCCGGCAGGGCCAGCAGCTCTGCGGGAGTGGGGAAACCGCGTCCGGGCGTGAGGGCGCGCACGCGTCCGTAGATGGTCTTCGCGGCGGCTCCGGCGAGCTGCTGGTGGATGATCGACCGGCACAGGTAGTGGAAGCCGGAGAAGCGGCGAGCGGTCCTGGAGAAATCCGGAAACTCGGGCATCCGGGCCATCGCGGCCCCCAGCCGGGGATCGGTCTCGGCAAGGTGGGCCAACTGCTCTGAAGTGGGTTGCATGGTGTGAGGTGGCGGTTGAAGAGGAGGGGAGGGGTTCGGCGTGTTCCAAGGTAACGCCGCCGCCGCGGCGGAACGCCTGCCGGGGACCACAATCGGCCCGTGCAGAGTAGGAGACGAACCCGCAGCCAGCCGTCCCGGATTCGGAGATGCCATGCCCATTCCAGCTCTCGCCTGGGTTCTCGCCGCAAGTCTGTGGTCCTTCGCTCCGGCGGAGACCGAACTTGCTCCCCTGGATTTCATACGCGCGACCGTGTCGGGCCGGATCACCGATGCCGGCACCGGCGAGCCGCTGACCGGCGCCCGCGTGTTCATCTCCGGCCAGACGACATCCGTCCTCTCCGGCGACGCGGGCGAGTACACCTTCATCCTTCCGGGCGATGGCTGGGACGGACGCGAAGTAGAGGTGCGCGCCGAACTGGCGGGGTATCAGAGCGTCGCGCGCACCGTCCGCCTGACGGGCGCGACCACGCGGGTCGATCTGGTCATTACCCCGGGCAACGACAGGATGACCGAAGAGGTGGCGCTTCGGGCACAATACGCCTACCCCGCTCCTCCGTCTCCCTCGGGCCGGCCGGCGGCGGTGGGAATCGACGCCGCGAGGCGGGTGTCCGGGGCGCCGCGCGGGGGTGTCTCCCCGCGTCCCTGGCCGGACTTCAACACCGAATCCTACGCCCACATCGAGGAATCCGGCTTCCTCGGCGTTGAAGACAACCCGCTCTCCACCTTCGCGATCGATGTCGACCGGGCGTCGTACTCCAACATGCGGCGCTTCATCGCCAGGGGGATGCGTCCCCCCATCGACGCCATCCGCATCGAGGAGCTGGTCAACTACTTCACCTACGACTACCCGGCGCCCGGCGGGGCTCATCCCTTCTCGATCACCACCGAAGTCGGCGCGGCGCCGTGGCAGCCCGCGCACAGGCTGCTGCGCATCGGCATCCAGGGCCGGGACGTCGCCGGCGAGGACCTGCCCGCGAGCAACCTGGTCTTCCTGATCGACGTATCCGGCTCGATGCAGTCGCCCGCGAAGCTGCCCCTGCTCAAGTCATCCCTGCGCCTGCTGGTCGCGCAGATGAGACCCGCCGACCGGGTCGCGATCGTGGTCTACGCCGGCCAGGCCGGGCTCGCGCTGCCTCCCACGTCGGGGAAGAACAGGAGCGAGCTCCTCTTCGCGATCGAAAGGCTGGAGGCGGGCGGCTCCACCGCGGGTGGCGCCGGCCTCCGGCTCGCCTATGAGGTGGCGCGCGAGAACTTCAGCGAGGAAGGGAACAACCGGGTCATCCTCGCCAGCGACGGCGATTTCAACGTGGGGCCGTCGAGCGACGCGGAGATGATCCGCCTCATCGAAAACGAGCGCGAATCCGGCGTCTTTCTCTCCGTGCTCGGTTTCGGCACCGGCAACCTGCGGGACTCGAAGATGGAGCAGCTGGCCAACCACGGGAACGGCAGCTACGCCTACATCGACAGCGAGCGTGAGGCGGCGAAGGTGCTTGTGAGCGAGTTCGCCGGCACCCTCTTCACGATCGCGAGGGACGTGAAGGTGCAGGTCGAGTTCAATCCCCGGGAGGTGCGGGCGTACCGGCTAATCGGCTACGAAAACCGTGCGCTGCGCGCGGAGGATTTTGCGGATGATCGCAGGGATGCCGGGGAGCTTGGGGCGGGTCATTCCGTCACCGCTCTCTACGAGATCGTACCGGCCGGCGTCGAAGGCCCCGATGTGCCGGATGCACCGCCATTGCGCTATCGCGATCGCGCGGACGTCAACCGCCGGGCGGCATCCGGGGAACTCGGGTTCGTACAGCTTCGCTACAAGCGGCCCGACGATTCGAGGAGCGTTCTCGTACAGCAGGCATTCCTCGACAGGGGCGGCGATGGCTCCGGCGACCTGCGCTTCGCCGCGTCGGTGGCCGCCTTCGGCATGCTGCTCAGGACATCGGAGCACATTGGCGACTATTCGCCCGGCGATGTGCTGGAGCTGGCGCGGGGATCTCTGGGCGACGACGAAGAAGGCTACCGGCGCGAGTTCCTAGGGCTGGTGCGCGAGACCCGCGCGCAAGGGTTGCTGAAGCGCTGATCCCCGAGGTTCGCCGCCCGCCACCGTACGCGGCGCTGCGGAAAACGAACCTCCCATCTCCTGCGTAGTATCATGTCTGTTTCCAAGTCGAGTCACCCCGGCACATTCTGGAGGATAGACTGATGAAGCTGAAAGTGAGGCATGTTCCCCATTGGACCGTCCCCGTCGCCCTTTTCCTGGGCGCGACGGCGCAGGCCGCGGCGGCGCAGGAGCTTCCCGATGGCGTCACGGAGGTGGCGTCCGTCGAGGGCATCACCGAGTACCGCTTGGACAACGGCCTGCGGTTTCTCCTTTTCCCCGACCAGAGCAAGCAGCAGATCACCGTCAACGTGACCTACATGGTCGGATCGCGGCACGAAGGGTACGGCGAGACCGGGATGGCGCACCTGCTCGAGCACCTGGTCTTCAAGGGGACGCCCGACCATCCCAACATCCCCGACGAGCTGACCGAGCGCGGCGCCTTCCCCAACGGCACCAC
>JAAXGM010000077.1:18657-24119 GCA_012267435.1 Gemmatimonadota bacterium
TGGCCTGGGCGATCGACCTGGAGGCGGACCGCATGGTCAACTCGTTCATCGCGGCGGAGGACCTCGAGTCCGAGATGACCGTGGTGCGCAACGAGTGGGAGTCGGGCGAGAACCAGCCCATTGCCGTGTTGATGAAGCGCGTGATGTCGGCCGCCTACGACTGGCACAACTACGGCAACTCCACCATCGGCGCGCGCGCGGACCTCGAGAACGTGCCCATCGAGCGCCTTCAGGCCTTCTACCGCAAGTACTATCAGCCCGACAATGCGCTGGTGGTGATCGCGGGACGCTTCGAACCGGAGTACGCCATTCAGTTGGTGGCCGACGAGTTCGGCGCCATCCCGCGCCCCGATCGTACGGGGGCGAACGAGCTGTTCGACACCTACACGGCGGAGCCGGCCCAGGACGGTGAGCGCACGGTGACCCTGAGGCGCGTGGGCGACGTGCAGCTGGTGATGGCGGCCTACCACGTTCCGCCCGGCTCCCACGAGCAATACGCGGCGGTGGACGTGCTTACCCACGTCCTCGCCACCCGGCCCGCCGGGCGCCTCTACCAGAACTTGGTGGAGCCCGGGCTGGCCGCGAACGCGTTCGCCTTCGGCTACCAGTTGAACGAGCCGGGCGTGATGCTGGCGGCCGCGCAGGTTCGTCGGGAGGACTCACTGGAGGAGGCCGCGGCCGCGCTGCTCGCCACGTTCGACGAGGTCGTCGAGGCGCCGCCCACCGAGGAGGAGGTCGAGCGCGCCAGGACCGAATACCTGTCGAGCATCGAGCTCGCATTCAACAACCCGCAGGGCATCGCGCTCCAACTGAGTGAATGGGCTTCGATGGGCGACTGGCGCCTCTTCTTCCTGCATCGCGACCGCCTGGAGCAGGTCACGCCGACCGCCGTGCACCAGGTGGCCCAAGCCTACCTGAAGCCCTCCAACCGAACCATCGGTTACTTCTACCCGACGGAGGAGACGCCGGCCCGGGCCGAGATCCCGGATCCGCCCGATGTTGCGGCGCTCGTAGCCAACTACACGGGACGCGAGGCCGTGGCCGAGGGCGAGGCCTTCGACCCGACTCCCGCCAACATCGACGAGCGAACGGTGACCACGACGCTGTCCAACGGCGTGGAGGTCGCGCTCATGCCCAAGGAGAACCGGGGCGACGCCGTGAACGTGCAGTTCTCCTTCCGCCACGGCACCGAAGCCGCGCTCATGGGGCGGGCCACGGCCGGATCGCTGGCGGGCTCGATGCTGATGCGCGGCACGACGGAGCGTTCGCGCCAAGACATCAGCGACGAACTGGATCGGCTGCGCGCGCAGGGGAGCGTGAACGGGTCGGCGCTGTCGGCAGGCGGGTCCTTCACCACCGTCCGCGAGAACCTGCTGGCCGTCCTCCGGTTGGCCGGCGAGGTGCTGCGCGAGCCCGCCTTCGATCCCGACGAGTTCGATTTGCTGCGCGAGGAGCGGCTGGCGGCGATCGAGCAGCAGCAGTCGGAGCCGCAGGCGCTCGTCTTCCAGGCCTTCAATCGGCACCTGAACCAGTATCCCGAGGACCATCCGCGCTACTCGACCACCTTCGAGGAGGACATCGAGCGCCTGAACGCGGCGACGGTCGATGAGGCGAGGGCGTTCTGGTCCGCGTTCTACGGAGCCGAGGGCGGCACCATCGGCGTCGTCGGGGACTTCGATCCCGACGAGACGCTCGCGGTGCTGGAAGAGGTGTTCGGCGACTGGGAGGCGCCCGAGCCCTACGAGCGCGTCCTGGATCCGTATGTCGAGGCGGAGACCGTCAGCGTGGACATCGAGACCCCGGACAAGGCGAACGCGTGGATGGTGGCCGTCACCACCTTCCGCATGCGCGACGATGATCCCCGCTATCCGGCGCTGCGCATGGCCGACTACATGCTGGGCGGCGGGTTCCTGAATTCCCGGCTGGCGACCCGGATCCGGCAGGAGGAGGGGCTCTCCTACGGCGTGGGCTCGCAGTTGGCGGTGCCTCCGGTCGACGACGGCGGGCTGTTCCTGACCTACGCCATCTTCGCGCCCGAAAACGGCGACAGGGTGGTCGAGGCGTTCCGCGACGAGTTGCGCAAGGCGCTGGAGGAGGGGTTCACCCAGGAGGAGTTGGACGCGGCGAAGAGCGGGTACTTGGACGCGCAGCAGAACGGCCGCTCCAACGATCGCGCTCTCGCCAGCCGGCTCAGCAACAACCTGTTCACGAACCGGACGATGGAGTTCATTGCCGCTCAGGAAGCGGCCGTCGGAGCGCTGACGCTGGAGGAGGTAAACTCCGCGCTGCGCGACTACGTGTCGCTGGATGACATCTCCATCTTCCGCGCGGGAGACTTCGCCAACCAGCTGATTCCGTAGGGTACATCAAAGGCGCAACTGTGCCGACGGGTCGGGGTCGCAAGGCTCCGGCCCGTTTTCGCGTGCGCCGCGATTCGGGTTCCCGGCGCCGGCGCTGCTCGTTACTTGACGCGACCCGCCGGACCGCGCCCATGGCGGATGAAGAGCCGCCGGGAGCACCGTGTGCCGCTGTCGGGGCGCGCGGTCGAAGGCGCCGGTGCTGATGTGCACTCCCTCACCGGACACCGTCCGAAGTGTTGAGTTTTCAACACCATTTTGTTATCATTCGGTTCGACCGTGCGTCCGAGCCTTCAGGGACTGGACGAGAACACCGCCGAATGGAGCGCCGGTATCGTGAGCCAACCTCCGCCGCTGAGCAGACGCGAACGTGAGGTACTGGATGTCCTGTACGAGCTGGGCGGCGCGACAGCCGTCCAGATACGGGAAGGCATGACCGACCCGCCGACCGATTCGGCCGTCCGCTCGATCCTACGCATCCTCGTCAGCAAGCGTCATCTGGAGCGGACGCCGGAGGGTCACCGCTACATCTATTCTCCGACGATGCCCGTCGTGCGGGCGAGACGGTCGGCAATGCACCGCGTCCTGCGGACGTTCTTCGGAGGCAGCGTCGAGGGCGCGGTCGCCATGCTCCTCGAACTCGGCGAAGGCGACCTTACTCCAGACGAACGCGAGCGCATCAAGAGGATGATCGATGAAGCCGAGGAGGGCGGACGATGACCGCCCTGCCCATCACCGCCGCCGGAGCCATCGGTCTGGTCGCGAAGGCCACGCTGGTCCTGTCCGTCGCCCTGGTCCTTGCATGGTTTGCAAGGCGTGGTTGCGCCAAGACCCTGCATCTGTTGTGGACGACGACCTTCGCGGTGCTGCTCGCGTTGCCGGCGATGAGCCTGCTGGCCCCTGCGTGGGTGCTTCCCATTCTTCCCGCCCGGACCACCGCAATCGAGCACCACCTCCCAGACAAGACAGCGAGCGAGCTATCAGCGACGGTTAGTCCTCCCAGCGCGGCTCGCCAGCCTCATCAACCGGCTCCATTCCCGACCAGATATGTGCCGTCCCCCCCTCGGACCGACGGTTCGATCCCACTGACTCCTGCCGCAGGGGTGTTCCTCGTTTGGGCGCTCGGCTGCGGGACTGGGCTCGTCTCCCTTGGTGCTGCCGTCTTCCGTTTCCGAAAGCTCGTGAGGAGGGCGACCCCGATTCGTGACCCGGACTGGATCCGGTCGACAGATATGCTCCGGCACCGGGCGCGCGTGCGCGGTGACGCTCGAATCCTGTCCAATGCCGAAGTTTCCACGCCAATGACGGGTGGTCCGCTAAGGCCCGTGATTATACTTCCCGCGTCCGCTGTGAGTTGGACGTCCGGTCGGCGCGAGATGGTCGTGTCGCATGAACTGGTGCATGTGCGTCGGCGGGATGCGCTGTGGCGATTCGTGGCCGGTGTCGTGGTTGCGCTGTACTGGTTCCATCCCCTGATCTGGCTCGCATCACGGCTCGCGGCCGCCGCGAGGGAACGCTCGTGCGACGAGGAAGTCCTGGCCCTTGGGGTACGCCCTTCAGCATACGCTCGCGACATCTTCGCGCTGGCGTCCGAGATCGCCCCTGGTCCACCCGTCCTCTCGCTTCCTGTGGTACAACATCCGCATCTGGAGAGCCGAATCATGTCCATACTCAGGCCGCACCGGCCGCGTTTTTCGAGAATCCGCACCTATGCCGCGCTGGCGGTGGTCGGTGTGGTGGGCATGGTTGCGGCCTGTGCCAGACCCGTCCGCATGGATCCAGCCGCAAGCCCTGCGCCACAGGTTGAGACCACGCGTCTACGCGAACGTCCGGCCGAAAACCCGGCACCTCCAGGGAATCCGGCACCAGCGCCGCCGTCCGACAGGACGCGGGAAGAGCCTGCCGCGACGAGTCCAATCACGGCTGCCCCGACAGTGCCGGAAGTCCTCGGGTTACGGGAGGTCGAGTGCAAGCCGGGGAGCTTCACCGGCATCATAAAGAACCGTGAGTCGACGACGGTACAGGTATCCGTAGACGGGATGTCGCTCTGCATGCACACCAGCGGCGATGTCGTGATGACCGGAGACGGCACGGCGGTCGCCAGCATGGATCGCGGCAGTCGGCTGGTCCTTCAGTCGCAGGCTCAAAGCCTTCACCGGATGGCGATCTCTTCCGGCGCAAGCGGCTTGGAATACGAGTGGAGCATTGATGGCCGCTCCCAACCCGTCGACGACGAAGCTCGCGACTGGCGCAACCTGATGTTGACCGTGTTGGCGCGCTCCCAAGAGGCTTGGGAGGTGCG
The DNA here is from genome assembly GCA_012267435.1 of Gemmatimonadota bacterium. Lineage (GTDB taxonomy): Bacteria > Gemmatimonadota > Gemmatimonadetes > Longimicrobiales > Gaopeijiaceae > BD2-11. The sequence goes on from JAAXGM010000077.1 coordinate 23,317, forward strand.
CGCAAAGGAAGGCGGCATGCGCCGGGAGATGGGAGCCCACAAACGGCACGTCGCCGGTCTGCGTCGCGAGATCGCATCTCACGGACGGCACGTCGCGAGCCTGCACCGCGAGATCGCCGCTCACGGACGGCATGTCGCGAGTCTGCACCGCGAGATCGCCGCTCACGGACGGCACGTCGCGAGTCTCCGCCGCGAAATCGGGGGCCACGAACGGAGGGTCGCAGGCCTGCGACGGGGGATGGCTCGGATGACATCGGCTGAGACTCAAGAGGCGTTGGGGGCAACGGCAAGGGCTCTGGAACAACTCGACTTGCGAGAACTGGAGGTGGTGGCCCAAGCCTTGGGTGAAGAGTTCGGCGAAGTTCGGCTTCGCGCATTGGGCGAAGACGCTCGGCAAATCGTGGAAGACGCGTTGCGGCTTCGGGAAGAAACCCAGAACGAAGTGGTCAGACAATTGACCTACATGCGAGTCGAGATAATACGTGCCGAGGGCGAGCTACGCTCCGCGCGCCAAGCCATCGGGGAGTACGATCTGGACCAGCGAGTGGGCGAGATCAGACGGGAGATCGAGCGATACGACCTCGACGGCAAGGTCCGCGACATCGAGACCCGGATCGAGCAATACGACCTCGACGGGAAGGTCCGAGGAATCGAAGCCCGGATCGAGCAATACGACTTGGACGGAAGGATCAGAGAGATGGAAGCGCAAATCGAGGAGTGGGATGCCGACCGGCGTGCCGAGGCAATCGAGCGGTCGATTCAGAATGATGTCACCGCGTTGCGGAGCCTGATCGACGCGGGCG
>JAAXGM010000078.1:0-342 GCA_012267435.1 Gemmatimonadota bacterium
ATCAAGCGACCCCGGAGTGGTCGGAGTCTCGGTGGCGGGAGCGATTCTGACGCTGACTCCGGCGATGTACGGCTCGGCGTCGGTCACGGTGTGGGCGGAAGATCCCGGGGGTCTCCGCGCGACCCGGAGCGTGCGGGTCGCCGTGAGCGACCGGCCGCAGCGCGCGGTCATCGCGAACATGCTGGCGGCCACCGCGCGCGGCCACTTGGCGAGCGTGCGGACGGCGCTGGGCCGCAGGATCGCGGATGACTCGTGCGACGCGTCCCGGCTCACGGTGATGGGACGGTCCCTGCCGCTGGGGCGGGAGGCGGCGGCGATGCTTGAGCAACTTGGGACCGATGC
>JAAXGM010000078.1:536-1144 GCA_012267435.1 Gemmatimonadota bacterium
GCGGAGTTCCTTCTGGGGTGGGGGGGCGGCCAAGAGGGCGCGCGGTGCCCAGGACGCGGGCGCTGGTCGCTGTGGGGCCAGGGGGACGTGCAGTCGTTCCAGGGGACACCGACCGTGTCTGGCCAGGAGTCCGCCTACAACGGGGATCTCACGACCGGGTACCTGGGGGTCGACGCGCGGCTCGGCGAGCACTGGCTGGCCGGGGTGGCGCTTTCGCGAAGCGAGGGCGCGGGCGACTGGCGCGCGGGCGCGTCCGAAGGACACCTCACCCAGACGATGACTGCGATCCATCCATACCTGAGGTGGACCGACGGAGCCACTTCGGTCTGGACCTCGGTGGGGGCCGGCAGGGGCAATGCCGAGAATCTGCGGGCGGCCGGAAGGCGGGGCGCGAGCGCGACGTACCTCCGGCTCGGGATGGTGGAACTCGGGAGGCGCCTCGGAGATCCGGGCGGGCTCGACGTCAACCTTGTGGGCGACGCGGCCTGGGCCGCTCTCCGGACCGACGACGGCGAGGAAACCATCGATGGCCAGGACGTGCGCGTGAACCAAGTGCGAATCGGGGCCGACCTGGTACTGCCCGCGCGCCTCGGCGGCGCGGCCCTGGC
>JAAXGM010000078.1:1319-6103 GCA_012267435.1 Gemmatimonadota bacterium
CCTGGACGCGCGCGCCAACTACGCCGCCAGCCTGCCGTGGGGGCTCCAGCTCGACCTGTTCGGCGGCTACGACGCCGCGGCCGCAGAACCAGGTTTCGGCTTGCGCGTGGGTTTGCCTGGGAAGAGTCCCGGTTGACCTTACCTGATTTCCGGCCTTGATTCAGGCTGAGGATATCCGCATGCCGATCATCACCAGGCTCGCGCTCCTTTTCGTGGCGGTCCCGCTGCTCGAGCTGTTCCTCCTGATCCGTCTGGGGGGCGCGATCGGGCTCTTCCCCACCCTCGCGCTGTGCGTCCTCACCGGAGTTGCGGGGGCGTGGCTGGCGCGCCGGGAGGGTCTGCGCGCGCTCTGGTCGTTCCAGGAACGGGTGGCGCGGGGCGGCGTACCCGGGCGGACGTTGATGGACGCGCTCTGCATCCTGCTGGGAGGCGCGCTCCTGCTCACCCCGGGGCTGTTCACCGACGTCCTCGGGTTCTCGCTGCTGCTGCCGCCGAGCCGACGCTGGATCCAAGAGCGCATGCGGCGGCGCATCGAGCGCCGGCTGGCCGACGGGTCGCTGCGGGTGACCACTGTTGGCGGGTTTCCAGGGATGGATGCGGGGCGGCCGGAAGGTATCGGGGGGCGTCGTGGAGCCGGTGGGCGGCATCCGGGCAGCGGCGGGGCGTCCGCATGGGGATTCGGGACCAGGCGTGGACCATTCCGAGCCGAAGCGGACTCCGGTGACGGGGCGCCGCGATCCCGTCCGGGCGAAATCATCCAGGAAAAGAGACGAAACCATAGATGACCCGGAGCCCACCACTGACCCCAGCGATCGATTTCCTCGAACGCCTTCTCAACGCCCCCGGCCCCTCCGGCTTCGAGGTCCGGGCCGCGCGCGTCTGGCGGCGGCGGGCCGAGGGCTTCGCGGACCGCGTCTGGACCGACGTAACCGGCAATTCCTTCGCGTCGGTGAATCCAGGGGGCAGGCCGCGGGTGATGATGGCCGGGCACATCGACGAGATCGGCCTTCAGATCACCCACATCGACGAGGAGGGCTTCCTCTACTTCGACACCATCGGCGGCTGGGACGCGCAGGTGCTGGTGGGCCAGCGGGTGCGCATCCTCGGCGCCGACAGCGAGGTGCCGGGGGTCATCGGCAAGAAGCCGATTCACCTGATGAAGGCGTCGGACCGGACCAAGGCGAGCAAGGTCCGCGACCTGTGGATCGACGTGGGGGCCGGGGACCGCGACGCCGCCGGGGAACTGGGGCTGCGGGTGGGAGACGCGGCCGTCGTGGACGCATCGCTGGTGCGGCTCGCAGGCGACCGCATCGCCTCGCGCGCCATCGACAACCGCATCGGCGCCTACGTCGTGCTGGAGGCGCTGCGCGGGCTGGCCGAATCGCCGGGCTCCGCGGGCGCGGTCGCGGTCGCCACGGTGCAGGAGGAGATCGGCTATTCCGGAGGCGGGGCGCGCACCAGCGCCTATTCCGTGGATCCGGATGTGGCGCTGGTCGTCGATGTCACCTTCAGCACCGATGCTCCGGACATCAATAAGAAGGAACTGGGCGAGCACAGGCTGGGGGGCGGTCCGGTGCTCAGCCGGGGTTCCGCCGCCCACCCCGTCGTGTTCGACCGTCTGACCCGGGTGGCCGAGGCCGAAGGCATCTCCCACAGCATCCAAGCGGCCCCGCGCGCGACCCGCACCGACGCGGACGGCATCCACCTGGTGCGCACCGGGGTCCCGACCGGGCTGGTCTCCGTTCCCAACCGCTACATGCACTCGCCCAACGAGATCGTGAGCACGAGCGACCTGAACGCCGCCGCGAACCTGCTCGCCGCCTTCGTGCGCAGCCTGGGCGAGGGTGAGGACTTCACGCCGAGGTAGGTCCGCTCTCAGGCCGAAGACGGCTTGGGAGACCGAGTTCGACCGCGCCCCGAAACTACCCCGACGAAGCACTCCTTAAGACGCTCTGGCGCGTCGATGACGGTCAGTTTACGGACCTGTGCCGAGGGACCGGACGCGGAAGTGGAGTCCCCGGCTAATCGGGCTTGTCGCCAGTGTTAAGTCCGTAGTCCTTCGTCGCCGAGGCTTCCGTGACGTAGCCGTCCACCACGTCTTCGCGGACGAGCTCGCGGGAACGCCGTCGGGGATCGCCGAGGCCGCCGCCGCCGGGGGTTTCCAGTACTATGCGGTGACCCGGCGGCACCACTTCGCGGCCCTTGGCTCGGAGTTCCCCCAGCTTGGGCATGTGGACCCGGCCCGGCGCGCCGTCGCCGCCGCCCGCGCGTCCCCGGGCGGGGTTGCGGACCCGTTCGAACATCTTGGAGATCGCAAAGGGTTCGCCGGAGGCGTGGGAGATCTCCATGACCTGGCCCAAGCCGCCACGGAACTCGCCGGGGCCGCCGGAGTCGGGGATGTATTCCTTCCTCCAGAAGATGAGCGGCGCCACGGTCTCGGTGATTTCGATGGGCGTGCTGCGGACGCCGGAGGGGAAGGCGGTGGCCGAGAGTCCGTCCTTGCCCGGGCGCGCGCCAGTGCCGCCGGTGTGGAAGGGGTTGACCACGAAAGGCTCCGCGCCGCCGTACGAGTGCGCGCCGGTCAGGCCCGGACCGCCGAGCAGCACCGGGTTCCAGAGGCAAGACGCGCCTTCCGCGGGAACGGATCCGGGCTCCATGGCCTGCTCCAGGCATCCCAGCACCACGTCGGGGAGCATCTGGCCGATGGCGTGGCGGGCGGCGACGGCGGCGGGGGACGGCGCGTTCAGGATCGACCCGCTCGGGGCGTCCACCGAGATCGTGCTGAGCGACCCCGCGTTGTTCGGAACTTCGGAGCCCACCACGCAGCGGACGCCGAAGGAGGCGTAGGCTCGCGTATAGGTCAAGGGCACGTTGATGCCACGCGGGGACATGGGCGAGGTGCCGTCGAAGTCGATGCGGATGCCCTCGCGGGAGACTGTGAGGGCACAGACGAGGTCGAGGTCACGGTTGTAGCCGTCGATGCGCATGCAGTCGCGGTAGGTGCCCGGACGCAGGTCGCGGATGCGCGCCAGCATGGCGCGACGGGATGCCGAGACGATCATCTCCGCCAGCGGATCCAGCGAATCGAGCCCGAATTCGGCCATCATCGCCGCCAAGCGTTCGCAGCCAGTGCGGTTGCAGGCGGCGAGGGAGTAGAGGTCGCCTTGGGCCACGTCGGGGTCGCGCACGTTGGCGCGGATGAGGCGAATCAGGGTTTCGTCCACGCGTCCGGCGCGCATCAAATACCCGATGGGGATGCGCACGCCCTCTTCGAACACCTGGTTGGCGTCGGCGCCGAAGCCGCGGCCGCCCACGTCGGCGATGTGGCTGGTGGCGGCGAATAGGGCGACCGGTCGTCCCGTGACGAAGGCCGGCGTCACGACCGTGAAGTCGTTCAGGTGGCCCGTGCCCTCCCACGGGTCGTTGGTGACGAGGACATCGCCGTCGACGAGGGTCGGGACGGGATGGTCGCGCAGAAAGAAGCCGACCGATTCCGCCATCGCGTTGACGTGTCCGGGGGTGCCGGTTACGGCCTGCGCAAGCATGCGCCCGGACAGGTCGAAGACTCCCGCGGAGAGATCGCCCGCCTCCCGGACCGGTGTGGAAAAGGCCGTGCGCACCAGCGTGCGAGCCTGTTCCTCCACAACCGAGAGCAGGCGGCTCCACATGATCTGGTCCTGGAGGAGGGAGAGGGCGGGGCGGCCGGATGTGAGGACGGGACGTTCACGTTCCCGCGTGGGGTGGGTGGACTCGGACGCGGGAGCCGTGGAGGCGGATGCAGGGCGGTCGGATGCGGGATTGGGAACGGCGGACTCGGGTTCGAGGTCCGCCGATGCGGGGGCCGGATCGGTGGATTCGAGCGCCGGGGGACCGGATTCAGGCGCCGGGGGACCGGATGCGAGCAACGAGGGGCCGGATTTGGGCGCCGGGGGACCGGATTTGGGCGCCGAGGGGCCGGATGCGAGCGCCGGAGGACCGGATTTGGGCGCCGAGGGGCCGGATGCGAGCGCCGGGCGGTCGGATGCGAGAGCGGGCACGGCCGCGACTGGATCGCCGTTTCTGCGTACCAAAAGGTGGCCGCCGGGGAGCACCACCGCCCCCCACCCCCCCGGGACGACCGTGGTGGTCTGGGTCTCCACGACCAACGCCGGTCCCTCGATCCGTGCTCCCTCCGCGAGCCCGCCGCGGGGATGCACGCCCGCCGCGACCGGCCCGCCTCCCACCCCGTCGACCAGTTCGGCATGCCGGACGGGCGGCGGTGCGGCCGGGACGGACGGGCCGCCCGAACGGTGCACCCCGGTACAGCCACCGGCCAGGCTTCCCTCGGAGGGCGGGAGTCCCGCAGACGCATCCCGACCAGCCGGCAAAGCCGGGCCGGACGGGATTCCCCCCGGTTCCCGTATTCGCATCCCGTCGCCCGCGACCACCCCGTCCGACCGATCCGCGACCGGCGCCGACCGACCACCGTTCCGGGCGGCGTTGCCGACCGAGCCCGGGTCCCCGCCCGCGACCGCCCCGGCGGAGGCCATGTCCGCACCCGCCCCCACCCCACCCCGCGGCCCATCCGACGTCACCACCAGCGTCCAGCTCAGCACCTCCACGTCCAACCCCGGAATGACGCGGCCGTACACGGCCCGGTACGCCTCGTCGAATGCTTCCCGCAACGCCGCCGCCGAACCGGTGCCCGCCACCACCTCCCGCGGCACCTCCACCCCGATCTCGTGGCCTTGCCCCACATAGCGCATGTAGGCGCGCTCTCTCTCGGTGGTCCCGGCGCCCGGAGC
>JAAXGM010000079.1 GCA_012267435.1 Gemmatimonadota bacterium
GTGCCGACGCTCGCGGGCGCGGACTTCATCACCTGGCTGGTGCGGGGGCTCACCCTGCTGGTGATCGCGTGTCCGTGCGCGCTGGTGATCTCCACCCCGGTCGCGGTGGTGAGCGGCATCACGGCCGCCGCGCGCCGCGGGGTGCTGATCAAGGGCGGGGTCTACCTGGAGGCGATGAGCGGCGTGCGGGCCATGGCGATGGACAAGACCGGCACGCTCACGGTGGGGCACCTGGAGGTGCGTGACGTGCGCTCGACCCGGGGGGCGCCACCGGCCACGATGCTGGCGCGCGCGGCCGCGGTGGAGGCCCGCTCGGAGCATCCCGTCGCGCGCGCGATCCACGAGGAGGCGGCCAGGCGCGAGATCTACTCCCACTACGCCGTGCGCGACTTCTCCACCCGCCGGGGCGAGGGCGTCGAGGCCCGCCTGGACGGCGTGCGCCACTTCGTCGGCAAGCCGGCCGTCCTGGGCCTCGACGAAGCACCCGAGGGCATGGCCGGCGATGGCCGCACGGTGGTGGTCGTGGCGGACGAGGACGGGCCGCTGGGGTGGATCTCGCTGGAGGACCGGGCCCGCAAGCAGGCGCGGGAGGCGGTGGGGCGGCTGCACGGCATGGGCATCCGGCCCGTCGTGATGCTGACCGGCGACGACGACGCGACCGGCCGCCGGGTCGCAGGGGAGACCGGGGTGGACGAAGTGATGGCCAGGCTGCTCCCGCACGAGAAGGTGGAGGCGCTCAAGGCGCTCGAGCGGGAGCACGGCCGGGTGGCGATGGTGGGCGACGGCGTGAACGACGCGCCCTCGCTCGCGGCCGCCTCGGTGGGTATCGCCATGGGAGCGGCGGGGAGCGACGCCGCCATCGACAGCGCGGACGTGGCGCTGATGGGCGACGACCTCACCCGCCTGCCCTACCTCTTCCGGCTGTCGCGCAAGTCGCGGGCGGTCATCCGCCAGAATATCGCGACCGCCCTGCTGGTGAAGCTCGTGCTGGTGGTGGGCGTGCCGCTCGGGATGGTCACGCTGATCACGGCCGTCCTGGTGGGCGACGTGGGGGTCTCCCTGCTGGTGACGGCCAACGCGCTCCGGCTCGCACGCGTGGATGCCTGAGGCGCGGGCGCGGCGGACCGCCGCGGGAGTGTCGCCCCGGGGGACGGCGCTGCCGCGCACCATCGGGCCGGTGCGGGTCGCGCTGGCCGCAAGGGCTTTCGCCCGCGCCTGCGTCGCCGCGGCGGCGAGCATCCTTGCGCCGGCTCCGGCCCTCACCCAGCAAGTCGCGGACGACTTCCCGTTCCCCAGCCTCGTGGAGGAGGTATTGCCGGGCGCGACCTCCTTCGAGGTGCGGGACGGCGACCCGCGGGTGATCATCGGCTACGCGGCCGACACCCCGGCCGAGGACGCCTTGGTCGGATATGCCTTCCTCACGTCGGACGTGCCCCCGGAGGAACTCGGCTACAACGGTCCCATCGAAGTGCTGGTGGGGATGGACCGGGAGGGAACCCTCACCGGGGTTCGGGTCACCCACTACGTCGAGTCCTACATCCGCACCCGCGGCGACTTCCTGCGCACCCCGGGCTACGAGGCCCAGTTCACGGGCAAGTCCATCTCCGATCCCTTCCGCGCCAAGCGCGATGTGCGCGTGGTGTCGCGGGCGACGATCTCGGTCTCGGCCATGTCGCGGGGCATCCGCGCCGCCGCCCGCCGGGTGTACGCCAACTACCTGGCCACCCGGCCGTCCGCCGAGTCCGGCGGCTCGCTCCTGACCATCGGCAGGGAGGAGTTGGAGGAGCTGTCCTGGTCCGACATGGTCGCGGGCGAACTCGTGCCGCAGATCCATGTGCTCGAAAACAACGTCACCCGGATCGTGCTTTCCTTCGCCCACATCCGCAGCGACTCCGTCGGCGAGATGCTGGTCGGCCGCGGCCGGTTCGGCGAGGTGGCGGAACAGCTCGGGGAGCGGGTGCGGGAAGACCCTCTGATGCTCGTGGGCGTCGATGGCGCGCTGGCCCTCCTCTTCTATCCGCGCACGCTCTCGCTGGTGCAGGGCGCCGACACCATTGACATGGACAACCCGGATGTCGTCATGCTGGGCGAGCCGCGCAGCGGGATGGTCCAGGGTCAGTTCCGCAACGTCGGGGTGATGGCGGTGCCGGGTTCGCTCGATGTCGAACAGGCCTTCGACATCTACTTCGATCTCCGTCCGGGCATGGGGCTCTACTCGACGGCGTATCCGCCTCCGCAGCTCCCGCGGCGGGTTGTGGCGGAGGATGCACCGGCCGCGGATGAGCCGGATCCCGCTGAGCCCGTGGCCCAGGCAGGCGATCCCGCGGGGGGGGCGGCGGGCCATGCCCCCGACGCCACCGCGACGGCGGAAGAGGGCGATGCCATGGAGGCTGCTCCGGAGAGCGATCCCGCGATGACAGACGCAGCCGCTCCCGCCGCCGCAGGCGAATCCTCATCCCCCGATGACCCCACGGCCGCGCCTGTGCCTGTCGACGGGACGGACCCAGCCGACGGGGCTGGGGGCGACCCCGCGCCGCCCGCGAGCCCGTCCGAAGCCGCGGCCGAGGAGAGTTCCTCCGCGGCAGTGCGGCCGGCGGCCCCGCCGGACCTGGATTTTTCCCTTGCCGAGGAACAGACCGTCCTCGAGCGCAGCCTGGCGCGCACCTCGCCCGCAGAGGTCGCCTGGATGCTGGGCCTGCTGGCGCTGGTCACGGTGGCGTTCTTCCTGAAACGCGACCGCGTGCGCTGGGTGGCCCTGGTTGCGACCTTCCTCTACCTGGGGTGGTTCGACGGCGGTTTCCTCTCGGTTTCGCACATCACCGCGGCGATCTCCGTGGGGCCGGCGGTGTTCCTTGAGGATGTCCCGCTGCTCCTGTTCGTGGTCTTCACGGTGGTGACCACGCTGCTGGTGGGGCGCGTCTTCTGCGGCTTCCTGTGCCCCTTCGGGGTTCTGCAGGACTTCCTGGAGAAGGTGGTTCCGAGGAAGTTCAAGCGGGAGCTGCCGCGCGCGCTGCACGAGCGTCTGTACCTGGCCAAGTACGTGTGCCTGGCGGCGATCCTGCTTCCGGCGCTGGCGGGGAGCCGGGCCAGCATCTTTTCCTTCTTCGAACCTTTCGGGACCGTCTTCTTCCTGAGTTCGTCCATCGTGCTGTGGGCGATCGCTGGGGCAATCCTGGTGGCCTCGGCGATCGTGCCCCGCTTCTACTGCCGCTACGCCTGTCCGCTGGGCGCGGCGCTCGCGGTCGCATCCACGGTGTCGCCCTTCCGCATCCGCCGCGTGGAGCACTGCGACCACTGCAAGGTGTGCGAACAGGTTTGTCCCACGGGAGCCATCGGGGGACCGCGCATCGACTTTCGCGAGTGCGTGCGCTGCAACATCTGCGAAACGAAGCTGATCGAGCAGGCCGGCGTCTGCCGCCACGACATCGATGAGGTGCGCCGCCGGCTGGTTCAGTTGAAAGTGGCGCCCAGTGCCGGGCTCGAAACCGGTGCCTGAGCCGGGGCCGAGGTCTGAGCCGCAGACCGGATCCAGGCCGCCGTCGGGATCCGAGCCCAGGCCCGCGATGCCCGCCTTGAGGGATGGCCGTCGCGGGAACGGAGGCGTTTCCCGCCGCACGGCACTCCGCGTCGGCGGCGCGGCCGGCCTGCTGCTCGCGATGGGCGGCGGGCTCACTGCGGCGGTCCTGCGCCGGGCCCGGCTGCACAGCGCGAGCGATACCCGCACCCGCATGGGCACGCTGGTCCACGTCACCGTGGTGCACCCGGAGGCCGCGCGGGCGCGCGAGCTGGTCGGCGCCGCCTTCGATGAGATCGATCGTCTGGAAGCGGTTTTCAGCGGCCATCGGCCCGACACGCCGGTATCCCGCCTCAACGCGGACGGGGTTCTCGACGACCCGCCGGCCGAGCTGGCGGCGGTGGTGCGCCGCGCCCTGCGCATCGCCGAGCTGACCGGGGGCACCTTCGATCCCACCGTGGCTCCGCTGATCGAGCTTCATCGGCGCAGCTTCGCGGAGACGGACGCGCCGCCCGCGGAGAGTGCCGTGGAGGAGGCGATGACGCGGGTCGGGTATCGGCACGTCGCGGTGGATGCGGGGCGCATCGCGTTCGCGCGCCCGGGTATGGCGGTCTCGCTCGACGGCATCGCCAAGGGGTACATCCTGGACCGAGTGGTCGAGCAGGTTACGGCCGCGGGCGCGGCGGGAGTGCTGGCCGACGGGGGTGGGGACATCTCAGCCGGGGAGGGGGAAGTGGCGGGTACGGGATGGCCGGTGGGGGTGGAGCACCCGCGCGAGCCGGGCACGATGCTGGGAACGATCGAGGCGCGCAACCAGGGCGTCGCCACCTCGGGCGACTACGTGCGGGCCTACACCGCCGACCTCCGCCATCACCACATCGTCGACCCGCGCACGGGCGTCTCGCCCGGCCATGCCAGCGCCGCCACCGTGGTGGCCGGCTCCGCCATGGAGGCCGACGCCATCGCCACCGCGGCCATGGTGCTGGGCCCCGTCCACGGCGTCGAGTTGCTCGAACGGCTCGACGGGACCGAGGGCCTCATCGTCACCAAGGAGCTCGACTTGATGCGCAGCTCCGGGTTCGGGGCCTGAGCCGCCGATTTCCCATGTCCGAGCAGCCGACCAGCGGATCCGAGCCGAAGGCGCCCCCGCGGCCGGTTTCCGGATCCGAGGCGCGAACTCCCGCATCCGGGCCCGCTGCCCCCGTGCGCGCGTCCCTGTTCGTAACCTGCCTGGGCGACCACTTCTACGCCGATGCCGCCGCCTCGGCCGTGCGGCTCCTGCGCAAGCTGGGCGTGGAGGTCGACTTTCCCGAGGCGCAGACCTGCTGCGGTCAGCCGGCCTTCAACGCGGGGCGCGACGCCGAGGCGCGCCGCATGGCCGCGCACACCCTCGAGGTCTTCCTCGAAAGCGAGTATGTAGTGCTTCCGTCCGGGAGCTGTGCCTGCATGCTCCGGCGCTTCTACACCCATCTCTCCCATGATGGGGACCTGTCCGCGCAGGCGGCGGACCTCGCCGGGCGCACTTTCGAGTTGGCGGAGTTCCTGGTGCGGGTGCTCGGGGTGACGGACGTCGGGCGCGGTTTGGAGGGACGGCGGATCGCGTACCATCACGGGTGCCACGCCCTGCGCGAGCTGGGGATCCGGAAGGAGCCGCTCGCGTTGCTGGCCAACGCCGGCGCCGAAGTGGTCCCGTGGGAAGCGGCGGAGGAATGCTGCGGCTTCGGGGGTCTGTTCTCGGTGAGCTTTCCCCAGGTGTCCGCGGGCATGGCCGACCGCAAGCTCGACACGCTGGCCGCGGCGGGCGAGGTCGACCTCCTGACTTCCGCCGACTGCGGCTGCCTGCTCCAGCTCTCGAGCCGCATGCGAAAGCGCGGGCAGGATCTCGACGTGCGCCATCTTGCCGACGTGCTCTGGGAGGCGACCGGTGGAGATTCATAGCCGGGAGTACCTGAAGCGGGCGCGCGAGGGCGGGGACGTGCGCGCGTCGGTGACCGGAGCGACGCTGTCGTTCGACGCGCGCCGCCGCGCCGCGTACGCGGGGGTGGCCGCGGAGGAATGGCGGGTCTGGGCCGAAGGGGTGAAGACGCACCTGCTGACCCATCTGGACCGGTATCTGGAGGAAGCCGAGACGCGGCTGGTGGCCAACGGCGCCCGGGTGCACTGGGCCGGGACACAGGAGGACGTGCACCGGATCATCTCCGGCATCATCGAGCGCCGCGGCGCCCGGCGCGCGGTCAAGGGCAAGAGCATGCTCTCCGAGGAGCTCGAGGTGAACGAGTTGCTGGAGAAGCGGGGCGTTGACGTGCTCGAGACCGATCTCGGGGAGTACATCCTGCAGCTGCTCGAACAGCCGCCCAGCCACATCGTCGGCCCCGCCATCCACCTGAGCCTGGACGAGATCCGCCGGCTTTACCACGAAACCCACGGGACGGAGCTGGATGCGACGCCCGACGAGCTGGCCGGGGTCTCGCGAGTGATTCTGCGCGAGGCCTTTCTCGCGGCCGACGTGGGCATCACCGGTGGGAACTTCCTAGTGGCGGAAACGGGCACCGTGGCGCTCATCGAGAACGAGGGCAACATCCGGCTCACGACCTCGGCGCCGCCGGTGCACGTCGCGCTGGTGGGCATCGAGAAACTGCTGCCGCGCTGGAGCGACCTGGCGGTGTTCCTGCAGCTCACGGCGCGGGCGGCGACCGGGCAGCCGGTGGGGAACTACGTCTCCATGATCCATGGCCCCAGGACCGTGGAGGACCCGGACGGCCCGGAAGAGGTGCACGTGCTGCTGGTCGACAACGGCCGCTCCGACGTGCTCGCCGACCCGGAGGCGTGGGAGGCCCTCCGCTGCGTGCGTTGCGGCGCCTGCCTGAACGCCTGTCCCGTGTACCGCCAGACGGGCGGGCACGCCTACGGGGCCGTCTACTCGGGCCCCATCGGATCGGTGCTGAACCCGGGGTTGGCCGGGCTGCACGCGGCCATGCCGCTCCCCTTCGCGTCCAGCCTGTGCGGCGCCTGCGAGAAGGCCTGCCCGGTGCGCATCCCCATCCCCGAGCTGCTGTTGAGCTGGCGGCGGAGGGCGGTGGATGCGGGGATGGATTCCCGCGCCAAGGCGGGCCTGCTGAAGGCGTGGACAGCGGTCGCGACCCGGCCCGGCCTGTACCGGGCCGCGGGGGGCATGCTGCACGCGCTCCCCGACCCGGTGCGCCGCGTGCCCCTGCCGGTGGTGGGCGGCTGGCGCGAGGTGCGCACGGATCCGGAGCCGTCGCGGGCCTCGTTCCGCGAGCTCTGGCGGAAGGGCATCGAATGAGGGAGCGGATTCTCGAACGGGTGCGGCGGGCGCTCCGGGACCGGCCCCGGGCGCCTCATCCGGGCGAGCTGAGCACGGCGGTGCCCGATGCCCCCCCGCCGGTGGAGCACTTCGCGGAATGCTTCCGGGCGGCAGGGGGGGAGGTGCGCCGCTTCGCCGACGCGGATGGGGCGCGCCGGTGGCTGTATGGGTTCGCCGCCCGGTTCGCGAGCGTCAGCCACGGGACGGGTGTTCCCGGGAGTCTGGCGTTGCCGGTTCCCGAGGCCCCGCCCCGGGAGGCCGCGCTGGGGGTGTCGGTTGCGCGCGCGGCGGCCGCCCAGTCCGGGTCGCTGGTGCTGAGCAGCCTGGACGGGCGGCGCACCCAGCTGCTCCCGCCGGTCCACGTGGTGCTGGTGGACGCCGGTACGGTCGCCGGCACCCTCGGCGAAGCCCTGGCCGCGTGCCGCGACGCGGGTGGTGCCGCACTGGCGCTGCACTCCGGTCCCAGCAAGTCGGCCGACATCGGCCAAGTCATGGTGACCGGCGTCCACGGGCCCGGCCGCGTGATTGCGCTCCTCCTCGATAGCTGGCCGGGGGCCCGACCATGACGAATCAGAACGGCCCCGACGCACAGGTTGAATTCCCGATTCGACTTGCGTGCGTCGACACGGGGTCGAACGGAATCCGGTTCATGGCCGTGGAGTTCGTCTCCCCGGCCAGGTACACCACGCTTCATTCGGAACGGGTGCCGATTCGGTTGGGACACCAAGTCTTCCTCACCGGACGACTGGCTCCGGAGACCATGGACGCCACGGTCGAGGCCTTCCAACGCTTCCGGGGATACCTGAAGCAATTGGACATCGAGCACTACCGGGCGGTGGCGACCAGCGCCGTGCGCGAAGCGCGCAACGGGCCGCTCCTCGTAGAGCGAATCGAGCGCGAGACGGGGATCCGGTTGAAGGCCATCACCGGATCGGAGGAGGCGAGGCTGGTGCACTTGGCGGTGGCGGCACGCATCGGCCTGGAAGGTGGCCGCTGGCTGCTCGTGGACTTGGGCGGCGGCAGCGTCGAGCTGTCGCTGGTGGATGACTCGGGCATGCTGTGGAGCGAAACCCACTCGATGGGGTCGGTCCGTCTGCTGGAGCGGCTGGCCGAGCCCGGAAGCGAGCCCGGGGCGTTTCGGCGACTGCTCTCCGAGTATGTGGCGGTCATGAACATTCCGGCGCCCGCGCAATACTGGCAGCCGACCGGGTTCATCGGCTGTGGAGGAAACATCGAGGCTCTGGCCGCGCTGGCCGCCCCCGGCAAGGCGAGGGACGGTGTCAGCAGACTGCCCGTCTCGGGCCTGGATTCCGCCATCGGGCTCCTCGCGCGACTGTCGTATTCGGAGCGCATCGAACAACTGGGGCTGAGGCACGACCGCGCCGACGTCATATTGCCCGCCGCCGTGGTCTTTCGGCGACTGGCGGAGCTCACCGGCACCCGAGAGATCCTGGTTCCGCATATCGGGGTGAAGGAAGGCGTTACGCTCGACCTCATGGCCGACCTCAATTCCATGGCCACCAACGATACCCGGCAAGACAAACAGCTCACCCAGGCGGCAGTGTCGTTCGGGCGGAGGTACATGTTCGACGAGGCGCATGGCCGTCATGTCGCAGGGTTGGCGGTCAGCGTGTTCGACCAGCTCGAGTCTCTGCACGGACAGGGGGCGCATGCCAGGCATCTCCTGAAAGTTGCGGCAATCCTGCACGATATCGGCGTGTTCGTCGCGATGAAAAAGCACCACAAGCACACGCTCTATATCCTCGGCAACTCGGAAATACCGGGCCTTTCGACGCGCGAGATGGCGATTGTGGGGAACGTCGCGCGCTACCATCGCAAGAGCCATCCCAGGTCGCATCACCGAGCATACGCGTCACTCGCTCCCAGGGATCGCGTGCTGGTTGACCACCTCGGCGCGATCCTGCGCCTGGTGGACGGGCTCGACCGGCAGCGCCGTCAGCTGATCCGCTCGGTCACGGCCACCCTGGACGGGCGCAGTCTTCGCTTGAGCGCCGACTGTGCCGGCGACGTGCTGCTGGAGCGTTGGACCGTGGATCAGAAGAAAGGCCTCTTCGAGGAAACCTTCGGGCTCCGGGTCGTCATTGACTTCTGACGCTGGACATCCGGCCATCGCGGAATGATATTTCGATCAGCACTGAGGCATATTGCGTTCCACTTTGCCACACCTTATCGTTCGCACCGGCAACGGATGTTCCGGCTGTTTTTCGTCACATGGGGGAGTTGATCGATGGCTGTGACCGACACTGAAGTAATGGGCTGGGTTGAGGAGCAACTGCAGGACAATCCGGAAGTTACGGTGGATGAGCTGTTCGAGGGCGCGAAGATCCTCAAGCCCGATGTGGCCGAACTGAACAAGCGCCAGTTTCACGCGCGCTATCCGCTTCAGGTAAAGCGGCGGGCCCAAAGGGCCGCGGCAGCGGAAGCGGCTGCGGAAGCCGCTCCCGCACCCGAAGCGGCCCCGGCCCCGGCGCCTGCGAGGAGCGCAACGACGACGGACGCCGAGGTCATGAGCTGGGTCGAGGGACAGCTGAAGGACAATCCCGACGTTTCGGTGAACGAACTGATCGAGGGCGCGGTCAAACTGAACGCCGGAATCGCCGAGCTGACCAAGCGCCAGTTTCACGCGCGCTATCCCCTGCAGGTGAAGCGGGCCGCTCGCCGGGCGGCGGATGCCGCGGCCGGCATCAAGCCTCGTCGGCGTCGCCGCCGCAAGCCTGCGGCTCCCGCACCCGAGCCTGCGCCAACTCCCGCACCCGAGCCCGAGCCTGCACCTGAGCCCGCGCCCGTGGCGGATGCGCCCGCTCCTGCTGCCGAAGCGGCCCCCGCGGGGATCGACCGCGAAGCTGTTCGCAAAATGATGTTCGACTTTGCGGCCGACATCACCGCGGCGGAAGGCACGTCTGGCGTCGTGAAGGTGCTGGCGGTCCTGGACGACTACATCGACCGCATCGGTTAGCGGTCCAGGAGCCGCCGCCGGTCCGTCACATCCAGGCTGCCGGCCGGCTCGCGGCTACGGTTCGTCCCCTCCCGAGCCTTCCCCAGTCCGCTCGGAGAGCACCAAGATGGCGCGAACCGCCACCGCCAGCCCCGACAGCGTGAGGGTGCTCTCGGCGCGCAGTTCCGTGAGCAGCTCGCCGAAGTAGGCCACCTCCCGGCTGCGCAACGTCGTCAGGACATGCGCCACGCCGCCGGCCTGCGCGTCCCGCCCCGCCGCCGCGGCCGCCGAAAAGTTGGCGATCCGGTGGTGTGCGCGCGTCAGGTCGTCGTTCAGCGCCCGCGCGGCGCGCTGCTCCCAGCGTTCGTCCCGTGCGCACTCGTCGATCGCATGGCGGAGCCAGGGAATCTCCAGCAGCTCCGAAACCGCGTAGTAGGCCCGCGCCGCGTATACCGGCGCCGTCCTCGTGTCCCGCGCCACGCGCAGGATGTCCATCAGCTGGTCCAGGAAGCGCAGGGTGGCCAGCGCGGGCGCGATATCCGCTGCCGGCCCGGCCTCTTGGATCTCCGACACCAGGCGCTCGAAGGTAAGCTGGTCCTCCCCGCTCACGACGTCGGGGAAGATGCGCTGCAGCTCGCGCAGGGTACTGAAGTTGCCGCCGACCAGGCTGTCGGTCTCCTCGCGTTCGGCGTTCCCCAGCACCCAGCGGGTCGTGCGGTCCAACACCCGGCCGAGCCCCACGTACCACCGGTACGCGACCGCCGCCCCCGCCTCGCGCTCGCGCTCGCGCAGGTCGGCGATGAGCTGCCGGTGCCCCGAGAGCCGGGAGGCCACCAGCCAGGCTCGCGCCACCTCGTCCGCGGAGGCCCCCGAGTCGCGCATCATGCGATGCACGAAGCCGGCACCCATCAGATCCACCAGGTCGTTGGTGAGCTGGCTGGCCACGATTTCGCGCCCCAGGCGGTGCGCAGTCAGACCGGACTCCCCCGCGGCGCTCACGGCGGCCTGCGGAAAGTAGCGCGCCAGATAGCCGCTCGCGACGGGGTCGTCGATGAGCGTCCCCTTCAGCAGGCGGCGCATCAGGTGGAGCTTGGCGTGAGCGAGCAGCACGCACAGTTCCGGCCGGGTCAGGCGCGAGCCGGTCTCGTCCCGCTCGAGCAGCTGCTCCCAGGTGGGCAGATGCTCGCGGGAGCGGTCGAGGAAGCCCTCCCTCTCCAGCTCCGAGATGAGCTGGCGAAAGTCGTCGACGCCCTCGCGGGCGCGCATCAGGTCGAGCGACACCGCCAGGCTTTGCGAGGCGTTGTCGAGCAGCACCCGATCGCAAACGGATTCCGCCAGGTCGCGCAGCATGCGGTTGCGCTCCGCTCCCGTCATGCGCCCGTCCTCCACCACCGCGTTGAGCAGGATCTTGAGGTTGACCTCGCGGTCCGACAGCGAAACGCCTCCCGAATTGTCGAGCGCGTCCACGTTCAGGCGCCCACCGGCCAACGCGAACTCGGTGCGCGCCCTCTGCGTGAGCCCGAGATTGCCGCCCTCGCCCACGACCTTGACGCGGAGCTCGCTCGCATCCACCCGCACCGGGATGTTGGAGGGGTCGGCGACGTCGGCGTGGGTTTCGTCCGAAGCCTTCACGTAGGTGCCGATTCCCCCGTTCCAGAGCAGCTCGGCGTCAGCCTGGAGGACGAGCCGGACCAGCTCTTCGCCGCTTACCTTGCCCGGATCCTCCGAAATGCCCAGCGCCGCGCGCGCCTCGGGGGAAAGTTCGACCTCCTTGGAACCACGCCGCACGATGGTGCCGCCCTGGCTCATCATGTTCGCGTCGTAGTCCGCCCACGAAGAGCCGGCCTTGTGGAACAGCCTCTCCCTCTCCTCGAAGGACGCGCGCGGGTCGGGATCGGGATCGATGAAGATGTGCCGGTGGTCGAAGGCCGCGATCAGCCGGATGTGCGGCGAGAGCAGCATGCCGTTGCCGAACACGTCGCCGCTCATGTCCCCGATGCCCACCACCGTGAAGGGCTCCGACTGAATGTCCTTGCCCATCTCCCGGAAGTGGCGTTTCACGCACTCCCACGCGCCGCGCGCGGTAATCGCCAGTTCCTTGTGGTCGTATCCGTTGGAGCCTCCGGAGGCGAAGGCGTCGCCCAGCCAGAAGCCGTAGTCGTCCGCAACCGCGTTCGCGACGTCGGAGAAGCTGGCCGTTCCCTTGTCGGCGGCCACCACCAGATACGGGTCGGGGTCGTCGTGGCAGACCACGCCGTCGGGAGGGACCGGTGCCCCCCCGTGCAGGTTGTCGGTCAGGTCGAGGAGCCCCCGCATGAGCGTCCGGTATTGCCGTTCCACCTCGCTGCGGATGGCCACCGAGAGGGACGGCTGGTCGAGGATGACGAATCCGCCCTTGGAGCCGGCGGGGACGATCACCGAGTTCTTGACGATCTGGGTTTCCGCCAGCCCCAGCACCTCGGTCCGGAAGTCGTCCGGGCGGTCGCTGTAGCGGATGCCTCCCCGGGCGACGCGCGCGCCTCGCAGGTGCACGCCCTCCATCCGGGCCGAGCGCACCCACGCCTCGCAGAGGAGACTGGTACGGGTCAGCGAGGTCAACGCGCGCGCCATCACCTTGAACGACATGTACGGAACGCCGCCCGACCGCTCCGTCGGCCTGCTCCCCCCGGTCGCGTAGTAGTTCGTGCGCACGGTGGCCTCGATCAGCGTCAGCAGATGGCGCAGGGCGCGGTCGTCGCTCAGCAGGTGGACGTCGTCCAGGGCGGCGAGCAGCTTCGCGCGCGTTGCCTCCATGCCGGCCTGGCGGCGAACCCGCGCCTGTTCCCGCGGCTGAAAGCGGGTCTCGAAGAAACCGAAGAGCAGCCGGGCGATGCGGGGATAGTTGAGGAGGGCATCGACGATGGAGTCCCGGCTCGGCACCGCGCCGAGCTGGAAGGCGTAGCTTACGTAGGCCCGCAGCACCTCCACTTCCCTCCACGCCAAGCGCGCGGTGGGCACCAGGGCGTTGAGCCGATCGTTGGTGGCGTCTCCCGCGCTCACCGCCAGAATGGTGTCCACAAGGACCGGGCCGACCTTCCGGAGATCGAGCGGAGACTTGCCGGAGGTCTGCACGGCGAAGGTATGGACGGCGCCTTCGGGCACTCCGGGTCCCCGGAGCTGGGCCGGCTTTTCCGCGATCACCCGCAGCCCCGCGTTCTCGAGGATGGGCATGAAGTGCGACAGAACCAGGCGGGGCCCGAGCCGGTAGAGGCGAAGCTCGGTCACCCGGTCGCCCGGCGCCACGGCGCTGTCCTCCGGGTTGGAGAGGGCGATGGCTAGGCTGCGTCCGTCGGCGACCATCGCCTCCAGTTGCAGGATGTCGCGGGCGGCCACGTCGGGGTCGGCAACGGCTCGATAGTCCGCGCCGAAGCCGGCGGCGTAGCGGTGGGTCAGGCGCCGCGCCGCGCCCCGCGGCCTGACCCGTCCCAGCTCGTCGCCCACCCGGTCGGCCCAGTCGCGGGTGAGCTTCTGAACGAGCCGCTTGAGCTCCAGGTCGGTGACGACGTCCAGCAGCTCGGGGCGCACTCGCAGGTAGAAGTGGAGCCGGGCCTGCTCTCCGCCGCCCATCGCGAGGTGATAATTCAGAACTTCGCCGTCGAGGAGGTTGACGAACGCCTTCTCGATCGCCTTGCGCGCCTTGGCGGAGAACTTCTCGCGCGGGATGATGACCATGAACGACGCCCCGCGCCGGAGCGGGTCCTCCCGGCGGGTCACCTGAACCCCGGTGGTATGGTACGAGGTCAGCGCTGTTCTGACGTCCTTGGCGATTTCCCGTGCCGAGCTGAGGAAGAGTTCCTCCTTCGGCATCGAGTTGAAGATCGTGTTGATCTCCTTGTAGTCGTGGGCTCCCTTCTGAGCCCCGGCGTCCTCCAGGATCCAGCGCAGCTTCTGGCGCAGGATGGGGATCCGGTCCGCGTGGTCGCCGTACGCCTTCGACGTGAAGAGGCCCAGAAAGCGTTCCTCTCCCACCTGTCGTCCCTCGGAATCCAGCTTCTTGACGCCGATGTAGTCCATGTGCGCCAGCCGATGCACGGTGGAACGGGCGTTTGTCTTGCCGATCAGCAACAGGGGACCGTCGGCGAGGAGCTGTCGCAGGGTGTCGGGCATGGATGCCAGGGGAATCGGGTTCACGTAGCCCGAACGCTCTTCGTCACGCAGAATGCCGAGGCCGGAACCGCGCTCCACCATCACATGGGACTCGCCGGTGTGCGGGTCGTCGGCGATGTCGTAGCGCCGGTGCCCCAGGAAGACGAAGCCGTCGTCGCGCAGCCAGGCGAGGAAGGCCCGGATCTCGTCAAGTTCGCCGGCGAGGTCGGGCAGCTGGCGGGCGCGGGCCTCCAGCGTCTTCATGGACCCTTCCAGCGCGGCCAGCATGGGCCGGAAGTCGTCGGTGGCGCGCACCACGTCCTCGAGACGCTGCTCGAGTTCCTGCTGAAGCGATTCGAGGACGGCGGGATCGGTCACACGTGAGATCTCGCAGTGGATGAGTGATTCCCGTTCATCCGCGTCGGCGGGCGGCACGATGCGCAGGATGCGGCCCTCGTGACGCACGATCCCCAGGAGCGGGTAGATGAAGTGCTCGATGGTCATATCGCGCGAGTGCAGGTGCTCGCGGATCGAGTCCACGATAAACGGGCGCTCGCCCACGTTGGTGCGGATCACGGTCACGGGAGCCCGCCGCGCTTCCGGCTCGGTGGCGGGGTTGAAGACGCACACGTCCACCCGGTCCGGGCGGCTCTCCCGCAGGAACGCGAACGCGTCCGCCGTCAGCCGCGCGAGCGCCACCGGGTTCCGCTCGCGGAGATAGAGGGCGGGCGCTCTGGCGAGGAAGAGCCGCGCGAAGTCCGCCGCGAGCTCGGCTTCCCCGCAGGGGAGGATGCGCCCGAGGCGGCTGCGGACGTCGTCGATGACGGACGATGCGTCCCGCGCGCGGGGCATGACTTCGGTATCCGTGTCGTTCATCTGTATTGTCTCACGAACATTAATCTCTCGCGGGCGAGAGTATAGAACATCTTGGCGCCGGCCTTCAGGGAACCGCTCAACGTGCCGCTGATCTTGGAAACACCCCCCGCCCGGCGAGTGTACGGGACATCGATCTCGACGATGCGCTGGCGGAGTCGGCCGGCACGGATCTGCATCTGTAGGGTCCAGCCCCAGTTGCGGTCATCCATGTGCAGCTCGCACAGGCGATCGTAGCGAATGGCGCGGAAGGGAGGCATGTCGCGGAAGCGCAGGCCGAAGAGGAGGCGTGCGCACATGAGCACGACCTGGTTGCCCATGCGCGCGTGCAGCGGCACGCCGGGCGGGTCGCCGGTGCGCACCCCCAGCACCATGTCGGCCGCGCCCGAGCGGATGGGCTCGATCAGCCGCGCCAGCCCGGAGGGATCGTCGCTCCCGTCCGCGTCCAGGAAGACCACGATGGCCGGTGGCCGCCCGGCGAGGTGCCGCATGCCGGCCAGGCAGGCGGAGCCGTATCCGAGACGCGGCTCGGCCACCACGACCGCCCCCAGAGCGCGCGCGATCCGGGGGGTGGCGTCCCGCGAGCCGTTGTCGGCGACCACGATTTCGTCGACCAGCCCGGCCGGCAACGCGCGCATCACCGACGCGATGGTCGGCTCTTCGTCGAGCGCGGGGATGAGCACCGCCACGCGGCCGGTTGCGGGAGGGGCCGGGGGTGGTGGGGAAGGCGGCATGGCGGGCGGGCGATCAGGAGCGGGGGAACGGTGAGTCGACCGCGCGCGCGGGGCGCGCGGACGCCGATCGTCCTGGGTTTCCTGGAACTGGTTTTTCTGACGGCTCTGGGCTGGTGGCCCGAAGCCGGGGTTCCGTTTCCACGCCTCGCCCTCCTTGCAGGTGCGTTCGCGGTCTACTGTGGGGCGGCTCGCGCCGCATTCGACGGGCGCGCCGACACCCCCCTCATCTGGGGCTTCGCCTTCCTCTTCCGCGTGGTTCTACTCCCCTGCGTTCCGTTTCTGTCCGACGACATCTATCGCTACCTCTGGGACGGGCATGTGCAGCTGGCGGGCATCAGCCCCTACCTGCACCCGCCGGATGCGCCCGAACTCGAATCGATTCGCACCGCCTGGCACGCGCGCATCAACAATCCGTCCATCTCCACCATATACCCACCCTTCGCGCAGATGGTGTTCGCGGCGGGCGCGCTCGCGGGTGGGTCGATGCTGGCGCTCAAGGTGCTGTGGACCCTCGCCGACTTGGCCGCCTGTCTGCTGCTGGCAAAGGTAGCCCACCGAACCGGGCGCTCCGTCCCCGGAACCCTCGTGCTCTTCGCCTGGTCGCCGCTGCTGGTGGTCGAGACGGCCTGGAGCGGTCACTTCGAGTCGCTCGGCGTCCTCCTGCTCGTGGCCGTGGTCTTCCTCGCCCTGCCCGCGCGCGGAACCGGGTCCACCGACGACTCTCCGGACACGCCCGGCATCGATCCCGTTGCCGGCTCCTCCGGCGCGGGTTTCGCACCGAGGCCCTTGGCGCCGTGGGCGATGGGTGCGGTGCTGGCCCTCGCGGCCCTCGCCAAGTTCGCGCCCATCGTCGCGCTTCCGGCGCTCACCCGCCGTTACGGAGTGCGCTTGGCGGCGGCGTGTGCGATCGTGTTGGTCCTCTTCCATCTTCCCTATGCCGAAGCGGGATCCGCCCTCTGGGCCGGTCTCGCCACCTACGCGGAACATTGGCGCGCCTACGAGGGGGCCTTTGCCGTCATCGAAGCCGTTCTGCCGGGGCCGAGAGCGTCCCGCTACCTGTCCGGCGTGCTCGTGCTCGCGGTCGTGGCCTGGGCGACATTCAGGAACTTCAATGCGGAGCGGGCCCTTTTCTGGATCCTCGGGGCCGGACTGCTTCTGTCGCCGACATTCCATCCTTGGTACGCGCTCTGGATTCTGCCCTTCGCGGCCCTGCGCCGGAACCGCGCCTGGATCCTGCTAAGCGGCCTCGCATTCGTCACGTACTGGGGTCTGGGTCCGTACCTGGAGACCGGCGAGTGGCCGAGACCCCTTTGGACGGTTCTCCTCCTCTGGCCGCCCTTCTACGCGCTGCTGCTGTGGGACGCGCGGCTCCCTTCCGAAGCGCTTCAGGCCGCCGACCCCCAGGCTCCAGTAGCCTAGGGCGAAGAGCATCAGGAACGGGACCGAGGCATATAGCCCAGCCTGAATCGCGGCGCCCGAGAAGAAGCTCATCACCATCGCCATCGCCAGTTTGAAGAGAGTGTCCGGAGTCTGGCTTCCCGGGCGTTCGCGAACCACGCCGCCGCTGCCCTTCTTGGGCGTTCGCGCGAAGCTGTCGCCACGGCCCGCCAGGCCGCGCAGCACCGCCCGCGTCGCCGGCGCCGTCAACCCGACGCCCGTTGCCAGGGTCACGGCCACGGCGGGCAGCAGGCCGCCCCAGGGACGGTTCCGCTTCCTGCCCGCGGCCGTGTAGTAGATGACGAAGGGAATGGTGGCCAGGAAGAAGACGAACAGGTCGACGACGAGGAACTCCTCCCCGCCGAGCGCGCGCCGGGCCAGGGCGGAGGGATAGATCAGGAGCCCGAGGAGGAGCGTGAGCGGGTAGGCGATATGTCCGCACAGATGGATCACCGCCTCCTTCTTCACCGAGAGCCGCCAGGGCCCGCGCAGCAGTTCCGGGAGGAGCTTGCGCGCCGTCTGAATCCCTCCCTGGGACCATCGCCGCTGCTGGATTTCGAAGGCGCCGGTCTGGTCCGGGAGCTCCGCGGGAACCCCGACATCCTCGAGGAAGACGAAGCGCCAGCCGTGCATTTGCGCGCGGTAGCTGATGTCGAGGTCCTCGGTGAGGGTGTCCGCCTGCCATCCGCCCGCGTCCTCGAGGCACTTGCGGCGCCACATGCCGGCGGTGCCGTTGAAGTTGAAGAAGAGGTTGCCCCGGTAGCGTCCTCCGTGCTCGAGGAAGAAGTGCCCGTCGAGAAGCAGGCTCTGGGCGCGGGTGAGCCAGTTGGCGTCTTCGTTGAGATGATCCCAACGCGCCTGCACCATCCCCACCCGGGGCAGCTGGAAGGGTGGCAGCAGCTTCCTGACGAGATCCGGTTCGGGCACGAAGTCCGAGTCCAGCACGAGCAGGAACTCGCCGTGGGCGCGGCGTACGCCCGCGGCCAGGGCTCCCGCCTTGAAGCCCGACCGCCGCCGCCGGCGGATGTGGCACACGTTCACGCCCCGCGCCCGCCACCACGCCACCCGCCGGGCGACGAGGTCCACGGTTTCGTCGGTGGAGTCGTCCAGCACCTGGATCTCCAGGGCGCGCGCCGGATAGTCGAGCAAGCACGCGGCGTCGATCACCCTGCGGGCGACCGGAGCCTCGTTGTAGAGGGGAAGCTGGACCGTGACCCGCGGCAACCGGCCAACCCATCTGCGCGGCAGCTCCGGGGGCGGCCGGCGGCTGAGCAGCAGCAGATACGTCCGGTGGGCGGCGAACGGCAGCAGCAGGGCCAGCACCGCGAGGGAGAGGCCGACGATCGTCTGCGCAAGCAGCTCAGGCACGGCCGTGCTCGACGATGTCCGCGCTCCAGGTGATGTCGATGGCGTCCCGGAGGCTCGCGGCCGTGGGGCACTTGTCGACATGGCTGGCGAGGGCGCGGTCGGTGGGCGCGCGCGTCCCCTCGGGGACCGAGAGCTGATAGTGGACGTGAATGCGCGTGAGCACCGGCAGCCCGCCCGCCATTTCGTTGAAGCCTTCCGCCCGGGCGCTGATCTGGTCCGGGGTGAGGCTGATTCCGCGCACCTCCAGTGCGCCGTTGAGGGTTCCGAGCAGTCACCCGCCCGCCGCGGCGACGACGTAGTCCACGGCGAGGGGCCGATCCGGCTCGGCATCGAGCCGGTAGTGGCTCTTGACCGGTCCGTGGACGCCGAGTTCGACGGTGGCTCCGGCGGGAAGCCGCCCGCGCCTGCGCGCACCGGCCACCTTCTCGAATTCCACTCTGGACACGTAGAAGGGTTCGCTCATTTCCGATTCTCCCGGTTCAGTTTCGTTCCTGGTCCGCGTCGTGTTGGGCCTGTCGCTCCTGGTCCTTCCGGTCCTCGTCCACCTTTCCCGGCCGCGCGGCAGGCTCGAATCCCGGGCAACGCGCCACCGGGAGGCGCGGGTAGCGCCGGAAGCGCGCATCCTCGGCCGAGAGCCGGCAGAGCCAGAAGATGGAGCCTCGCCGGTTTCCCGTCACCCTGCTGTTCGCGCACACCGAGCAAAGCCCCACCGAGGGGTCCGCGCGCAAGTCGTGCAGGGAACGGTCCACTAGCGGTCTTCCACGGGTTGGCGGTTACGCTCCCGGCCATGGTCGTCGAGCCGTTCCCCTCCGGGGGGGACGGGGTCGTCCGGGGTTATGCCCAGCACCGCGATCTGGCGCCCGGCATCCCCGCCTCTGTGCGAGAAGAATGGCGCGTCCGCGCACCGGGTGCAAAACGTCGAGGTCGTCAGGTGTGCGGGATCGGCGCCCGCGGCGAGGGCGCGGTCGACCAGCACGCGCCGCAGGTCGACCGCCCGGCCGGGGGAAGCCGGCCGGGGCAGCCTCAGCGCCTGGCGTACTTCCCGGCCCACTTCGTAACAGCGCCCGCAGATGGCCGGCCCCATGTGCATGTGGGCCTCGCGCGCCCGGGTTGCGAAGTCCCGTTCCAGCATCGCGAGGCCCGCTTCCAGGATGCCGCCGGCGACCCCCCGCCATCCCGCGTGCAGCAGCATCACGGCCCGGGCGCGCGGGGCGACCACGAAGACGGGAACGCAGTCGGCCACGGAGACCGCGAGCAATGTGCCGCCCTGCCGCGTGGCGTGCCCGTCGCAGGGCGGGACCACGAGGAGACCTGGCGGGATCGCCTCGTGCAGGGTGACCGCGCACCCGTGGACCTGGCGGGCATGAATCAAACTGCCGCATCCCGTGTCCTCCGCCAGAGATTCCCACCGCTTCATCACCGCGCCCGCCGCCGCGTCCGTGAACAGTCCAAAGTCGGCGTCCCCGCCTGTTCCGCTGGCGGCTCGGGCGGCCGGGCGTTCGCCTGCGCGGGTGCGTTCGGCGCGGTCGTGGCCTGCCTGCCGGGCAGCGGGGCCGGTCCGGACCGTGGTTCCCTGAACGACCCACGGAAAGGCGCGCGCCCACTCGGGGTGCACGCGCAGGGGAATCCGTCCATGCCGTATCTCCTCGGTCACTCGCCGGACGGGTTCGCGGACCGTGGGGGCGCTTGGCTGCGGTTGGAGCAAAACTTCTCCGGGCGTGGTGGGAGGGGCGGGCGCGCGGTCCGTACAACTTGAAGAGTCTTCCGGTTATCTTCCACTCCCCCCAACGCTGCCGTCCGCACGGGAAGACGTCGCGACCCATGCCCTCGTCCGAGTTGTTCAGCGGGCCGAACGCCGGATACGTGGAGGAGCTGTTCCAACGGTATCTGGCCGACCCGGAGTCGGTGTCCGCCCACTGGCGCCCGATTTTCGCGAGGGAGGCTGCGGAACGGTCCCCGTCGCCAGCCGCTCCGCCCGCCCGTCCCGTTGGGGCGTCCGGGCGCCCGCCGCGCGGCTCCGAGCCCGCTCCCCCGCGGGACGCGCCCTCCCGTCCCGCCCCGCCGCCCGCGCCCGCACCTCGCCGAAGCGCCACTCTGCGCGCGATGCGGGAGCTTCTCCACCTCGTCGCCCGGGCCACGTCGCTCGTGCAGGCTTTCCGCGACCACGGGCACCAGCTGGCCCGCATCGACCCGCTGGGGAGCGATCCCCCGGGGCACCCGCAACTCGATCCCTCCTTCTTCGGCACCAGCATGGAACAACTGGAGGCGCTCCCGGCCTCCACCGTCCTCGGTAACGATGGCGATGAACGGGTACCCGACTACCTGAAGCGGCTGGAGCGCGCCTGGTGCGGATCCATCGGGTACCAGTTCGAGCACCTGGAGTCGCCGGAGCGGGTGCGCTGGCTCTGGCACCAGGTGGAATCGGGTGCCCACGCGCAGCCGCCGACCCCGGAGGAGCAGGTGGAACTGCTGATCCGCCTGGCCCGCGTGGAAGGCTTGGAACAGTTCCTGCACCGGGTCTATCCGGGACAGGTGCGGTTCTCTCTGGAGGGCAACGACATGCTCGTGCCCATGGTGGACCTGGTGATCGAGGTGGGGGCGGCTCGGGGATGCCGGGAAGTCGTCATGGGGATGGCCCACCGGGGCCGGCTGAACGTGCTCGCGCACAGCGTGGGCGTCGGCTACGACGACATCCTGCGCCAGTTCGAGGGCGCGGCCCCGGCCCCGGACGGCATTCTGACCCTGCCGGACGACGAGAGCGGGATCGGGGACGTGAAGTATCATCACGGAGCCACCCGCGACCACGTCCTGCGCGACGGAAGCAGGGTGCGGGTCACGCTTGCCCCCAACCCGAGCCACTTGGAGTTCGTCAACCCGGTGGTGGCGGGGCTGGCCCGGGCGCGCCAGTTCGCGGGTCCCCGCCGGGATGACGCACCGGACACGGCCGCGGTGGTGCCCCTCCTCATTCACGGCGACGCCGCGTTCGCCGCCGAGGGCGTGGTGGCGGAGTCGCTCAACCTCGCCCGGCTGACGGGATACGCGACGGGCGGGGTGGTCCACCTGATCGTCAACAACCAGATCGGCTTCACCACCGACCCGGAACAGGGCCGCTCCACCCGCTACGCTTCGGATCTGGCCAAGGGCTACGACATTCCGATCCTGCGCGTGAACGCCGACGATCCTCCCGCCTGCCTCGCCGCGATGCGCCTGGCGATGGCGTACCGGGCGGAATTCCACGACGACATCGTGGTGGACCTGATCGGGTATCGTCGGCACGGGCACAACGAGGGGGACGACCCGGTCTACACCCAGCCGCGCCTGTACGAGCGCATCCGGGCGCATCCCACCGTGTTCACCCTCCATGCCGAGGCGTTGGTGAAGGCCGGGGTCGTCACGACGGACGAGGTCGCGGCGGCCCGTGGCGACGCCACCGATCGCCTTCGGCAGGCGCTGGTGGCGGCCACCGCCGCGAAGCACTCCGGTGAGGCCGGGAAGGCCGGGGCCGATTCATCGAAACTCTCCGCGAGAGACGCGGCCGGCCCGGACGCGGATGTCGTCGCGGAGGACGACGGGGATCCGAGGGAAGCGTGGGACCGTGATGCCCGCGCGACCGCCCTCCCGTTTGAGACCCTCGCGGAGATCAACGCGGCTTCGATGGCGGTGCCGGAGGGCTTCTCCGTCAACCGCAAGCTACGCCGGCAGCTGGACCGGAGCCGGAGCGACTTCACCGGGGAATCGTCGCTCGACTGGGCCCACGCCGAGGTGCTCGCCCTGGGTTCTCTGCTCCGGGAGGGGATTCCCGTCCGCTTCAGCGGGCAGGACGCGCAGCGCGGCACCTTCAGCCATCGACACCTCGTCTTCCACGACGCCGAGACCGGGTCGTCGCACGCGCCGCTTGCAGCCATGGGCGGCGCCCGCTTCGAGATCCACAACTCGCCGCTGTCGGAGACCGCGGTGCTGGGCTTCGAGTACGGCTACAGCGTGGGCGCGGAGCGCGATCTCGTCATCTGGGAAGCGCAGTTCGGCGACTTCGCCAACGTGGCCCAGCCCATCATCGACCAGTTCGTGGTGTCGGGACAAGCGAAATGGGGGCAGCTTTCGCGGCTCGTGCTGCTGCTGCCGCACGGCTACGAGGGGCGCGGCCCGGAGCACTCGAGCGCCCGCCTGGAGCGCTTTCTCCAGATGTGCGCCGCCGGCAACATGCGGATCGCCAACCCCACCACATCCGCCCAATACTTCCACCTGCTGCGCCACCAGGCGCACACCCCCGAGCGTCCGCTCGTGGTCATGACCCCGAAGAGCCTTCTGCGCCACAAGCTGGCCCGCTCGCAGGCTTCGGAGCTCGCCCGCGGGGGCTTCCGTCCGGTGCTGGCCGAAGACACGGGGGATGAAGCCCGTCGATCCGCGACCCGGCTCATCCTCTGCAGCGGCAAGGTCTACTACGATCTCCTCGCGAGCGGGGAGCGCGCCGACGCGAAGGATGCGGTGCTGGCCAGGGTCGAGCAGCTCTATCCGTTCCCGCGGCGCGAGATCGCGGGGTTGCTGGCGAGCCTGCCGGCCCTGAGCTCGGTCGTTTGGGCACAGGAAGAGCCCCGCAACATGGGCGCGCGCGCCTATGTCGCACCTCTCCTGCGGGCTCTCATGCCCGAAACACTGACGTTACGTCAGGCTTCACGCCCGGAGTGGTCCAGCCCGGCCGAGGGCAAGATGTCCGACCACATGAAGGGCCAGCGGCGCATCATCCGGGAGGCGTTCGCGGAGTAGGGGGCTTCCTCACCAGCCCACCGCGTAGGCG
>JAAXGM010000080.1 GCA_012267435.1 Gemmatimonadota bacterium
GCACCGAGAGCGGCGAGGCACCGCCCTGGCAAGGCGTCTTGAAGGCCGACTTGCAGCGCTATTGGGCCAAGAGGCAACGCAGGGCAGCGCGATCCAGCGCGGATGCATCGCCGCTCGAATGCCGGGGGGAGTTCGTCCGCGGGCTGCTAGTTCCAGAGCGTCCACTTGATCCCGTAGATGGACCGGCCGCCGGGGAGGAACCGCTCCGGGAAGTCCTGCAGTTCCCGCTCCGCGGTGAAGTTCTCGGTCAGCACGAAGAGATGGAACGTCAGGATCCGGAGCTGCAGGCGAAAGTACCAGCTCTGGTGATAGGGCACCGTGAGAAACCCGGGCACCGCCGTCTCTCCCTCGGGGTCCGCTTCTCCGGGCAGTCCGCCCCCGGGGTCCCCCGGCGCCATGAAGGGCACGACCATGGGCTCGCGTCCCTCCACCCCGACCTCGGTCCAGATCTCGAAGTTCTCCGTCGCCAGGAAGGTCCTGTGGTATCCGAGCCGCCCGTTCCAGCTCTCTTCCGGCAGATAGCGCCAGTCGGGCGCATCCTTGTCCCAGAGCTGGTAGGACACCCCGGCGTAGAGGCCGTTGAAGTACAGGGGCACCCGGGCGCTGGCCTCGATTCCCGAGCGCTGCCCGGCCTCCTGCACCACGCCCGCGGAGTCCATCGGGAACCCGAAGGGCGCGAGCCGATCCTGCTCGAGCTCGACCCGGGCCGCCCCGAGGGACAGGCCGCGCCACGCGAACTGCGCCCCGACGCGGGTGGAGCTCCGCTCGGTGGTGAAGGAGACGGGAGGCCCGGCAAGCCGGGGGATCTCCGGGATGGTGTCGCGGGGATCGAAGAAGCGGAAGGGAACCCCCGTCGCGCCGTCCCGGGTCTCGCCGAAGAACGAGAGGCCGAACAGGGGCGCCGTCCACGCGCGCAGGCTTCGGAGCGAGAGATCCCTCCCGAGCCATCTCTCCCGGCTCCAGTCTCCCTCCACCCCTCCCAGCAACGTGTGCACGCCGCCAGCCACCTCCAAGGTCCGCTCGGGCCACGCGTCGCCGCCCAACGATGCCCAGCGTCCGGTGGTCCACACACCCAGGCGCTCTCCAAAGGCGTGCTCGGCGGCGAGCCGGATGCCCGTCTGGCCGCGGCTGAGGGAAGCCACGGCCGAATCGGGATTTGCCTCGTCCACCGGAGCGGTCGTGGAGGATCTTCCGGTGAAGACTTCCGCGGTGACGCCGGGGAGCAGGTTGGCGCGGGCACGCAGGTTCCAGTCGCTCCTGCCATGCTGCGCGGGCGTGTAGAGCGCGCTCGGACGAGAAGCCGAGATGCGGCGCAGCTCTCCGCGCAGACTCACGCGCGAGCCCAGGTGGCGAGTGTAGCGGAGCCAGCCGCCGGTCGTGGCTCCAGGCTCCCTGCGCCCCGTGCCCTCGGTGTCGAGGCGGTCCAGCGTGAACGCCAGGCTTCCCCCCAGGGAGGCGGGATGGGAGAAGGTCGCCCGCAGCATGTTGGTTTGAAGGTCTCCGGTTCCCACTTCCACCAGGGAATAGGGTCGTGGGTCATCGACTTCGAGGCTGGTCAGCTCCACGCGCAGGCCGTCGGTGGAACGGCGCACGCGCACATGCTGGAAGCCAGCCAGCCCGACCTGCGCCAGGTCGGGGGCGCCGGCTCTGAGCGGGACCATCTCGAAGCCGTCGATGTAGAGGCGCACGCGCCCGCCTCCGCCCCCGAAGGCGGTCACGGTGTTGGGGGTTCCGAAATCGCCTCCTCTCAGCGCGATGGTCCCCGGAATCTGATCCAGAAGCTGCGCGAGCGAGAGCGCCTGGTTGGCGAGCAGCGCTTCGCGGTCCCATTCCCACACCCCGGTGGCCCATCCGCCGCGGGAGGGATCGGGGAGTTCGGGGAAGAGTTGGACGACGAGGGAGTCCGCGAGTGAATCCGCCGCGAGGAGCGAGTCCGCGGCCAGGGAGTCGGGCACCGGCGGCGCGAGGGAGTCGGCCGCGGCCGCGAGGGAATCGACTGCGGCGGTGTCGGCCGGAGGCACCGTGTCCGGGGGCTCCTGGGCCGCGGATCGCCCGGGAAGCAGGCAAAACAGGATGGCGAGCCGGATGGCGCCGTAGCGGGGGGTGCGCGGGAGGCGCCGGGGCATCGGAAGACCGACGCCCGGAGACGCGAACGCCCCGCCTCCGGGGGAGCGGGGCGCGACTGCCGTGTCGCGGATCGACGTCACGCGGCCCGTGCCCTGACCCACTCGATTAGCAGCCGGGTGGGAGCCCCGTAGCCGCCCGGTCGCTGGTAGGGCAGCTTCCCCTCCCCGTACGCGGTGCCGGCGATGTCCAGATGGGCCCACTTCACGTCCCCAACGAACTCGCGCAGGAAACATGCGGCCGTGATGGTGCCGGCGGGACGCCCGCCCACGTTCTTCAGATCGGCGGTATGGCTGTCGAGCTGGCGGCGGTATTCCGGCCAGATCGGCAGCGGCCAGCAGCGCTCGCCGCTGAGATCGCCTGCGGCGCGCAGCTCCTCCACGAGGGCGTCATCGGTCCCCAAGACCGCGGACGCGTGGTGTCCGAGCGCGATGACGCAGGCGCCGGTAAGGGTGGCGCAGTCCACGATGGCGTCCGGTTCGAAGGTGCGCGCGTACGACAGAGCGTCGGCCAGAATCAACCTGCCTTCGGCGTCGGTGTTGATCACTTCGATGGTCTTGCCCTCCCGGGACCCGATGACGTCTCCCGGCTTGACCGCGCTTCCGCTCACGAGGTTTTCGGAGCTGGGGACGATGCCCACCACGTTCACGTCCAGGCCGAGGCGGGCGATGCCTCGCACGGCGCCCAGGACGGCGGCTCCCCCCGACATGTCGAACTTCATGTCCTCCATGCCCTTGGCCGGCTTGAGCGAGATGCCCCCCGCGTCGAAGGTCAGCCCCTTGCCCACCAGTACCAGCGGAGCAGCGCCGCGGGTTCCGCCGTGGTACTCGAGGACGATCAGCCGCGGGTCCTGCGCAGAGCCCTGGGCGACGGCCAGCAGCGCCAGCATGTTCTCGTCCTGCATCTCCCGCGGACCGAGCACCCGCACCGCGAGCCCCAGCTCCGAGGCCAGATCGCTTGCCCTCTCGGCCAGGTGGCTGGGCGTGGCCACGTTCCCGGGCCGCGACTGGAGGGTGCGCGCGAAGTTCTCCGCCTCCGCCATGATCGCCCCCGCGCGAGCGCCTGCCCGCATCGCATCGAGGTCGGATTCCGCCGCGATCTCCACGGTCGTGACGGTGGAGGGGGGCGGATCCTCGTCGCCGGGCCGGGTCTTCAGTTCGTTGAAGCGCCAGCCCGCGAGGACGGCGCCCTCCGCCACCACCTGGCCGAACCGCTCCGGCTCGATGGAAGGGGTGCCCAGCCCGTCGATGGCGACCCGCTCGACCCCCAGCTCGGACGCCTTGCGCACGGCGCGCGCGGCCAGCCGGCGGATGGCCTCGGAGCTGCAGTCGGCCCGCTTGCCGGCGCCGAGCAGAAGGAGGCGGCGCGGGCCCCCGTCTCCGGGGTCGGCGTGAAACAGATGGCTGCTCCCGGAACGGCCGCGTAGATCGTCGGCCGCGCGCGCCACGGAGCGGCCCAGAACCGAGCCCGGGGCGGCCAGGCGGGGAGCGTCCCGCCCCTCGAACAGAAAACCTGCCAGGAGCGGCGTGTCATGCGGGCCGGACGGCCCGCGAACGACTTCTACCCGCATGTGCGTCCGCCTACATGTGGTCGATCACGGCCTGTCCGAAGGCCGAGGTCGACACCTTGGTCGCGCCCTCCATCTGTCGCTCCAGGTCGTAGGTGACCGTTCGGGCCGCGACGGCCCCCTCCAGGCCCCGGTCGACCGCCGCCGCCGCCTCCGTCCACCCCATGTGCTCGAGCATCATCGCCGCGGACAGGATCAGCGACCCGGGATTGACCTTGTTCTGGCCGGCGTACTTGGGCGCCGTCCCGTGGGTGGCTTCGAAGAGGGCGACCTCGTCCCCCACGTTCGCGCCCGGCGCCATCCCCAGTCCGCCCACCTGAGCCGCGCACGCGTCGGACAGGTAGTCGCCGTTGAGGTTGGGCGTCACGATGACGTCGTACTCCGAAGGCCTCAGCAGCACTTGCTGGAACATGGCGTCCGCGATGCGGTCCTTGACCACGATGCGGCCCGCGGGATCCGCGCCCTCCCAGATGGCGGACTCGGGAATCGTCTCATCTCCAAAGTCCCGGGCCGCGGTCTCGTATCCCCAATCCCGGAACGCCCCCTCGGTGAACTTCATGATGTTGCCCTTGTGCACCAGCGTCACCGAGCGCCGCCCGCGCGCAACGGCGTAGCGCAGCGCCGCGGCGACATGACGATGGGTTCCGAACGGGCTGATCGGCTTGACCCCTATCCCGCTCCTCTCGCGCACGTTGGCGCCCATCTCGTCCACCAGGAACGAGCGCACCTTCTCCGCGCCCGCGCTGCCGGAGGCCCACTCGATGCCCGCGTAGACGTCCTCGGTGTTC
>JAAXGM010000081.1 GCA_012267435.1 Gemmatimonadota bacterium
GGATATCAGCCATGCCCGCCATCGCCCGCTCAACCAGACGTTCGCTCGCCACCCTCGCGCTCCTGACCTGCACGATGCCCTTGCCGGCAAATGCCCAAGTCTCCGTCGCCGACGCCCTTTCCGACCTGTCCCTACGGGAGATCGGCCCGGCGGTTGCGGGGGGTCGCATCGCCGACATCGAGGTGAACCCCAGGGACCCGTCCGTGTGGTATGTGGCTGTGGGCTCCGGCGGCGTATGGAAGACGACCAACGCCGGCGTCACCTGGACCCCCGTGTTCGACGACCAGCCCACCTACTCCATCGGCGACCTCGCCCTCGACCCCGCGAACCCCGAGGTGGTGTGGGCGGGCACCGGCGAGAACGTGAGCGGGCGGCACGTGGCGTGGGGCTCGGGGATCTATCGCAGCCGTGACGGGGGCGGCAGCTGGGAGCAGGTGGGGCTCGGGGACAGCGAGCACATCGGGAAGATCCTCATCCATCCCGACGCCGGGAACACCGTGCTGGTCGCCGCGGAGGGGCCGCTCTGGTCGGCCGGCGGCGAGCGCGGCGTCTACCGGACCACCGACGGCGGCGCGAGCTGGCAGCGGGTCCTCGCGCTCGACGAGCATACGGGGGTCACCGACATCGAGTTCGCTCCCGGCAACCCGGACGTGGTGTACGCCGCCGCCTTCCAGCGCCGGCGCCACGTCTGGGGCTACATGGCGGGCGGACCGTCGTCGGGAATCCACAAGTCCACCGACGGCGGCGCGAGCTGGCGCGAGGTGACGCGCGGCCTCCCCTCCGGCGACATGGGCAAGATCGGGCTCGCGGTCACGCCGGCCGACCCGGACATCGTCTATGCCACCATCGAAGCGAACGCAGAAGAGCGCGGCTTCTACCGCTCCACCGACCAAGGCGAGAGCTGGGAGAAGCGCAACTCCTACATCTCCGGGGGCACGGGCCCGCACTACTACCAGGAGATCGAGGCCTCCCCGACGGATGCGGAGCTGGTGATCCAGATGGACGTGTTCTACCAGATCACGCGCGACGGTGGCGCCACCTTCGCGACCCTGGGCGACGGCCGCCAGAAGCACTCCGACAACCACGCCCTGTGGTTCGACCCCGAGGACACCCGGCACATGCTGGCGGGGACGGACGCCGGACTCTACGAGACCTTCGACGAAGGGGAGACCTGGCGCCACTTCCCCAACATGCCCATCTCGCAGTTCTACAAGGTCGCCCTGTCCAACCGAGAGCCGTTCTTCGAGATTCTGGGCGGGGCGCAGGACCTCGGGACGCTGTGGGGCCCCTCGCGCACGACCCATGTCGAGGGGGTGCGCAACTCCGACTGGTACTTCCCGATGGGCGCGGACGGCTACGGGGTGCAGTTCGATCCCTCCGACCCCGACATCCTCTACCTGATGACGCAGGTGGGGAACCTGTATCGGGTCGATCGCCGGAGCGATGAGGCCATCCAGATCCAGCCCCAGCCCGAAGTCGGGGATCCGCCCGAGCGCTGGAACTGGGATTCGCCGATTCTGGTGAGCCCGCACTCCACGAACCGGCTCTACTTCGCTTCGCAGCGCCTGTGGCGAAGCGAGGACCGGGGCGACTCCTGGACGGCGGTGAGCGGCGACCTGACCACCAACACCAATCGCTACGAACTGCCCTTCATGGGCCGGGTGTGGGAGCTCGACGCGCTGCACGACAACGGCGCGATGTCGATGTACGCCACCATCACCTCCATCAGCGAGAGCCCGGTTCAGGAGGATGCGCTCTACGTCGGCACCGACGACGGACTGATCCACTTCAGTCCGGACGGGGGCGGCAACTGGAACCGGACCGCAGAGCTTCCGGGGCTCCCCGAGCGCTCTTTCATCAACGATGTCGAGGCCAGCCAGCACGATGCCGGGACGGTGTTCGCGGTCGCGGACGCGCACAAGATCGGCGACTTCGCGCCCTACATCTTCAGAAGCGACGACAACGGCGAGAGCTGGTCGTCCATCTCCGGGGATCTGGAGGACGGAACCATCGCGTGGGCGATCCAGCAGGACCACGAGAACGCCGACCTGCTCTTTCTCGGGGCGGAGTGGGGGCTCTACTTCTCTCCCAACGGGGGCGAGAACTGGCACCGCCTTCCGGGCGCGCCCACCATCTCCTTCCGGGACCTCAAGCTGCAGCGGCGGGACGGTGATGTCGTGGGCGCCACCTTCGGGCGGGGCTTCTATGTGCTGGACGACTATTCCCCGCTGCGCGAGATCGCGGGCGGGACGCTGGCCGCGGAGGACGGCGCGGGCGTGTGGCCGGTGCGGGACGCGTGGTGGTACATCCCCAGCGTTCCCAACCAGGCGCCCGGGCGCCCGACGCTCGGGACCGACGCCTACTCGGCGCCCAACCCGCCCTTCGGGGCCACGCTCACCTACTTCCTCCCGGAGGTGCCTTCGACGGCCGAGGACCGGCGCGAGGAGGAGGAGCGCGCGATGCGCGGACTGGGCACCGACGTGCCCTTCCCCGGATACGAGACGCTGCGGGCCGAAGCCGCCGAGAGCGGACCGCGGGCGCTGGTGCGGGTATCGGACGCGAGCGGCGACCCGGTGCGCTGGGTCGAGGGTCCCGCACGTGCGGGGCTCCACCGCATCACCTGGGATCTGCGCAGACCCGCGCCCAACCCCATCAACCTGACCACTCCGGCGTTCGTCCCGCCGTGGGCGTCCGCTCCGGCCGGGCCGCTGGCGCCTCCCGGCGAGTACTCGGCGCAACTGGTGCTCGTCACCGCGGACCGCGTGGAGGAGGTGGGCGGGGCGCAGACTTTCCGGGTGAAGCCGGTGCCGAACGCGCCTCCGGGCACCGACTTCGTGGCTGTGGCGGCCTTTCAGCACCGCGTGAGCGAGCTGCAGCGGCGCGTCGGGGTGGCCGGCTCCGAACTCGGGCGCCAGTCGGAGCGGCTCGGCTACATGCGCGCCGCGCTGCTGCGCACGCCCGCCGCGGGGGCCGAGCTGTTCGGGCGCATCGACGAGGTCGAGCAGGCATTCGCCGGCATCCGGCTGCGGCTCCAGGGGGACCAGCTGCGCGGCTCCCTCAACGAGCCCAGCGTGCCGTCGGTTGCAAACCGGGTGGGCAACGTCGTGGGAGGTCACTGGCAGACCCGCCAGAACCCGACCGCGACCCAGCGGCGCAACATCGAGATCGCCGAGGGAGACCTGGGCGCGGTCGAGCAGGACCTCGCTCGCATCATCGAGGGGGCGCTGGCTGAACTGGAGGAGGCGCTGGCCGCCGCGGGCGCTCCCTGGACGCCCGGGCGCTCGGTCGGTTCGTTGCGCTGAGGGGTCATCGTCGGGCCGGCGGGCTCCGAGCCCGGATCGGATCCGACCCTTTTTGCGGGTCCGTGGCACTATAATTGTGCCGCCCCGCTTCCCGGATTCCACACCATCCATCATGGAGAAACCCGCATGACCGACCAGACCCTGGTCCACTACGACGTCCACGACGGCGTCTGCATCCTGACCCTCGATGACCCGCCGGCCAACACCTACACCTACGGCATGATGCAGCAGCTCGACGCCTGCATACTGCGGGCGCGCATGGACGAGGACGCGCACGTCATCGTGCTCACCGGCAACGGCGAGAAGTTCTTCAGCGCCGGCGCGAGCATCGGGATGCTGAACGAGGTCACGCCGACCTTCAAGTACTTCTTCTGCCTGCACGCCAACGAGACCCTCAACCGTCTCGAGCACACCCCGAAGCTCACCATCGGCGCGCTCAACGGGCACACCGTGGGCGGCGGGCTCGAGATCGCGATGGCCTGCGACCTGCGGGTCGCGCGCGCGGGCGGATCGCGCATCGGGCTTCCAGAGATCAACCTGGGCGTGCTGCCCGGCACCGGCGGCACCCAGCGGCTTGCGCGCCTGGTCGGCAAGTCGCGCTCCATCGAGATGATGACCACGGGCCGGCTCTTCGGCTTCGACGAGGCCCTTGACCACGGCATCATCAATCGCGTGATCGAGGCCGAGTCCGGCGACGACTTCATGGACAAGGTCCTAGAATTCGCGGGGCAGTTCACCCCGCCGGCCAAGGCCTCCAAGGCGGTGGGCCTCATCAAGAGGTCGGTCCAGACCGGCGCCGAAATCCCCTTCGAGACCGGCCTGGCCGTCGAGCGCGAACTCCAGCAGCAGCTCTTCCAGAGCGAAGATGCCACGGAAGGGATCGCCGCCTACGTCGAGAAGCGCCGTGCCGCCTTCCAGGGCAAGTAGCGGGATGAGCGACGTGCCCGCACGCGGTCTCTGGATCGACAACGAGATGGTGCCCTCGGTATCGGGGACCACCTTCGCGACCACCAATCCCGCGACCGGCGAGGTGCTCGCCGAGGTCGCGGAGGCTACCGCGGAGGATGTGGCGAGGGCGGTGGAGTCGGCGCACGCCGCGCTCGCGTCGAAGGCCTGGCGCCGAACCGACGCCCACAAGCGCTCGCGGCTGCTCTGGCGGCTGGCGGACCTGATCGAGCGCGACGCCCAGCGGATCGCGGAGACGGAGACGCGCGACAACGGCAAGCCCATCTTCGAATCGCGCTACGTCGACGTGCCCAGCGTGGTGGAGAACTTCCGCTACTTCGCGGGGCTGGCCGACAAGATCCAGGGCGAGACCATCCCTGTGAAGGGACCGTTCCTCAACTACACCCTGCGCGAGCCCGTGGGGGTGGTGGGGTGCATTGTGCCGTGGAATTTTCCGCTCTCGCTCGCGACCTGGAAGGTTGCCCCGGCGCTGGCGTGCGGGAACGCGGTGGTGCTGAAGCCGGCCATGGAGACGCCGCTTACGGCGCTGATGCTGGGCGAACTGGCGGCGGAGGCGGGCTTTCCGCCAGGCATTCTGAACGTCGTCCCGGGGCGCGGCACGCGGGCCGGAGCGGCGATGGTGCGCCATCCCGGTGTGGACGCGATCGCCTTCACGGGCTCGACCGAGGTCGGCAAGACCATCATGCGGGAGGCGGCGGAGACGCTGAAGAAGGTCTCCCTCGAGCTGGGCGGCAAGTCGCCCAACATCGTTTTCGCGGACGCCGACCTGGGGAGCGCGGTGCGCGGCGCCAACACCGGCATCTTCTACGGGAAGGGCGAGGTGTGCGCGGCGGGCTCGCGCATCCTGGTGCAGGAGGCCGCCTACGAGGAGTTTCTGGACGGGCTGTCCGCTCGCGCGGACAAGATGACGGTCGGCGACCCGATGGGCCCGAAGACGCGCATGGGGGCGATCGTGAGCCGCGGGCAGCGGGACGTGGTGCTCGGCTACATCGAAGCCGGCAAGGCCGACGGCGCCCGCCTGGTGACGGGCGGCGAGGCCGCCACGGTCGACGGCAAGGGCAACTTCGTGCAGGCGACCATCTTCGCGGACGTCACCCCGGAGATGCGCATCGCGCAGGAGGAGATCTTCGGGCCGGTGGCGGCGGTCATCCCGTTCTCGGATACCGCCGACGCGATCGAGAAGGCCAACCAGACCATCTACGGGCTGGCGGCCGGCATCTGGACCCGCGACGTGGGCCGGGCGCACCGCATCGCCCGGGAGATCCGCGCCGGCACCGTGTGGATCAACACCTACAACCAGTACGACTCGGGGTCGCCTTTCGGCGGATACAAGCAGAGCGGCTTCGGCCGCGACCTCGGCTACCAGGCGGCGCTGGACAAGTACACCCAGGTGAAGAGCGTCTGGGTGGCGCTGGACGGATGAGGCGAGCGGTCATCGTCGACGCCGTCCGCACCCCCATCGGACGGCACGGCGGCGCTCTCGCGGCGGTGCGCCCGGACGACCTGGCGGCAGGGGTGATCCGCGCCCTGGTCGACCGGAACGGCCTCGACCCGGCCGGCATCGACGACGTGATCTTCGGGTGCACCAACCAGGCCGGCGAGGACAACCGCAACGTCGCCCGCATGGGGCTGCTCCGGGCGGGGCTGCCGGTCACCGTGCCCGGCCAAACTGTCAACCGGCTGTGCGGCTCGGGGCTGCAAGCGGTCGACAGTGCCTTCCATGCCGTCGCGGCCGGCGAGGGAGAGGTGTTCATCGCGGGCGGCGTGGAGAGCATGAGCCGGGCACCGTGGGTCATGCTGAAGCCGGCCGCAGGATACGCGCGCGGAGCGCCGACCGTCGCCGACACCGTGCTGGGGTGGCGCTTTCCTAATCCCGCCTTCACCTCCGAATGGACCATCGGACTGGGGCAGACCGCCGAGGTGGTGGCGAAGGAATTCGGGGTAACGCGAGAGGAGCAGGACGCGTTCGCAGCCGAGAGCCAGACACGCGCCCAGCGTGCCATCGCCGGCGGCCGCTTCCGGGACGAGCTGGTCCCGGTTGAGGTGTCGAGGCGGAAGGGCGGGCCGGTTGTGGTCGACACCGACGAACATCCGCGCGCCGGC
The DNA here is from genome assembly GCA_012267435.1 of Gemmatimonadota bacterium. Lineage (GTDB taxonomy): Bacteria > Gemmatimonadota > Gemmatimonadetes > Longimicrobiales > Gaopeijiaceae > BD2-11. Next base: position 6,372 of record JAAXGM010000081.1, read on the forward strand.
GTGACCCCCGAGTCGCTGGCCCGGCTCGGGCCCGTCTTCGCGAAGGACGGGACCGTCACCGCGGGCAACTCGTCGGGCATCAACGACGGCGCCGCCGCGCTTCTGGTGATGGAGGAAGAGCGGGCACGCAGCCTGGGACTCGCCCCGATGGTCCGCATCCGCGCGAGCGCGGTGGCCGGGGTGGAACCTCAGCGCATGGGGATCGGGCCCGTGCCCGCCACCCGACGGGCGTTCCGGCGCGCCGGCATCGGTCCCGGGGACGTCGAGCTGGCCGAAGTCAACGAGGCCTTCGCCGCGCAGGCCATCCCCTGCCTGAGCCTGCTCGACCTCGACCCGGAGCGGGTCAACGTGAACGGGGGCGCGATCGCGCTCGGGCACCCGGTGGGCTGCTCGGGGGCGCGCATTCTGTGCACGCTGGCGCACGAGATGGTGAAGCGCGGGAGCG
>JAAXGM010000082.1 GCA_012267435.1 Gemmatimonadota bacterium
CGCGCTCTCCGGAGGGACACCGGCCAGCAGGGCGTCGACCTCATCGTGGACTCGGTCGGCGCGGCCACCTGGAAGGCGAATCTGCGCGCCCTGCGCCAGAGCGGCCGCCTAGTCTGCTACGGGGCCACCACCGGCCCCGTCGGCGAGACCACCCTTCCCCTCCTCTTCTGGAAAAAGGCGTCGATTCTCGGCAGCACCATGGGCACGCCCGCCGACTACCGCAGGGTGATGCAGCTCGTCTTCGATGGCGTCATCCGGGCTCCCATCGACGAAGTCCTCCCGCTCGAGCGGGCGCGGGAAGCCCACGAGCGGCTCGAGGCGGGCGAGGTCTTCGGCAAGCTGGTGCTGAAGCCATGAGCGCTGGCGTCTCAAGAAGAAAGCCGCGTAGGTTCCAATTGCGCTCCTGCGGAAGATGGACCTGAAGGAAGCCCAGGCCCGGGTCGACGCCTGGATCTCGCGATTCGAGGAGGGCTACTGGCCTCCGCTCGTAAACCTCGCGCGCCTGGTCGAGGAGGTCGGGGAACTCTCGCGCGAACTCAATCACCGCTTCGGCTCCAAACCCAAGCGGGCCGACGAAGCCGAGAAGGATCTGGCGCTCGAGATCGGTGATATCCTCTTCGTGCTGATCGCGCTCTCCAACGAACGGGGGATCGATCTCGACGACGCCCTGGAGCGGGTTCTCGATAAGTACGAGGCGCGCGACGGGGATCGCTGGGCCCCGGCGACCCCGTGAGCGTGAGGTCCGCCGCCGACCTTCGCGACCGCATCCGCGCCCGTGCCCGTGTCCTCGGCTTCGACCGGGTTCGCTTCACCGCCCCGGCCTCCAGCGGCCACATGGACTTCTACCGGAGCTGGATCGAGGAGGGAGCCCACGGCGAGATGGGCTACCTTGCCCACGAGGACTCCATCGCCCGCAGGGGCGACCTCAGCCTCACCATGGCGGACGTGCGCTCGGTCGTGCTCGTGACCCACAACTACTACCAGCCTGATCCCGCTCCCGCGGATCGGCCCGACGGTCCCGCGCGCGCGGTGGTCGCCCGCTACGCGCGCGGGGACGACTACCACGATGTAATGAAGCAGCGCCTGGTCAAGCTCCTCGCGGAGATCGGGGAAGAAGTCGGACACCGCGTCTCCGGGCGCGCGTACGTGGATACGGGTCCCATCCTTGAGCGTGAGCTGGGGATGCGCGCGGGATTGGGATGGCTGGGGAAGAACACGATGCTGATCGACCCGCGAAGCGGCTCGTATTTCTTCTTGGGCATCCTGCTCCTCAACCTCGAGCTGCCGGAGGACCAGCCCTTTGCCAAGGACCGCTGCGGCACTTGCCGGAGCTGTCTCGACGCCTGCCCCACCGGCGCCCTGCTCGGCCGCAATGCGCGCGGGGCGCCGGTCATGAACGCCCGGCGCTGCATCTCCTATCTGACCATCGAGCACCGGGGGCCGATCCCGCGTGAACTGAGGGCTCCGATCGGCAACCGCATCTACGGCTGCGACATCTGCCAGGAAGTGTGTCCGTGGAACGTGAAGTTCCAGACGCCCGCCGCCGAGCCGGCCTACCGGACGCGGCCGGAGCTGGACGGTCCCCCGCTGGCGGAACTGGCCGAGCGTCTGCTCGCGATGGACGACGCGGCGTTCTCGCGCGCCTTCCGCGGCTCTCCCGTCAAGCGGGCCAGGCGCGACGGCCTGTTGCGCAACGTCTGCGTTGGGCTCGGGAACCAGAGAGACGAGGATGCGGTTGCCGTGCTGATCCGGGCGCTTCAGGACAGAGCCCCGCTGGTGCGCGGCCACGCGGCATGGGGGCTGGGGCGAATCCCGGGGTCGAACGAGGCGTCAGCCGCGCTGCGGGCGCGCGTGGAGGTGGAGGACGACGCTTGGGTGCGCGGGGAGATTGCGCGAGCCCTGAAATAGGAACGCCCGACAACTGGATGTTGTTCGCCGCGCAACGTTTCTTGTTGCGCGCACGTTTACAGCGGATGAGCCCTCAACCCGGGTTGCCGCCACCTCCGCCGTTTGTCTCCGTGTAGGCGGTGGCGAATTCCTCCACCTTGGCCGCGACCGCGGCTTCGAGAGCGGCCGGCGCGTCGACGATCGCGGCGATCCCCAGTTCCGTTGTGAACCACGTGACGGCCTCCGACAGCGTGATTTGGTTGTCGCGCGTCATCTGGGTCGACTGGTGGACGCGCACCGCCACCGAAAAGGCCAGCGCTCCGGTCACGGCCACGCCGTCGCCGGACGCGCACTCAAGGATGATGCGCAACTCTGGAAGACCGGGGTTGCGGAGCATCTCGCCCTGGGTCAGCAGCTCCACCTCAGCGGCCGCCAGCGCCGCCTCGGCCTGGACCCGCACCGACTCGTCGGTGACCCCGGCGCCGGCGCAGGCGGCGCCCGTCCGCGCGCTCACGAAGACGCCGCCCAGGCCTTCGAGGGTATAGCGGTTCCACACCGTGTCCTGGGCCGCGCTTTCCGCCGGAAGGCCGGTCAGCGCGAATGCCATCGCCATCAACGCGTAACGCTTCATTCCGTGCTCCGTAAGCGGACGCTCGCCGACGTCCTCGGCTTCAGTTGGCCAAACCAAACCCCTCGCACAAGTACGAGGGGTTCGGCACCAGGCGGGGAGCGGTCCCGTGCTTCAGCAGGATCTGCAGTTGTGGTTGTTCTTCGACCCCAGCTTCTCCAGCATGGCGACGGTCGCCGGATGCGGCTGAGCCCGCTGCTCGGGGCTGTTCGCCATGTCGGCGACGGTGTGGCCCCGCCGGCTGAGCAGGGTCACGTCGGCACCCCGCTCCACCAGGAACAGGATGGTCTCGTTGTCGCCCCGGGCGGCCGCGTGGTGGATGGGCGCGAACCCGTCCTTGTCGCGGATGTTGGGATCGATGCCGACCTCGTCGACCA
>JAAXGM010000083.1 GCA_012267435.1 Gemmatimonadota bacterium
CGTTTCCTGCAGCTTGCGCTAGACTACATTCAGGCTGGCGGCACCGAAGCTTCCTGATCTGCCTCAGTAGCTCACCCCTTCCAGTTCCTCAAGGTAGCCGACGCCGGGTAGCTCGATGTCCTTGCCGAGCAGGTAGTAATCGAAGAACGCCTGCATGTCGGCGAGCATTTGCCTGGTGTTGTCGAAGCCCCGGACGTAGAAGTTCTCGCGGGGATAGGCCTTGTAGCGGGCCGGCTTGTAGAGGCGCTGCAGTTCGCGGAAGAACTCGGTCATCTGGGGTGAGCCGGGGTAGCGTCCCTCGCCGTGGAGCACGAAGACGGGTACCTGGGCATCGGCGATGTGGTAGTAGGGGGAGTTCGCCAGGTAGCGGTCCCGATGCTCCTCCAGCCGCCCCATCTCCTTGCGCAACTGCTGCAGGTGGCGGAACTCGCCGTCCTGGAAGAAGGTGACGCGGTCGCAGTAACCGGACGCCGCGATCACGGCCTGGAAGGTCTCACCGCCGAAGCTCAACGCCGCGCACGACATGAAGCCCCCGTAGCTGGTGCCCGTGGTGCCGATGCGCTCCGGGTGGACGTAGCGCAGGGTTCGGAGATACTCCGCAGCCGCGACCGCATCCGCGAAATCGCACTTTCCCCAGCAGCCGTCGTTGGCCTCCTCGAAGTCGCGGCCGTAGCCGGAGCTGCCGCGCACGTTGGGCAGCAGGACGACGTAGCCGCGCTGCGCGAAGTACTGGATCGAGCGCTCGAAGCTGTCCTCCCATTGCGACGTGGGTCCGCCGTGGGTCCACACGATCGCCGGATGGCGGCCGTCTTCATCGCCCGAGCCCTCCGGCGGCTGGTAGAGGTAGGAGGGGATGATGAGCCCGTCCCCACTTTGGAACTCCACCTTGGTCGGCGCGATCAGGCGATTTTCGACTCCCTCGATCGGCATCGAGTCGGTGAGCCTGGATTCCTTCCCCGAATCGAGAGAGTGGACGATCAGGTCCCCGGGACGGGTCGGAGTCTCGAGCGTGTGGGAGATGCGGCTGCCGTCCGGCGACCATTGGGGCGCGCCGATGACCCCGGACGCGGGGCGCGCCACGACGCGGGACTCGCCGCCGTGCGCGGACGCGGTCCGGAGCTGATAGGTGCCGCCGTGGTTCTCGACGTACGCGAACGAGTCGCCGTCGGGCGACCAAACGCCGTCCGTCTGGTCGGCTTCGCCCGGAGCAAACGGCCGCGGCTGGCCTCCCGAGCGGGGGACGCTCCAGTAGTTGATCCAGCCGGAGCGGTAGGATGGGAATATCACCGTGGACCCATCCGGCGAGATCAGCGGATAGCCGAACGTTCCTCCTTCGCCATAGTCGAAGAAGTCCTCGTCCTCGACAATCACCCGCTCCTCACCCCCGTCGGCTGGAACCTCGACGATGGTGTGGTCCATCCATGCGACATCGAGTCTCACGAAGAGGACGGAGCGTGAATCAGGGCTCCAGGTTGGGTAGACCTCCAGCTGCGGGCCATCGGTCAATCGGCGCCCCTCCCCGGAAGGGACTTCCACCGTCCACACGTCGTATTGTCCGTTCCGGTTGCCGGAAAACGCGATGCGGCTCCCGTCCGGCGACCAGGAGTATCCCTTGACGAGGCGTCCCCCGTTGGCGGTGATCCGCATCTCTTCTCCGTCTTGCGGGGACCAGAGCCAGATTTCGGGCGTGCCGCTCTTGTCGGATACGTACGAGATCCAGCGGCCGTCCGGCGACCAGCGGGGTTCTGCGGAGGCCAGAAAGTGACCGCTTCCCCCCGTCGAGACCGGAAGTTCGCTGATGGCGCCGCCTTCGGGACGAATCAGGCGCAGGTTCGAGCCGCCCAGGAGGATCCAGTCTCCGGCGGGTGCCCAGCGCGGGGTCTCGCCGCCGACCGTGGAGGAGAGCGACAGGAGGGTTTCCACCGGAAGCGGTCCGGTCGTGTCCTGGGCCGGCGACGGCGCCAGCCGCGTCGAAGATGTCAGGACGAGGCAGAGAGGGAGAGGGACGAGTCTGAGCATGTTTTCGGCGGATGGTCGCATGGCGGCACTCCGGAAAGGCAAGGTCATACTTGTCGCGTGCGGACTCTCGTGGTCTCAGTCGCAAGCAGTCTCCAGCGAACAGTGCCCGCACCCGAAGCGGCGGCGGTTGCGGGCGAAGTTGCGGTATCCCCACGCGAAGAGGGGGCGTGCGAGCGGGAGCCGGAAGATCCAGCTCAGCCTTGGACCGCGTGGGAGTACCCGCAGGAGCTGTTCGATGGCGCGTGCGCCCTCCCAAGTGTCGCGGGGAGCCGAACCCGGCCCCACTAGCTGCAACGCCTCCTCGAAGCGGGCCGGGTCGATCCAAGGGAAGCGGGCCCGCACCCCGTCGTCCTGGTATGCAATAATCTTGATCGTACCCGCCGGATCGCGCCGCCGCAGGTACTCGACGAAGCGCAGGCAGATGGCGCAGTCGCCATCGTAGACGACGGTGTGGCCGGCGGACGTGCGCGGGATCATATGCCTCGGGGTTGCGGGTAGGAGTCCTCCGGAGACTACCCGCAACGGGCGAAACAGTGACAGAAACGGCATCCGCCAGGACCCATTCGCTATCTTTGCGCCGGAACGCGTCCCTCTCGTCCCCATGGAGAAGCGTGGACACGATGGAATTCTGTCGCGAGTTGGAGCGGCGCCTCGGGCCGGGCCGGATCGAGCGCGACGTGCCGCTCGGCCCGATGACGACCTTCAAGATCGGTGGACCCGCGGACCTGTTCGTGCGGGCGCGCACGGCCGACGAGCTGGCGGACGCCATCATGGCGGCGCGGGAACTCGGGATCCCGCACTTCCTGCTGGGCCGGGGCGCGAACATTCTCGTAGGGGACGGCGGCTTCCGCGGGCTGGTGATCCGCTCGGAGGTGGGGGGCATCGACTTTCTCGACGACGTGCGCGTGCGGGCGGGCGCCGGAGTTGACAGCTTCCCGGATCTCATCCAGGCGACCGTCCGGCGCGGACTTGGGGGGCTCCACCACTTCGTCGGCATCCCGAGCACCATCGGCGGGGCCATGTGGCAGAACCTGCACTTCCTCGCCCCGGAGCGGGACCGGACGGTATTTCTCGAGGAGGTCGTGGAATCCGCCGAGATTCTCACCGAGGAGGGAGAGCGCAGGCGCGTCGATCTGGACTACTTCCAGTTCGGATACGACTACAGCATCCTGCACGAGCGCGACGACGTCGTCCTCACCGCCACCTTCCGCCTCCAACCCACCCCGGCGCGTGAGCTGCGGCGGGTCATCCGCGAGAACCTGCGCTGGCGCGACGACCGCCACCCCGACCTGTGGCTGTATCCGTGCGCGGGCTCGATTTTCCAGAAGATCGAGGGCATTGGGGCCGGGCGGCTTATCGACGAGTGCGGGCTCAAGGGGCACAGCCACGGCAACGCCCAGATCTTCCACCGGCACGCGAACATCATCGTGAACCTGGGAGGCGCCAGCTCCGCCGAGGTGCGCGCGCTCATCGACCTGTCGCGGGAAACCGTGGCGCGAGAGACCGGCTACGAGCTCACGCCGGAGATCGTCTTCGTGGGAGAGTTCTGAGGACGCTCTCAACGGCGCGAGACCGCGACCATCCCCATCGGGCTGGTGATCCTCCGACAAGTCGGCCCGGCTTACGGCAGACCCAGCGCGACGTACTCCGCGGGGTGCTCGCTGCCGCCGACGGCGACCACGATGTACTGCCTGCNNTGGGTATCGGGGGTGCCGATGACCGCGTCGCTTCCCTCCCCGATGAAGAGCAGCGATGCCGTGAGTAGGGGCGCCGGTCGGTTCGCGTTTCCGAGCGGGGGCAGATCCAGACCCTCGAGCAGCGGATGATCGTTGGGGGCGTCGCCGTTGGGCGCCATCCAGAGATGCTCGCCCCGGTTCATGTCGATGGCCGTGATCCGGCCCCAAGGCGGCCTGACGATCGGCAACCCGTCGATCTCCGCGCGGGGCCATCCTCCCTGCGTGCCGAACTCCATCTCGCCCGGCTCATCCGTCCTGGACAGGCGCCAGACGTTGGGCAGCGTGAGGGAGACGGCGTAGTAGGTGCCCGTCTCCGGATCGAACGCGCCGGTGTGCCAGTTGCCCGCGCCCCAAGCCCCCGGGACGACGTAGGTGCCGATCTTGCCCTCGATCGAGCCCTCCTCCATCGGGGGCGTGAACAGCGGGCCCAGGACCAGTGAATCCGCCAACGCGAGCGCCCGCGCGTGGATCTCCGGGGTGAAGTCAATCAGGTCCTTCTCGGAGACGCCCTGCCGGTCGAACGGCGGCGGCCTGCTCGGGAAGGGCTGGGTCGGGGAGGTCGCCTCGCCGGGCACCTTGGACCGCGGGACCGCCTTCTCCTCGATGGGCCACACGGGTTCACCCGTGCGGCGGTCGAAGGTGAACAGGAAGCCGGTCTTGCTCGCCTGCATGACCGCGTCGACCGCGCGCCCGTCCACGTTGATCCGTCCGAGGACGGGCGGGCCGAGGGTGTCGTACTCCCAGATGTCGTGGTGCACCATCTGGAAGTGCCAGAGCCGCTCGCCCGTCGCGGCGTCGAGCGCCACCAAGCTGTTCGCGAACAGGTTGTCGCCGGGGCGGTGCCCGCCGTAGTAGGCCGATGTGGGGGCCCCAAGGGGCACGTAGACGATGCCGAGTTCGTCGTCGGCGCTGAGGCAGCACCACGAGCCCACGTCTCCCGACAACTCACGCGAGCCGTTGCCCCAGGTATCCGCGCCGAATTCTCCCTCCCGGGGGATGACGTGGAAGGTCCACGCCAGCTCGCCCGTGCGGGCATCGTAGCCGCGGATGTCCTCCGGCTCGCTGTCGCGCCATTCCGTGCCCGAGTCCCCGGCGCCGTCGACGGTGCCCGCGATGACGATGATGTCGCCGACCACGATGGGTCCCGAACTCCAGTTGAAGCGGTCGCGGCCCTCGGGCACGAGGTTCACGCCGCCGCCGTCCCCGAACGAAGCCACGGGCTTTCCGGTCTCCGCGTCGAGCGCGTGCAGCCAGGATCCGCGCACCGAGATGATGCGCCCGCCGGCGTGCCCGTTGTCGGAACTCAGGTCCTCGGCGCGGTCTCCGCTCCAGTAGGCGACGCCACGGAAGCTGCGCCCGCGCGCGTCTTCAAGCGAAGCGGCCCGCTGGACCCAGCGGGTCTTGCCCGAACCAGGATCGAAGGCTTCCACGAGACCCACCGCGTTGGGCGCGTACAGCGTTCCGTCGACGAGAATCGGGGTCCCGCGCAGGTAGTTGTTGAAGGCGAGCTCGGGAAACTCCTCCCGCAGGCTCGGATCGACGCCGGGGCGTTGCCATGCGATTTCGAGCGACGCGACGTTCTCCGCGTTGATCCGCGTGAGGGGCGAGTAGCGGTTGAACGAGTTCTGGCCGCCGTAGTAGGTCCACTCGGCGGTCGGTGGAGGATTGCCGTCGGAGTTCTCCCCGGTACCGTCATTCCCTCCGAGACCGGCGTCCGCGCATGCGAAAGCCAGGGCGACCGCGGGCATGACGCGGCAGGCGGCGAGCGCCATCTGGTAGCGGTGCAGGTTCGTTCCAGTGCTCTTCGCTCGACTCGCGCGCATGGAGACCTCCGTATCCGGTGCGCTGGTTTTCCGACCGCTCGCGTGAACGTAACCTGCCGGGGCGATTCACGCCCGAGTCCACCTGTCCCGAATAAGGAGCTGATCCCGGATGCCCAGGAAGCGGAACGGAAAGCGCGGAAACCGAGCGCGACAGCGACGGAGCTCTTCCGCCGAGCCGCTTCCCGATCCCGGTCGCAAATGGATCGACGCGTGGACCCGCGAGATCGGTCGCGAACTCCTCGCCGCGTCCTCCTGGATCGACGAGCCCAACTTCACCGCCATCCATCCGGACGACATCGCCCTTCTCTTCGACGCCTACGACCGGCGGTTCCTCAAAGGCTTCGCGCGGCGGCGACTCGGCCCCGGAGCCCTCGCGTTTCGGCTGTCGTCGCGGATGACGCGCGCCGGCGGACAGACCACCCGCCGCGTGCAAGCCGACGGCGGGGCCGACTATGAAATCGCGATCTCCACCGACATTCTCTTCAACGGCTTCGCGGACGGCGATCCCCCGGTCACCGTCGCCGGCATTCCGTGCGCGAACCGCCTGGAGGCGCTGCAGCGGATCTTGGAGCACGAGATCGTCCACCTGGTGGAGTTTCTCCGCACTGGAAAAAGCAACTGCGGGGCACCTCCCTTCCAGGAACTCGCCCACCGCCTGTTCCGCCACCGAAACCACACTCACTCGCTCATCACGCGGGCGGAGCGGGCCGCGCAGCGCGGCATTCGCGTCGGTTCGCGGGTCGCCTTCGGGTACCAAGGGGAGCGGCTTTTCGGGCGGGTCAACCGCGTCACCAAGCGCGCAACCGTGCTCGTTGAAGACCCGGCCGGCGAGCGGTACTCGGACGGCGGGCGATACCGGAAGTACTACGTGCCGCTCGGAGCGCTGGAGCTGGCGGAGGGGTGAACTGAAGGCGTCCCAGACTTAATGTCCGTGTACGGCGGGTCGAGTCTGGGCGTCCCCAAAGTTGATTGAGACGGGCAGCGTGCCAGCGCGTTAAGCCACCCCCATCCGCCGGAGCATCTCTCCAACGTAGGTCGCACTGTCCTCCCCCATGAAAAGGACATGCCGCTCCGCCATCTCGGCCTTCGACATTCCCCATGACCGACTGACCGTCTCGAACGGCGTGACCGACAGGATGAACGAGTCCAGCCGGACGTTGGGGTTGCCGAGGCGCTTCTCGATATCCTTGATCTGTTTCGCGAGCCGCACCTTGGGGTGGTCGGCGTCCATCCGCGCGAGGCCCTTAGGATCGATGAACGCGATGTGCTGCCGGTCGCCGGACACCGCCCACAGAATGAAGTCGGGATGGAAGTTGTTCGCTTCGAAGAAGCCGATCCCGTGTCCGCAGCTCATGTTGCGCAGCAGATGCAGCCGGTGTCCCTCGGGCCGGACTCGTTCGCAGTGGGCTCGGAAGTCCTTGACGAACCGATGCTCGCCGGCATTCAGTCCCGGCGGGGAAACGGTGACGGCCTGCTCGTGGACCGTGACCAGGAGCGGCGAGTAGAGGTGGTGGTCCATGGCGACGGCGTCGAGCGCCGGCTGCTTCGTGACGGGGTTCGGGGGCAGCGGCCCGCCTCCCGACTCGATCGCCCGGCGGACCGCTTCGATCCAATCCCGCAGCTCCTCGGCGTCACGTTGTTCGGCGGAGATGACGATTTGGTATCCGTTGGTCTCCCCCCCGTCCCGCATCACCCGAGGGAAGTTGCCGTCGCTCAGCGTCAGATCGCTGTATTCCAGGTTTTCGGCCTCCCAAGCCTGGCGGCGGGCTCCGTGGTACCGCGTCACGTATTTCTTCAGCAGCGCGAGCGCGATGTCCTGCCACATCCGCACCTTGCCGATGCTGTCGAAGCGTAGTTCATCTGGGAGAATGAGCAACCTGTACCAGCCGCCTTCGCGCAGGAGCTCGTTCACGACCGATTTGGCGATGGCGAGGCCGTGCCATCCCCGTTCCCTCTTGAACCGCTGCAGCGACAGGCAGAGCGTGTCCTCGTCGACCAAGGCCAGATGATGGGGAAGGAGCTTCGCCTCGTTCTGGTCCGCCTGGTCGTCGCCCCACCCTTCCAGCGCCTTCGACCGGATCGTCTGCACTCTCGGACGCCAGTCCAGCGGTACCCGCGGGGTGGCGAGCCGGCTTCGCACGGCTTCGGGCAATTCCTCGTCCCCCGGCGTCCGCAGCGCGAAACGCGGACCCGACCGCCGGAATGCTCCGGCCGGATCACCGCCGGCCACCGACTCCTTCACGCGGATCACCTTGAGACCGGACGGCAGCTTGGGCACCTGGATCGGAATGAACTCCTCGACAGGATCGACG
>JAAXGM010000084.1 GCA_012267435.1 Gemmatimonadota bacterium
CGGCGGCGGCTCCAACGCGATCGGGCTGTTTCATCCGTTTCTGGATGACCCTGACGTGCGCCTGCTCGGCGTCGAGGCCGCCGGCCTCGGACTGGAGACCGGAAGCCACGCCGCGCCCCTGGCGTGCGGGCGCCCCGGCGTGCTGCACGGCAACCGCACCTACCTGATGGAGGACGAAAACGGGCAGATCAAGCACACCCACACCATCTCCGCCGGGCTGGACTACCCGGGCGTGGGGCCGGAGCACTCGTGGCTCCTCGACGAGGGCCGGGCGGAATACGTGACGGTCACCGACGATCGGGCGCTGGCCGCCTTCCACCGGCTCTCCCGCCTGGAGGGGCTCATTCCGGCGCTCGAGAGCGCGCACGCGCTGGCGCACGTCTTCGAGGCGGGTGCGGAACTGGCGCGCCACGGCCCCGTCGTGGTGTGCCTGAGCGGCCGCGGGGACAAGGATGTCGCGCATGTGGCGCGGCTGTCGGGGACAGAGGCCGATGACTGACCAGGTCCCTGCCCGGACCGGCATGTCCCTCGCGCAATGCTTCGCGCGTTGCCGGGCCGAGGGCCGCGCCGCGCTCATCCCGTTCCTGACGTGCGGCTATCCCGATGCGACGCGGTCCCTGGAGCTGCTGCGGGAGATGGCGCGTGCGGGGGCGGACATCATCGAGCTGGGCATCCCCTTCAGCGACCCTCTCGCGGACGGACCCACCATCCAGCGCTCCTCGTTCCGGGCGCTCGAGGAGGGCATGACCACCGAGGGCACGCTGGAGGTGCTGCGGGCCTTCCGCGCCGGACACGACACCCCGGTCGTCCTCTTCGGCTACCTGAACCCCATCCTGCGCCACGGGGTCGACGAGTTCGCCCACGCGGCCGTCGAGGCCGGCGCCCAGGGGCTGCTCCTGACCGACGTGCCCGCCGGGTCGGACCCCGCGCTGGAAGGGCGGCTGGCGGCGCGCGGCCTCGACCTGATCCGCCTGATCGCCCCGACAACCTCCCCCGAGCGGATCGCCGTCATCGCGCACGCGGGCGCGGGGTTCCTGTACTACATCTCGCGCACGGGGATCACCGGGGCGCGCGCGCAGCTGCGGCGGGCGCTGGGGCGGGAGGTCGAGGCGGTCAAGCGGCGGGCCGGGGGCATCCCGGTCGTGGTTGGGTTCGGTATCTCCACCCCCGAGCAGGCGGCCGACGTGGCCGCGGTGGCGGACGGGGTGGTGGTGGGCAGCGCCCTCATCGACCGCTGCGAGAGCGACGGCGCGGAGGGCGTGCGCGAGTTCGTCGCGGCTCTCAGGGGGGCGATGGAGCGGGGTGGCAAGGATCCGCCACTCTAGCTCGAAGATTTGCCCTCGGACCGCGAGCCTTGGCACCTTGGCCGCATGGATGTAATGCACATACTACAATATATGTAATGAGAACATTACTTTTTCCGTGTTTCCCTGCCTCCTGATCGCGTTTCCGGGAACACTTCCGCATCCGGATCCACCCTCAACCGCTCCGCCACCTCCCGATCCGGGCTCACGAACACCGTCTTCTCGCGCTCGAGCGTGACCGTCCCGGCCGTCGCCCCGCGGGGCTTGCGCACGTACTTGCGGCGGGTCCAGTCCACCGGGACGGTGCCGGAGGTGCGGCCCTTCGAGTTGACCGCGGCCAGGATGGCGGCCTCCTCAAGGTCGCGGGGGGCGGGGTTTCCCTCGCCGCGCCAGCGCAGGATCACGTGTGCCCCGGAGGCGTGACGGGCATGCAGCCAGATGTCGTCGGGATTGGAGTGATGGAAGGTCAGTTCGTGGTTGCTCCCCGCCCCGCGGCCCACCCGAATCTCGGTTCCCGCCGAACTGCGAAAGCGGTGGTAGGGGAGACGGGCGGGAGTCCTCCGCGACCTCGGCCCCGGAGCGGGCAGTCCCAGCCGCCGCTCCAGTTCCCCGGCATCCACCGACCCCTCCGCCACCTCCTCGGAAAGCGCGTACCAGGCGGCCAGCCGGGTGTCCGCCTCCTCGATCTCGGACGGGAGCTTGGCGACGGCCCGCTCCACGCGCGCGGCGCGGGCGTAGTAGCGCGCCGCGTTCTCATGCGGCGCCAGCGTGGGATCGAGCGAGACGCGGACGGTGCCGCCCTCGAAGTCCTCGAGCGCAACCCGGGCCGCCCCGCGCGGGATCAGCTTCATTCGCGCGAGGAGCAGATCCCCGATCCGCCGCATCCGGACCGGGTCCTCGAGCCGGGCGAGCTGTTCCCGCAGGCGCGCCAGCCGGCCCTCGGCGGCACCGAGGCGCCGTTCCAGGGCCGACATCACCTCGGACGGCACCAGGCTCGCGCGCGCAAGCGTCTCCGACCCGTCCGTCAGCGCGGCGAGCAGGGTCTCGCGCGCGCCGCCCTCCATCCCCGGAAGGGGATAGGGATAGGGCTGGAGCCCTTGGCCGGAGGAAAGCAGCCGAGGGTCGAGGTCCTTCAGATCGCGCCATCTGCGCCAGCGCTTCCAGCCGGCCTCGTCCCCGTCATCCAGAAACGCACGCGCGTTCATGCGCGAGGTGTAGGCGACGTTCCGGACCAGAGTGGCCACCCGCCGCCGCGGCTCCAAGTCCTGGAACAGCTCGCGCCACGACGACAGGGCGATCGGGCGGCTGCTTCCTCGGCGCTTCGACGGGCGCGGCGGCGCGTAGACCGCCCCCGGAAGCAGCTCGCGCTCCCCGGAGCTGCGTGGTCTGAGCACGCTCCGGATGCGGTCGTCGGCGCCCTCGGTGAGGATCGCGTTCCAGCGGCCCGGCGAGAGCTCCAGCACGAGTCGCGTGCGGCGCGTCCGGCCCCGCAGCCGGGTGATTTCCATCAGGATGGCGCGCTCATCCGGGGGTGCGGCGACGTCGCGCGCGATCCCCGCCAGCGGGACCGCGTCCGCGGGAGGCGCGGCCTCGCCCATGACGGCGAGCCCGGTGGAGGTCGGATGAAGCCCGAACACGACCGTCCGGCCCCGCAGAAAGAGCGCAACCCGGCCCGCGCCGCGATCCATATGGACGGCGCGCGTCCGTCCCGCGCGCATCTCCCGCGCCAGCGCCCGGGCGGTGGCCGCCACCAGCAGACTATCCCATTGCATGACCGCAAAGCTATCGGCAACCGGGAGTCAACGCGCCATCGGCGGAGAAGGGTCCGGGTCCGGAAGGCTCTCGCCAGGGTTGATTCCTCCCGGCCCAATGCGCTATCTACTCCCTGTATGACTGCTCCCCGCAACCATCCTCTCGTCGTCCGCGCAGCCGACGGGCTTCTTCCCCCATGGGCGCGGGCGAGCGACTCCCGGCGCCGGCACATGACCCGGGTTTCGAACCTTATGCGCGAATGGGCGGTAGTACGCGCGGAATGCGAAGACGAGGTGGAGCGATGGGCGGCGCTGGGGCATCTCCACGATGTCCTGAGGGACGGCGACCCCGTGGAGCTGCGGGCGATGGTGGACGATGAGTTCGCCGAGCTCCCCGGGCAGTTGCTGCACGGCCCCGCCGCCGCCGGTCGGCTCGCCCGCGAGGGCGTCGGAGACGACGGCCTGTTGCGCGCGGTGGCCTTCCACACCCTCGGTCACCCCGCCCTGGACACCGCGGGCGTGGCGCTCTACGCGGCGGACTTTCTCGAACCCGGCCGCGCGGTCCGGGCGCGGTGGCGGGCGTCGCTCCGGGGGCGGATGCCCGGTGAAATGGACGACGTCGCCCTCGAGGTGGCGAGCGCGCGCACGAAGCACCTGCGGGGGATCAGCGGGTCCCTCCGGCCCGAAACCGCCGCTTTCCTGGAGCTGTTGAAGGTGAGGGCCCATGGGTAGGTTGCTCCGCGGGCTCGCCCTGGTGGCCGTGCTCGGCGGGCTGGCCATGCTGGCGGGCTCCGCGGTGCTTCAGTGGTGGAAGCCTCCCGAGAACCCGCCCGTGACCGCCGACGTAATCGCCAATCCGCGCGAGCGGGTGCGCGTGCAGATCCTGAACGCGGGCGGGGTCGCCGGAATGGCGCGGGAGGCCACCGGGGTTCTGCGCGACGCCGGCTTCGATGTGGTCGAGTTCGGCAACGCCGATGCGTTCGACCGCGACAGCTCCGTGGTGCTGGCCCGGCTGGGGCGCGTCGACCTGGCGTCGCTGGTGGCGGAGGCCTTGGCCATCCCCATCTACCAGGACGAGCCGGACTCGACCGCGTACGTCGACGTCACGGTGCTGCTCGGGAGCACCTGGGATCCCTCCATCCTGATCGAGCGCGCGGCCGAAGTCGCGCGGGACACGGTTGCGGCCCCTCCGCCCGAGCCGGGCTGGCGCGGGATCCTCTCGCGTCTCAGGGAGTGGACGGACGGTCTGAACCAGGCGGGGAACCAGCAATGAGCAAAAAGAAGCGCAAGTCGAACCGGGCGGCGGGGGCGAAGGCCGACGGATCCGAGGGGACTCTGGGCGAATGGCTGCGCATCCTCCTCATCTGGGGTGGCCTCTTCCTACTGATCCGGTTCTTCGTCCTGCAGACCTTCGTCATCATCTCGGGTTCGATGATGGACACGCTCCTGCTGGGCGACTTCCTGGTGGTGAACCGGGCCGCGATCGGCTCGCCCATCCCGGGCACCTCCATCCGCGTCCCGGGCTACTCGAGCCCGAAACGCTTCGACATCCTCGTGTTCGATCCACCGCACGAGGAGAACATGATGCTGGTGAAGCGCCTGATCGGCCTGCCCGGCGACACGCTGGAGATGCGCGACAAGACCCTCCACATCAACGGGTCGGTCGCGAATGAATCCTACGCGCGGCACATCCCGGCAAGCCCGGACCACTCGGACATCCGCATGACTTGGCAGACGCCGTTCCTGGTGCCCGGCGAGGATGCGGACGCGTATCGTCCCAGCCGCGACAACTGGGGTCCCATCATCATCCCGCCCGACAACTACTTCATGCTGGGCGACAACCGCGACGAGAGCCAGGATTCGCGCTACTGGGGGCTGCTGGAGGGCTGGCGGCTCGAGGGCCGCGCCATGTTCATCTACTACTCGTACGAACGCGGCACGATGACGCCCTTCCCTTGGATCCGTCGCATTCGCTGGGACCGCATCGGGGACCGCATCCGCTGACGCGGGCCGGCGTCCCTACCCGGTGAGCACCGACAGCCGGCTCGCCCGCAACTGACCGCACGCCGCGTCGATGTCGCGCCCGCGGGGCTCGCGCACCATCACCGCCACTCCGCTCTCCTCCAGCCTTCTGCGGAACGCCTGCGTTCTCGCGGGCGCGCTCGGACGCCACTCGGGCTGGTAGGGAATCGGGTTGAAGGGGATAAGGTTCACGAAGGCGCGCGTGTCGCGCGCGAAACCGGCCAGCGCGGGGATGAGCGCGAGGTCGTCGTTCACGCCCCGGATCATCGTGTACTCGAGCGTGATGCGGCGGCCGCGCACCCGGCGGAATCGTTCGAGGGCGGCCTTCACCTCGGGCAGCGGATAGCGCTTCTCAAGCGGGATCAGCTCGCGGCGCAATTCGGACTCCGGAGCGTGCAGCGAGAGCGCGAGCCCGAACTGCTCCGGGCGTTCGGCCAGGGAGCGGATGCCGGGCACCACGCCCACCGTCGACACCGTGATCCTGCGCGCCCCGACCCCGTAGCCCCCGTTCAGGATGGTGAGCGAGGGCAGGACCGCGCGCGGGTTGGCGAGCGGCTCGCCCATCCCCATGAACACGATGTTGGAGATCTCGCCCATGTCGCGGCGGCGCGCCCAGCGCCGGGAGGCTCGGAACTGGGCCACGATCTCGCCCGGGCTCAACTGGCGCCGGAAGCCCGACCAGCCGGTCGCGCAGAAGACGCACCCCAGCGGGCAGCCGGCCTGCGACGAGATGCACAGGGTGAGGCGGGAGCGGGTGGGGATCAGCACCGATTCCACCAGCTCGCCGTCCCAAAGCCGCCACAGGTGCTTTACGGTGCCGTCCCGCGAGACCGCGATGCTGGCGGTGGCGGGCTCCTCCAGGCGAAAGGCCGCGGCGAGGACATCGCGTTCGCCCAGCGGCAGGTCGTTCATCTCCCCGAAGCCGCGGGCGTCGTTGCGGAAGATCCAGCGTTCCACCTGACCGGCGCGGAACTCCGGCTGTCCGCGTTCGTGGAAGTGACGCCGCAGAACTTCGCGCAATTCCGCCGGGACCAGGCCCAGCAGGTCGGGGCGCCCGTCGCCGTTCCCTTTTCGCATCATGGCAGTCCAGAGGGAGTCACCGCACGCTCGCTCTCGCGCACCCGTCCGGAAACAGGCGAAGTCTCCTTGCTTGAGCCGGGAGCGCACGCTGACTAACTTAGCGCGATTTCGCGGGAGAGGGGCCCTTGGCCTCCCCTTCCATTCGCGCTCGCGAGATTCTCGACGAGCACTCCCCGCATGTCCGATTCGTCGGCTTGTACCCGCTCTCAACCCGGGCTTACATGACTGATCCGAAACCGGAGCGCACTTCCTGGCGGTCGCGCATGGCGGGAAGCCTCCGCGAACGGGACGCGGGCCGCGCGCAGCGACTCGCCGGCTGGGTTCATCGGCGCCGCGACCTGGGTGGAATGGTGTTCATCGACCTGCGCGACCGCTCGGGGATCGTGCAGGTGTCCTTCGGACCCGACTGGACGGAACCCGAGTCGTTTGGAGCCGCGGGGAAACTCGGCGCCGAAGACGTGATCGCGGTGCGCGGCGAGGTCGTCCGGCGACCCCCCGAAGCGCGCAATCCCGAAATGGCGACGGGCGCGGTGGAAGTGCAGGCCACGAGCTTCGAATTGCTCGGGGACGCGGACACGCCCGCCATCCCGGTGCGACAGAACCCGGGAGAGGAGCCTCCCGCCGAGGAACTGAGGCTTCTGCACCGGCATCTGGACCTGCGGCGCGCCCCCATGCATGCCGCGCTGGAGTTGCGTCACCGGCTGGTGCTCAAGACCCGCAACTACCTCGACCGGCTGGGCTTCCTCGAGATCGAGACCCCGATCCTGACGAAGCCGATGCCGGAGGGAGCCCGCGACTTCCTGGTGCCCAGCCGGCTCCACCGGGGAGAGTTCTACGCGCTGCCGCAGAGCCCGCAGATCTACAAGCAGATCCTCATGACGGCGGGATTCGACCGCTACTTCCAGATCGCGCGCTGTTTCCGCGACGAGGATCAGCGCACCGACCGGCAGCCCGAGTTCACCCAGATCGACGTCGAGGCCTCGTTCATCGCGCCGGAGGATCTCCTGGGGTGGATCGAGGGGCTCATGGTCCGCCTTTCGGAGGTGGCGGGGAAGGGCACGCCCGCGCCCTTCCGGCGCATGGCGTATCGGGATGCCCTGGAGCGCTACGGAAGCGACCGTCCCGACCTCCGCTTCGGGCTCGAGATCGAGGACTGGTCGAAGCCCTTCGCGGATGTGGATTTCCGCATCACGCGCGCGGCGCTGGATGCGGGCGGTCGCGTGCGCGGACTGTGCGTTCGGGGAGGCGCGTCGCTCTCCCGCAAGCAGGTGGGGGCGATCGAGTCGGCCGCGAGGGAGGCCGGCGCGCCCGGGCTGCTCTGGGTCAAACGCACCGAGGACGGCGGCTCGGGCCCGCTCGCCCGCTTCCTGGCCGAGGGGCACTACGACGCCCTTGGCATGCGTGCCGGCGACTTGGCGCTCGCCGCCGCCGGACCGGACGCCGTCACCTCGCCGGCGCTCGCGGCGACGAGGCTGCGGACGGTGGAGGTGGCCGCCATATCCCGCGACCGGGAACACGCGTGGGCGTGGATCCTCGACTTCCCGCTCTTCGACCCCCTTCCCGACGGGGCGGGCATCACCTTCAACCACCATCCCTTCGTGATGCCGATGGCGGAGGACCTGCCTCGCCTGGAGTCGGATCCGCTGTCGTGCGGGGCACGCGCGTACGACCTGGTGTACAACGGCTCGGAACTCGGGTCGGGCAGCCTGCGCATCCACGACGCGGGATTGCAGGAGCGCGTCCTGCGGGTCCTGGGGCTTGGCGACCGGCAGATCGAGGAGCGTTTCGGCTTCCTCCTCAGGGCGTTGCGCTCGGGTGCTCCTCCGCACGGCGGCATCGCACTGGGGATGGACCGCATCGTGCAGCATTTCTCGGGAGCCGCAAGCCTGAGAGACGTGATCGCGTTCCCGAAGACCACCGCGGCGAGAGCCCTTTTCGAGGCCGCGCCCGGACGTCCGGGAAGGGCGGAGCTGGAGGCGCTGAAGCTGGCATGACCCAGACCATGGTGGAGCACCGCCTCGACACGGAAGGAGCCGATCCGCTCCTTCTGGCCGGAGTCAACGACGCCAACATGCAGGGCTTGGCGCGTCTCTTCGGCATCCGGGTGATCCTGCGCGGTGACCGGCTGCTGCTCTCGGGCGCCCTCGAAGGCGTGGAGCGGGCCGTCCCCGTGGTGCGCCACATGATCGAGCTGGCGCGCATGAGGGTCGGGTTCGACGCCTCCGACATCGCACGTTTCGCCGAAGAGCGCGCGACCGGCGGCCCGTCCGCGTCCGTGGAGGCCGGAGAGCCGTCCCGCATCGCGCTCCCCGGGTCGCGCCGGGTGATCAGCCCGCGCTCCGAGGGACAGCGGCGCTACGTCGAGGCAATCGACAGCCTCGAAATCGTAATTTCGATCGGTCCGGCCGGCACCGGCAAGACCTATCTGGCCGTGGCCAAGGCGGTCGAGGCCCTCTACCGCAAGCGGGTGCGGCGCATCGTGCTGGCCCGTCCCGCGGTGGAGGCCGGAGAGAACCTCGGCTTTCTCCCCGGCGATCTGCAGGAGAAGGTCGACCCCTACCTGCGGCCGCTCTACGACGCGCTGGAGGACATGATGCCGGCCGAGCGCGTGCGCCGCGCCCTGGACGATCGCACCATCGAGATCGCGCCCCTCGCCTATATGCGCGGCCGCACCCTCTCGGACGCCTTCGTCATTCTGGATGAGGCCCAGAACGCCACCCGGGCCCAGATGAAGATGTTCCTGACCCGTCTGGGCCTGAACTCGCGCGTGGTCATCACCGGCGACAAGACCCAGATCGACCTCCCGAGCCGGGGCGATTCGGGTCTGCTTCAGGTGGAGAACATCCTCCGCAACGTGAAAGGTATCGCGCTCGTCTATCTGGACGCGGTGGACGTCATCCGCCATCGGCTGGTGAAGCACATCATCCGCGCGTACGAGAAGGACACCGAGGAGGGGGAAGCCGGGTGACGCTCTGGCGCATCCTGTCGAGCCCGCCCGGGAATCTCTGGCCCGAGGCGGTCGTGCACCACGGCGCGCGCGTCGCGATGCTCGCCGGACTCGCCCTCATGGTGACGGTGGGGTTCCCGCCCAACCCGCGGGTGGCCGACGTGAGCGGATACGAGGCCGGCGTGGTGGCGACCGAGGATCTGATTGCCGAGATCGAGTTCGAGGTCCCCAAGTCCGCGACCGAGCTGGAACGGGACCGGGCGGCCGCGGTAGCCGCGGTGCCGATGATCTACCGCTACCGCCCGCGGGCGGGCGACTCCACCGCCGACGCCCTCAACCGCTTCTTCGCCACGGTCGAGGAGACCCTGGGGCGGGACCCCGCCGCGCTCGATTCCGTGCTGGCGGCCGAAAACATCGCGGCGACACCCGCGCTGGTGGAGATGCTGCGGGATGCCGCTGTCCGCGAAGCGGTCCACCGGGCCGCACTGCGCGCCGCGCGCGAGCTCATCCCCGCCGGCGTGGTCGACGCGACGACACGGGACTACCTGGGTGACCGCATCACGGTGCTCGAGGAGGGCGGCGAACGTTTCGTGTGGGCCGGGGAGCTGCTTACCGCCACCGACCTGTACAACCGTTCGGCCGAGCTGCTGCCCCGGGACGCTTCTCCGGAGGCGACCGAGATCCTGCGTCTGCTCCTCATCCGCTTCCGCGAGTTCAGCTACGTGCCCAATCAGGAGGCCACGGCGGCCCGGCGCGCGGCCGCCCGCCAGTCCGTCGCCACCACGCGCGGCAACGTGCTCACCGGAGAGGCCATCCTGCGCGCCAACCAGCAGGTCGCGGAGGAGGACCTGGTCCGCCTGCGCGCCTACGAGGAACGGCTGCGCGCGCTCGGGATGCTCGGCGCCACCGCCACCGGGTTCCTCCCGTCCCTCGGGTTGTACCTCCTGCAGGTGCTGCTGCTCGGGATGCTCTGGATCGTGCTGTGGGCCTATCGCGGCGAGGTGTACGCCAACTTCCGCTGGATGACGCTCCTGGCCCTGCTGCTGGCCACCTACTTCGCTTCCGCGATCGTCATTTCGCGGGTCGCCATTTTCCCGCCCGAACTCCTCCCCATAGCCTTCGTGACGCTCTCGGTGGCGGTGGTGTGGGACGGTCGCCTCGCGCTCATGCTCGCGCTGGTGCTGGCCGTCGTCACCGCGTCGCTCACGCCGTTCCAAGGCGCGGACGTGATGGTGACCACCATGGTCGGCGGCGGGTCGGCGGCGCTCGGCGTAGGGGTGGTGCGCCGGCGCTCGCAGAGCTGGACCTTCATCGCCATCATTGCGGCGTCCTACGCCTTCGTCACGCTCTCTCTGTGGCTCAGCCGGATGCAACCCTCCGCGGGGGTGCTCTCCTCCATCGGCTGGACCACCGGAAACGCCATCGTAAGCGCGGGCCTGGCGCTCCTCTTCGTACCCGCCTTCGAGTGGTTCACGGGCATCACCACCGATCAGACCCTGCTCGAGTTCGCGGATCCCAACCGCACGCTGCTCAAGCGCCTATCGATGGAGGCTCCGGGCACCTATGCCCACACCATCAACGTGGCCAACCTGGCCGAAGCGGCGGGAACCGCCATCGGCGCCAACGGCCTGCTATGCCGGGTGGGCACGTACTATCACGACGTCGGCAAGGTGCTCGAACCGCAGTACTTCATCGAGAATCAGCACGGGGGCGTAAACCCGCACGACCGGCTCGACCCGGCCATTTCGGCGGCCATCCTGAGGCGCCACGTGGTCGAGGGACTCCGGCTCGCCCGTCGGGAAAAACTGCCGGCGGCCATCTCGGCCTTCATCGCCGAACACCACGGCACACAACGCATCGGCTACTTCCACCGCAAGGCGCTCGAGCAAACCGGCGAAGAGAGCGTGGACGCGACCGAGTTCCATTACGCGGGACCGAAGCCGCAGTCCAAGGAGACCGCGGTGCTGCTCCTGGCGGATCCCGTGGAATCGGCTGCGCGCACCCTGCGCGATCCGACCCCGGAACGCATAAGGGCCATGATCGACGTGATCGTGGACAGCCGCGTGGCCGATGGCCAGCTGGACGATGCCCCGCTCACCTTCGCCCAGATCTCGCTCGTGAAGGAGCATTTCGCGACGGTGCTGGAGGCGATGTATCACCGCCGCATCGACTATCCCGAAACCGAGCATATCAGCAAGGCTCGCGATAACGACCCGGCGGCTGACGAACCCGCCCCGGAGCCGTGACCGGGCTCGAGGTGCTGGTCGACGCCGACTTCCCGGTTGCGGCCCAATCCGCGATGTGGGCGCGAACGCGCGCGAGCCTTGCCCGTGCCGTCCACACGGCGCTCGCCGACGAGGGAACGAAGCACGGAGAGGTGTCGCTCACCCTGGTCGGAGACGACCGCATCCGCGCCCTGAATCGCGACCACCTTGGCCGCGACGGCGTGACCGACGTGATCTCCTTCGCCCTCCACGGTCCGGGTGAGCCGTTTCTGGCCGACATCTACATCGGATACCCGCAGGCCCTGCGCCAGTCGGCCGAGCTCGGACTGTCCGCGCACGAGGAACTGGTGCGGCTCGCGATCCACGGGACCCTGCACGCGCTGGGGTACGACCATCCCCCGGAGGACCGCTTCTCGAGCGCGTTCTTCCGTCGCCAGGAAGCGCTGGTGAAGCGGGTGCTTGCCGCCGGCGACGGGTCCCGCGAGAATTCCCGCGCCTCGTCGAACCCGCCCCGCTAGCTTCCGGACCATTCGCCGTGTCGTCGCAAGAGTCCCTCGCGCTCCGCAAGGAGGTTCTGCTGGCCGCGATCACCCAAGGGAAGATCGCGGAGGCGAACCATACCCTGGCGAAGCTCCATCCCTCGGATGTGGCGGATGTCCTGGAGTCGCTCTCGGACGCCGACCGCCTGGTGGTCCTGCGCGCGCTCCCCGCGGAGCTGGCCTCGGAGACACTGGCCGAGATGGAGGAGGACGAGCACGCGGCGGACCTGCTCGCGGCCATGACGCCCCACCGCGGCGCGAAACTCCTGAGCGAGCTGGCCGACGACGACGCCACCGACCTGGTGGCCGACCTGAGGCCCGAGGAACGGGCGCGCATCCTCGCGGAGATGTCGGTCGAGGACGCGGGAGAGATCCGCGAACTGCTCGCCTATCCGGAGGAAAGCGCGGGCGGCATCATGACCGCGGCGCTGGTCTCGGTGCCCGCGACCCTGACCGCGGGCCAGGCGATCGAGGAGGTCCGCCGGCAGGGCAGGGAGGTGGAGGATTTCTACACCGTGTGGGTGGTGGATGACGGCGGGCGGCTGGTGGGAACGGTCCCTCTCGACGACCTGATCCTGGCTGAGCCGGAGGACCCGGTATCGACGCTGGTGGAGCCCGTGGCGGCGGCGGTGGGCCCGCACGAGGACCAGGAGGAGGTGGGCCGCCTGATGGCTCGCTACAACCTGCCCACCGTGCCGGTTGTGGACCCCGGCGGAAGGCTGCTGGGCCGCATCACCTTCGACGACGTGCTCGATGTCATGGAAGCCGAGCAGACCGAAGACATCCTGCGCTTCGGCGGGGTCTCGGACGACGAGTCGCTGGGGGCGAGTTGGGTGGCGGCGGTGCGAACCCGTCTTCCGTGGCTGGTGCTGAACCTGCTCACCGCGAGCGCGGCGGCGCTGGTCGTCTATTCCTACTCCGATACCGTCGAGAGCGCCGTCATTCTCGCCGTCGTCATGCCCGTGATCGCCGGGATGGGCGGGAACGCCGGATCCCAGGCCCTGGCGGTGACGGTGCGAAGGCTGGCGCTGCGCGACGATGTGGGTGCCGACCCCGGGGCGGTGGTGGGCAAGGAGGTCCTGGTGGGACTTGTGAACGGCGCGGTGCTGGGAGGCATCGTGGCCGGGGCCAGCCTGCTGGTCCCGGGCGGGGATCCACGCCTCGGGCTGGTCGTGCTGATCTCGATGTGGGGCACGATGCTGATGGCGGGGTTCGGAGGGGCCTTCATCCCGATGCTGCTCCACCGCCTGGGATTCGATCCGGCGGTCGCGTCCTCGGTCTTTCTGCACACCACAACCGATTTCCTGGGCTTCATGCTCCTGCTGGGCCTCGCCACCGCCCTCCTGATGTAGCCGATATTGGACGTTCCGCCCGAGATCCTGATCGACGGACGCTCGCTCACGCTGGAGGCGGTGGAGGCGGTGGCGCGCGCGGCCCCCGGCACGCAGCGTCTTTCCCTGGACGCCGCGGCCGCCCGGCGCATGCGGGCCTCCCGCGCCACGATCGAGCGGCTGATCGCGTCGGGCGAGCCGGTCTACGGCATGACCACCGGGTTCGGGCGGCTTGCCGATGTCGTCATTGCACCCGAGGACCGCCGGGCGCTGCAACACAATCTGATTCGCAGCCACGCCTCCGGCGTCGGCGGACCCCTTCGCCGCGAATGCGCGCGCGCCATCATGCTTCTGCGCGCCAATGCCCTGGCCCGGGGACACTCGGGTTGCCGCGCCGGTCTCGTGGAGCGCCTGCTGGAGATGCTCGACCGCGGGATTCACCCGATCATCCCCGAATTCGGCTCCGTGGGCGCGAGCGGTGATCTGGCCCCCTTGGCGCACGTGGCCCTGAGCCTTCTGGGGGAGGGGTGCGGCGAGGTGGGCGGCGAGCGGCGTCCCATGGAGGACCTCCTGGCCGAATCTGGCCTCGCGCCGATCAGACTGGAGCCCAAGGAGGGCCTCGCGCTCATCAACGGAACCCAGGCGACCACCGCTCTTGGGGTTCTGGCGCTGCTGGCCGCGGAGCGGGCGCTGGACACCGCCGAGGCGAGCGGCGCGATGTCGACGGAGGCCCTCCTGGGGACCCCCGAAGCGTTCCGGCCCGAGATCCAGACCGCGCGCCCCCACCCCGAACAGGCGGTATCCGCCGCTCGCCTGCGCGCGCTCATCGCGGGATCCGAGATTCGGGAGTCGCACCGGGTCGGCGACCCGCGGGTGCAGGACGCGTACTCGCTTCGCTGCATCCCGCAGGTACATGGGGCCGCTCGCTCCGCGCTCGGCTACGCGCGGCGCATCCTTGAGGTGGAGGTGAACAGCGCGACCGACAATCCTCTGGTGTTCCCGGAAGCGGCGGAGGACGCCGGCGAGTCCCGCGAGGTCCTCTCCGGAGGCAATTTCCACGCCCAGATCGTGGCGCAGGCGCTCGACCTGCTCGCGATCGCGGTGGTGGACGTGGCGTCCATGAGCGAGCGCCGCATCGAGCGGCTCGTCAACCCGGACCTGTCGCTCGGGTTGCCCGCCTTTCTCGCCCGACGCCCGGGGCTCGAGAGCGGCCTGATGGTCGCGCAGGTGGTGGTCGCCGACCTCCTTTCGGAAATGCGCGTCCTGGCCCATCCGGCGAGCGTCGACTCGGTGCCGACCAGCGCCAACCAGGAAGACCACGTCGCCATGGGGCTCGCGGCCGCGCGCAAGGCGGAACGGGCGGTGTCCTGCCTGGAGCACATCCTGGCCGCCGAACTCATATGCGCGGCCCAGGGCATCGACTACCGCCGTCCGCTGCGTTCGGGCGCCGCGGTCGAAGATGTTCACGCGCTCGTCCGTACCCGGGTTGCTACGCTCGCTGGCGACCGGTCGCTGACCGCGGACTTGGAGGTCCTCGCCGATCTGGTGGCCTCGGGCGCCATCGCCGACATCACCCGAAACGCGGGAGGAGGCTCATGACCCGCACGCCGCGGATCCGCACCGTGCGAGCCCCCAGGGGCGGGCGCATCTCGTGCCGCGGATGGACCCAGGAGGCCGCCCTGCGCATGCTCATGAACAACCTCGATCCCGAGGTTGCCGAAGCCCCCGACGCCCTGGTGGTGTACGGCGGCACCGGCAGGGCGGCGCGCTCCTGGGACGCGTTCGACGCCACCCTGCGCATCCTGCGCGACCTCGCCGACGACGAGACGCTGCTCGTCCAGTCCGGGAAGCCGGTGGGGGTGTTCCGCACCCACCCGGAAGCGCCGCGGGTGCTCATCGCGAACGCCAACCTGGTCGGCAACTGGGCGACCTGGGAGCACTTCCGGGAACTGGAGCGCCGCGGCCTCATCATGTTCGGGCAGATGACCGCGGGATCGTGGATCTACATCGGCACCCAGGGCATCCTGCAGGGCACCTACGAGACCTTCGGCGCGCTCGCACGCAGGCACTTCGGGACGTCCCTGCGCGGGCACTGGGTGCTGACCGGCGGGATGGGCGGCATGGGTGGAGCACAGCCGCTCGCCGCCACCATGAACCAGGGCGCCATCCTGTGCGTGGAGGTCGACGCCGAGCGCATCGAGCGGCGCATCGCGACCCGCTACTGCGACCGCATGACCCACGACCTCGACGAAGCTCTGGCGTGGGTGCGGGGCGCGGCGCGGGCGGGGGATGCGGTCTCGGTCGGGCTGGTCGGCAACTGTGCCGAAGTGTATCCCGAGCTGGTGGCGCGCGGGGTCACCCCGGATGTGGTCACCGACCAGACGTCCGCGCACGATCCCCTGGGTGGGTATGTTCCGGCCGGCCTCTCCCTCGAGGAAGCCGCGCGCCTGCGCGACGCCGACCCGAAGGAGTACCAGCGGCGCTCATTTTCCTCCATGCGCGCTCACTGCGCGGCCATCATCGCGATGCGGGATGCCGGCGCGGTGGCGTTCGACTACGGCAACAACCTGCGCGGGTTCGCCCGGGAGGCGGGCTTGGAGAACGCCTTCGCCTATCCGGGCTTCGTGCCCGCCTACATCCGCGACCTGTTCTGCGAGGGAAAGGGCCCCTTTCGCTGGGCGGCGCTTTCGGGCGACCCGGCCGACATTCACCGCATCGACGACCTCGTGCTGGAGATGTTCCCCGGCGACGAGCACCTGTGCCGTTGGATCCGGTTGGCCCGCGACCAGGTCGCGTTTCAGGGTCTCCCGGCGCGCATCTGCTGGCTGGGGCAGGGAGAACGGGCGCGCTTCGGGTGCGCCATCAACGACCTGGTGGCAAGCGGGGATGTGAGCGCACCGGTGGTCATCGGCCGCGACCACCTGGACACCGGGAGCGTCGCTTCCCCCAACCGCGAAACCGAGGCCATGCGCGACGGCAGCGACGCCATCGCCGACTGGCCGATCCTGAACGCGCTGCTCAACACCGCGTCGGGGGCGAGCTGGGTGTCGTTCCACCACGGCGGTGGGGTCGGCATCGGCTACTCTCTTCACGCCGGCCAGGTCGTGGTCGCCGACGGCACTCCCGGGATGCGCACGCGTATCGAACGGGTGCTCACCAACGACCCCGGCATCGGGGTCGCGCGTCACGCCGACGCCGGCTACCCCATCGCGCTCGAGACCGCCCGGCGCGAGGGAATCCGCATCCCGATGCTGGAGTAGCCGCGGTCCCAGGAAGCCATTCCAGCGCCCGCGCTTCGCCCGCACATTCATTCATGACCGCAGGCGGGCAACTGGGGCGCGAGGGCGAGGCGATCGCGGCGCGCCATCTCGAGGACGCGGGCTGGACCGTACTCGAACGCAACTACCGCGCAGGCCGCAACGAGGTGGATCTGATCGTGCGCCGCGGGCGCACGGTGGCCTTCGTGGAGGTCAAGGCGCGACGGGGCACGGGCTTCGGCCATCCACTCGAGGCCATCACGGAACGCAAAAAGGGCGAGATCGCGAAGGTCGCGCGCGCGTGGCTGCGCGCGCGCGCGGGCCTCAGGGGACTGTCGCTGCGCTTCGACGCGGTGGCGGTCCAGTTCGGGAGCGCACGCGACGCCTCGCAAACTCCACGCATCGACCATGTCGCCGATGCGTGGCGCCTCTAGTTTCTAATCGGGCTCGTGCATGAATCCGCCCCGGTGGCCGGAGTGGGGCGACGCCGGGCTTCCGACCCCGCTTCCGCTTGACGCGCGATACCTGCGAATCCAGATTGCTGCGTGCCCCAGGTCCACAGAGCGAAGACCCACCGAACCCCGTCAGGGCCGTGCAGGCAGCAGCGGTACGTGCGGCGATCGCGGCTGCGGTTCACCTGGGGCATATTCATTTCTCCCGCAGCCGGATCCGCGTGTCCCATACCGCGCTAGCCCGCAAATACCGTCCCCGGCGCTTCGCCGAGGTCGCGACCCAGGAACACGTTTCCGAGACGCTGCGGCGGGCGGTTAGCGCGGATCGCGCCGGTCACGCCTATCTCTTCTGTGGTCCGCGGGGCGTCGGCAAGACCACCTTGGCGCGCGTGCTGGCCATGGCGCTCAACTGCGCCGCGCGGGAGAGCGAGGGCGAACCCTGCGGGACGTGCGAGAGCTGCTCGCTCATCTGGAGTGGCCGCACATCGCTGGACGTCGTGGAGATCGACGCGGCCTCCAACCGGGGTGTCGACGACGCCCGCAGCCTGCGCGAGCGGGCGATGTACGCGCCCTCCGACGAGCATCGCTTCAAGGTCTACATCGTCGACGAAGCGCACATGCTCACGCGGGAGGCGTGGAACGCCCTGCTCAAGATCCTGGAGGAGCCGCCTCCACGGGTGATGTTCATCTTCGCCACCACCGAGCCCCAGCGCATCCAGCAGTCCGCGTCGCCCATCCTCTCCCGCTGCCAGCGGTTCGACTTCCGGCGGCTCGGGGTGGCCGACATCGTGGCCAGGCTGGAGCGGGTGATCGAAAGCGAAGGGGTCCGGGCCTCCGCCGAAGCGCTGCGCATCATCGCGCGCAAGGCCGATGGCGGGATGCGCGACGCGCTCTCCCTTCTCGACCAGGTTGTGGCGCTCACCGGGGGTGAGGTCGCGCCCGGATCGGTGCGGGAGGTGCTCGGTCTGGTCGAAGAGGAACGCTTCCTCGAACTCTTCGACATCATCCACGGGCACCGTCACCAGGACGTTTTTTCCTTCGTCGAGACCCTCGTGGACGAGGGATACGACCTGGTGGAGTTCTATCACGGTCTGGTGGGGAGCCTGCGCCTGCTCCTGCGCGTCCGTCTGGACGGCGGGCAATCCGTCGATGCGGGGAGCGAGCACCGCGCTGCCCTCGAAGCGCGCGCACGACACTTCGAAGCCGCCGATCTGGTGCGCATGCTGGCGATGGCGGCCGATCTCGAGTCCCAGGGCAGCCTAAAGCGGGTGAGCCAGCCGCGCGTCCTGATCGAACTCCTGCTGCTGCGCCTGAGCTACCTGGACCACACCGTCCGAATCGAGGATCTGATCGAGGGGCTGGGAGGCGCGCCCGCGCGCCCGGAGGCGGATCCGAAGCCGCCCCCGCCCCCACTCTCGCCCGCGTCCCGTCCGAAGGCTGCGGCAAAGCCGCGGGCAGCGGCGCGCGAGACGGCCTCCACGCACCGTGGTTCCGGCCCTCCTCCAGCCGCTGACTCGTCTCGGCGAGCCGCGGCCCAGCGGCAGCCCGCCCGAGCCGGGCACGCCTCGTCCGCGGTGGCTTCGCCGGCTCCGGAACCGGTTCCGTCCTCCGTCACCACCGGCGGGGATCCCGTCACGGCCTTTGAGACCGTACTCCGCCAGGGACGGGGAACCCTGCCCGCCGGCCTGCCGACCATCCTCAAGGGCGCCCCCGTGGAGAATGCGGGAGAGACGGGATTGCGAGTCAGGCTTCCCGGCGGCATGGGACTCGACGATCTTCCCCGCAACTCGGTCGCATTGCTCAGGCAGGCGCTCACTCGGCACCTTGGCCACACCCCCGACATCGACATCGTCGAGAGCCGCCGGACGGCGCCTTCCGCACCCCGCGCGGTGTCTCCGGAACAGGTGCGCGAGGAGCGTCTCCAGGAGCTCGTGGAGCGGGAACCACTCCTGGCACGGGCGGTAGAAGAACTCGATCTTGAATTGTTGGATTAGCAGCCCGTTGGACGACCTTCCCCCGGTATTCGAGCGGCGATGCATCCGCGCTCGCCTCTTCACACCTTCGCCTTGGGAGTCACTCGATGAAAGATCTGCAGCGGCTCATCCAGTTGGGACAGCGGATGCAGAGCCGGGTCACCGAACTACAGGAAACACTGGACCGTCAGGAAC
>JAAXGM010000085.1:0-1630 GCA_012267435.1 Gemmatimonadota bacterium
CGCTCTTCATGGTGCCTGGAGCCCGATGGTCAACATGGCCCGGGGCGCTTCGGGGAACCCCGCAGTGCTGAGAAGGCCCGCGAGGGCCGACATCGCGGACGGAAAAATCGCATTCGAACAAGCGCCCCGCCCCCGCCGGGACATCTTCAGCCCCGGAGGGAGCCATGGACGTAGTGATCGAACGGTGCGCGGGCCTCGACGTGCACAAGAAGACGGTGGTGGCGTGCGTGCGGACGCCCCGGTCCGGGCGGGCGAAGGAGCGTCTGAGGGAGACGCGGACCTTCCAGACGACGATGAAGGGCCTGGAGGCTCTGCGCGGGTGGCTGGCGTCTCACGGCGTGACCGATGCGGCGATGGAGTCCACGGGCGTGTACTGGCGCCCGGTGTGGGCGGTGCTGGAGGACGGCTTCCGGCTGCTGCTGGTCAACGCGCGGCACGTCAAGCAGGTCCCGGGCCGCAAGACGGACGTGCGGGACTGCGAGTGGCTCGCGCAGCTTCTCGAGTGCGGGCTGCTCAGGGGCAGCTTCGTGCCGTCGCCGGAGATTCGCGATTTGCGTGATCTGACCCGTCTGCGCAAGACGCTGGTGCGGGAGCGGAGCTCGCAGGTCAACCGGGTGGGCAAGATCCTGGAGTTGGCGAACGTCAAGCTGGGCTCGGTGGTGTCGAACGTCATGGGCGCGACCGGCCGGGCGATCCTGGACGCCATGATCGACGGGGAGGACGATCCGGAGGTCCTGGCCGACCTGGCGAAGGGGACCCTGCGGGGCAAGCGCAGGGAGCTTGCCGAGGCCGTGCCCGGGCTGATGCGGGACCACCACCGCTTCGTGCTTCGCCGGCATCTGGAGCTGATCGACGAGCTGACGCGCCAGGTCGAGAGGATCGAGGCGCGGATCTTCGCGGAGACCTCCGGCCCTTTCGGATCGGCCCTCGACCTTCTCCAGAGCATTCCGGGGATCCAACGGCGGTCGGCCGAGGCGATCCTGGGGGAGATCGGCGATGATGTGTCGAAGTTCCCGACCGCCGCGCACTTCGCGTCCTGGGCCCGGGTCTGCCCGGGCAACCACGAGAGCGCCGGAAAGCGCAAGTCCGCATCCATCGGCCGGGGCAACGTATGGCTGAGGGACGCGTTGTCGCAGGTGGCGTGGGGGGCGGCGCGGACGAAGGGGTGCTACTACCGGGCGCTGTACTACCGCAGGAGGGCGCGGGGCGGGCCGAAGAAGGCGGTCGTGGCCGTCCAGCACGCGATCCTGGTGGCCATCTGGCACATGTTCACGAACGGTTCCCTCCACGAGGATCTCGGCCCGGACCACTTCGAGCGCCGCGACAAGGAGCGGCGGAAGCGACATCTCGTAAACCAGCTCAGGAAGATGGGCGTCGAATTCGAGATCAAGGACCAAGCCGCCTGAGCCTCCGGCGGAGGCGCCCACCCCGCTTCGGCTCGTACGCCCCTGCGGCCCCGAAGCGCTCGCCCGTGGGTCGCGAAGTCCCACAATCCGGTGTCGCCCCACCCCCGAGTTTCACGGAAAAGAGCCTCTCCAGGGTGAGCGGCTCCGGCGCGGCTTCCGCCTTGCCGTTCAGGTCCGGGCCGACGAACCCGGCCGCGAATTCGTCCGCCTGCCGTTTCGCCCTC
>JAAXGM010000085.1:1782-2763 GCA_012267435.1 Gemmatimonadota bacterium
GATGGACTGCACGATCTGCACGAACGAAACTTCGCCCGGAAGGTGTGTCCTGACCAGTGCCGGCACTCCCGGAACGCGACGGGCCGCTTGGGACAGCCGCTCTCGGGCGCGGCTTGACGCGGCCCAAGGCGCGCCTCCCGATTCCAAGCAGTAAAGACGCACGGCGGTGAGAAAGGAGCCCACATGCACGCCCAGCGCTTCAACCACGGGAGACCGCGCTGATCGCCCATCTCAGGGGACGCGAGAAGGCTCTGGAGGCGTTCGGCTGGACCGGACGCCGGGCCGATTGGATCACCCTGGCCTGCCTTCACGGCGGCGTTTTCACCCGCTTGCAGTGGACGAGTTTCCTGGGTTGCCACCCCGAAAAGGTGCGGCGCGCCGTCCGCGCCCTCGTCGCGCAGGGCCTGGCCGTCGAGGAGGCTCCGGCCGGCGTCCGCGGTCACCATCGCCCGGGGCCGAGGAGATCGAGCAGGCTCGCGAAGCGCGTTGTTGTAACTACAATCTATATGTATAATCCATCGATGGAATTCGAGTGGGACGAGGCCAAGAACCAGACGAACATCCTCAAGCACGGCATCGGGTTCGAGACTGCCAAAGGCATCTTCGAGGGGATCGTCGCAACGTCGCCCGACCGTCGCCGGGACTACGGCGAGGAGCGCCGCATCAGCATAGGCCGGGTGGAGCCCGGAGCGCTGATCGTGGTGGCTCACACCGAGCGCCGCGGGCGCATCCGTCTGATCTCCGCCCGCCCGGCGTCGCGGAAGGAAAGGAGAGGCTACCATGAGCGGACGCTACGATAGGCCCCTCACGCCCGAGCAGATCGCGGCGGTTAAGGACGAGGGGATCGACTTCAGCGACATCCCGGAACTGGACGAGGGGTTCTGGGAGCGGGCGGAACTCGTCGAGCCGGACCTGACCGACCAGATCACCATGCGCGTGAAGCGCTCCGTGCTCGCCTACTTCAAGGCACCGGGGAAGGGC
>JAAXGM010000086.1:0-3400 GCA_012267435.1 Gemmatimonadota bacterium
GGGCCGGGCACGGGGGCGGAAGCAGGGCCGGGCGCGACAGCCGAGCCCGGGACCGGAGCCGGGCCGCGCGGACAGAGGGGCCCGCCGCGGTACACCGTCGAAGGTGGTCGCGAGCTGGCGCGCAATCCGCTCCTGGACTTCGTCTTCCTCAACCTCGAACGGAACTACGACCCCGCCGCGGTGGAGGCGATCGCCACCGGCCTGCGCGCCCCCGGCGCGGTCGGGCGCAAGACTCTGCTGGTGCGCATCCCCTCCATCGAACGGGACGGGGAGGAAGCCACCCGCGCCCGCGTGCGGGAGTCGCTCGAACTGGGTGCCGACGGGGTCGTGCTGCCGCACGTCCGCAACGTGGCCGAGGCGCGCGCCGCCGTGAGCTTCTTCGAGGACGCGGGCGCGGACGTGTGGTCTCCCGCCAACCCGGACGGCACGGTGATCGCCATGCTCATGGTCGAGGACCCGGATGCGGTCGCGGAAGCGGCCGCCATCGCCGACGTGCCCGGCTACAGCGTGCTCGCGTGCGGCATCGGCAGCCTCACCGGCGCCCTCGGCGGTGACCGCGAGGCGGCCGAGCAGGGCAACCAGGCCGTGCTCGCCGAAGCCACGCGGGCCGGGCTGGCGGACATGATCACCGCGAACGCCGGCGACATCGAGCAACGGGTCGAGGAGGGATTCCTCGGGCTGCTCATGCAGGTGGGCGGCGCAGAGGAGGCCATCCGGCTGGGGAGGCAGGCGGCGGGACGGTAGCCGCCGGAAGCGCGTCCGGGATCCGCACCACGCGGTCCAGGCGTCGTACTGGCAGTCTGGCGTCCAGCCCTCCGTGGCCAAACCGCGCATGGCATGGTCGATGCACGATCTGCGCGCTGGGGAATCGGGGCGCTTCCGCTGACGACGTGGGACCCTGGGCAACGCGTTCGGGATCGAGCCCAGGCTGACCCGGACGGCGTGGTTCCGGCCGCACAACCGGAGCGAAGAGGTCGGTGGGCTCTATCTCGCGGGAGCCGGAATCCATCCCGGCGCGGTGTGCCGGGCGTGGTGCTCTCCGCCGCGGCGACGCGTCACGCCATCGCCGAGGACTTCGGACTCGCGAAGACCTGATCGTCGGCCTCAGGACACCGGCTCGCCCAAGGCGGCCGAAACCAGAAAGCGCTCCACGGCGACGCTGGTTGCGTCCCACGAAAGCGATTCGGCGTAGGCGCGCGCGCGCGCTGCGAGTTGCTCGCGAAGTTCCCGGTCCGTGACCAATCTTCTGATAGCCGCAGCCAGGGCTTCGACATCGCCGTGGGGCACGAGCAGTCCGGTCCGTCCGTCCAGCACCGCCTCGCGCAACCCGGGCGCGTCACTCGCGACCGAGGGCGTGCCGCAGGCGCCGGCCTCGAGCACGGTGATCCCCCAGCCCTCCTTGGGAGACGTGAGCCCGTGCACCCACGATGTGCGCATCAGGTCGATCTTCGTCCGTTCGTCCACGAATCCGAGGAAGATGACTCGATCCTCCACGCCCAGCTCCCCCATCAGCTGCTCCAGCTCCGGGCGGGCGTCGCCCGCGCCGGCCACCTTGAAGTCGACGCGCAACCCCTCCCGCGCGAGCCTCGCCACCGCGCGCAACAGCAGGTCGACGCCCTTGTAGCGCTTGAGGCGTCCCAGGTACAACAGGGAAGCCGTGGGCGTCCTGCGGCCCTCGGGGTGCGGCGCGTAACGCGCGGTGTCGACTCCAACCGGAATGACCTTCATGGGAGCCCGCAGTCCTCGCCTGGTCAGGTCGTCGCGCGTGCTCCGCGAAACCGCGATGGTGGGCCGGCGGCGATACACCAGCGGGAGCGGCCGTTCCATGAGCCAAGTCGCCGTCGCGAGCGGGAAGGAGGCTTCGCGGAAAGCGGTGAGCCCGAACAGGTGGTGCACGAGGGGAACGACCGGGGCCGACGTCCACCACGGGGAGAAGAGGGGCACCTTGTTGAGGTTGTCCACCACGACGTCCCAGCGTTCGCGCCGCAGGTTGCGCAGGTAGTACCAGGGCGCGGCGATCGAGAAGGTGTAGCGTCCGCCGGTCCTGTGAACCTCGATGCCGTCCAGCCGCACGCGCGGCTCGCATTCCTCGAAGCCCGAGGCCAGCAGCGTAACTTCGTAGCCCCGTCCGGCGAGCCGGCCGAAGACCTGGTGGACGTGTTCCTCGGCTCCCCCTGCCTGCGGGTTTTCCCGGTCCTGCCAGTTCAGGACGAGGATTCGCCGCACGGGCTCACGCCGGCCGCGCGTGGGCGATCAAGTGGGCCACGTGATCGCTAGCCGCGCCGCCCAAGCCGCGCGGCGACGCGGGGATCTTCCTTCCAGTTGGCGGCCGTGGTCTCCAGCTGCACGGTCACGTGCCGGATGTTGAACTCCTCGCTGGCGATGGTCCGGATGCGACCGAGGAGGGAGTCCATGTCCGGCGTGCCCTCGCGCAGCAGGTGGACGACATGGGCCAGCAGGCGCCAGGTGTTCACGAGCGCGAGGATGGCAATCAGGGCCGCGCACGCGAGATCCGCGGCCTGCCATCCGAACATCTGGATGGTCAGGCCCGCCAGAACCGCGGCCACTGGACCCATGACGCTCGGGAGGGCGTGCTCCCGGGCGTGCGCGACGCTCCCGTGCTCCTGCGCGGGCTGTTTCAGCATGAGCATGATGATGAAATGCACCGCCAACCCGATCACCGCAACGCCCAGCAAGAGACCGCCGTCGACATCGGAACCCTCGGCGAACCGGCCCCACGCCTCGAGCAGAATCCACGCCGCGACCGCCCACAGCACGAGCGCGTTGGCCAGAGAGGCGAGGACCTCGGCGTGCTGGTAGCCGGAGGTGCGCCGCACGGCACCGGCGGACGCGTCCGATCCGGTGGCCAGCAGCGCCGGTCCCATGGCCACGCCCAAGGTCAGGCCGTATCCGGCGTCGGCCAGCAGCGCCAAGCCGCCGGAACGATCCCCCCGACCACCTTTGCGATGGTCACGGCGACGACGAGGGCGAGCGAAATGCGCAGGCTGGTCATGGATTCGGTCCGGTGTGTGAGGGAAGCGAGGTTGGTCGAGGCGGCGCCGGCAGGCCCTCAGCTGGCTCTCGGGGTCGTACGGTACTTGTCGAACCAAGCCACGATGTTGGCGATCTTGGCCATCAGCTGGCTGGGCCGCCGGCTCATGTCGTGGGAGGCCCCGGGCAGCCGGATCACCGCCGTGTCGATCTCGCGCATCTTCAGGGCGTGGAAGAGCTGGTACGACTCCGACAGCGGCGTGCGCAGGTCCTCCTCGCCGGTGATGATCAGCGTCGGGGTGTCGATTTCGCCGGCCAGGGACAGCGGAGAGAATTCCCAGTAGGGGTCGGGGTTCTCCCAGGGGAGACCGTCATAGCGGCTGAAGTAGTAGCCGTACCAGTTGTCCGC
>JAAXGM010000086.1:3501-3805 GCA_012267435.1 Gemmatimonadota bacterium
GCGGTCATGATCCCGCCCGCGCTGCCCCCGGTGACGAAGATGTTGTTCTCGTCGATGTATCCCCGGTCGATGACCGCGTCGACGCCGGAGATCAGGTCGTCGTAGTCCTGGCCCGGATAGTTGTGATGGAGCAGGTCCCCGAACTCCTCGCCGTAGCTGGTGCTGCCCCGGGGGTTGGGATAGAGGACGACGTACCCCGCGGCGGCGAGAAGCTGCATCTCGGCGGAGAACCGATCGCCGTAGTTGGAGACCGGCCCGCCGTGGATCTCGAGGATCAGCGGATGGCGCCGGCTCGGGTCGAAGT
>JAAXGM010000086.1:3842-5863 GCA_012267435.1 Gemmatimonadota bacterium
GGCGGCTTGACGATCCAGCCCTGGATGGGGCGGCCGTCGAACGACGATTCCCACCAGATCTCCTCCACCTCCCCCAGCGTCCGGTTTGCGAGCAGGTCGTCGTTGAGCGCGGTGATGCGCCTCGGCCCGTCGTCGCCGCGAAGGCGCACCGCCACCTCGCCGGGCATGTCCGGGCGGGTCTGGTTGAGCGCGATGCCGCCGTCGCTCGCGACCGAGAAGGAACCTCCCCCGTAGGGCCGCCCGTACGACGTGCCGCCCAGGTCCTCCGCCAGCACTTCGATCTCACCGTCCAGCGTCGCGAACGCGACCCTGGAGTTGCCCGCGTCGTCGTACTGGAAGTAGAGGCCGCCGCCGTCCGACGCCCACGCCGGGTTCGCGACGCTGCGGTCCAAGCCGGCGGTGAGGACGCGCCGACCGCCGCCGTCGAGGTTCATGACCTGGAGCCGGCTCACCTGGTAGGTGCGCGTCCGGTCCTCGTAGCCGACGAAGGCCACCTGCCGTCCGTCCGGGGACACCGCCGGACTCTGGTCGGGGCCGGAGCGATCGGTCAGCGCGCGGATCTCCCCGCCCGCGACCGGCGCAATGTACAGCTCGGAGTTCCGGTAGTCGAGCACCCAGTCCGGGTTGCGGTTGGACGAGAACACGAGGCTCCGGCCGTCGGGGGTCCAGGCGGCGGCGCTGGAGTGCTGGAAGTCGCCCGTGGTCACCTGAACGGGGGTTCCCCCCTCGGCCGGGATGACGAAGAGGTGGTTGTAGCCGAAGTCCAGGTAGCCGACCCCGTCCTGCCGGTTCTTGAAGCGGTCCTCCATGATGGGCGGAGCCGCCCACTCGGCCCCCTCGGGCGGGCGCGGCGGCGCCACCAGGCTGGGCGCCGGATGGGGCACCAGCATGTTGAAGGCGATCCGGCGGCCGTCGGGCGACCAGCGGATGCCGCCCGGCGACTCGGTCAGCTGGGTCAGGGTGGCGGTCTCGCCGGTGTCCATCCAGCGCAATTGGATTTGTCCACCCGCCGTGTAGGCGAGCCGGGTGCCGTCGGGCGACCAGCGCGGCGACCCTCCCTCGCCCAGACGCCTGTGGTCGGACCCGTCCACGTCCACGATCCACAGCTCGGACCGGCGCCGGTCGCGCATGATGTCCATCGAGTTGCGCACGTAGACGACTTGGCCGCCATCCGGGGAGATCCGCGGGTCGGCCGCGAACTCGAGCGCGAAGACGTCCATGGGCTCGAAGTGGTTCTGGGCCGCCGCCGGGTGGGCGGTGGCCAGGGCGGCCAGAAGGACGCTGGTGAACGTGGCTCCCACCGTCAGCGGGTTTGTCGAGGGGCGACTCTTCTCATGCATCGGCTTGCTCGCGGAGTTCGGTTGTGTGAGGAAGTCCTGCGCAAACTCCACCGGATCGGCGTGGACGGCAACCAGTCCCCCTCGCTTCCGCGCCCGACGTGCCGCCCGTCCCTCGAACAGGCTGCCTAACTGTCCCGGGGACCCGGGGGCCGGTTCGTCACACGGGTACCGGACGCTTATCCTGCATCCATTGTCGCTCATCCCAGTGGAGACCGACCGATGAACAGCTCCGCATCGCGACGCGGCTTCCTCCGCGCTCCGCTCCTCCTCCCCGCGCTTCTTCTCGTCCCGGGCCTCACGGCGGCCGGGCTGCTCTCCACGCCGGTCCCGACCTCGGCCGCCCAGGACACCTACGCTTACCCGGACCCGTTCCCGGGGGGCTACCCGTCCCTCGCGGGATCCGGCGGGGCGGGGCGGATGTACATGGAGAGTTATTTCCCCCCGCCGGTGACGGCTTCCCCCACGTATCCGGCGTGGTCTCCCGACGGCGAGGAGCTCGCCTTCGCGTATCAGGGGAGGATCTGGATCGTCCCTGTCGAGGGCGGGACCGCGCGTCAGCTGAGCGGCGGCCCCGGCTACCATTCCCAGCCCAGCTGGTCGCCCGACGGGCGTCAGGTCGCGTACGCGGCCGACATCGACCGCAACTTCGACATCTTCGTGGTGGACGTTGCCACCGGCGCG
>JAAXGM010000087.1 GCA_012267435.1 Gemmatimonadota bacterium
CACGTTGGCGTACCGACGCATCAGAGCGGTCACGGCGTCGGCGTCGTCCGCCGTTCCGAGGACGTCGACCACCCTCACCACGCCGCGACGGAGAAGCGCCAGGGGCAGGCTTGCATCAACACCAATGCGCCGGAGCAGGAAGCACGCTTCGGATAACACCGACTCGGACGTGAGCAGCGGAGGCGCGAGCGACTCGAACTGCTCACGCGCCCATCGGTGATGTGTTTCGTCGGCGTCGAGCAGAGCCACGATGGGCCCGGTGTCAACGATGACCGCCGGCCGCATCCGCAAGCATCGCCTTCCGAAGCAACTCCTTGTTGGTCGCCAGGTCCTTGCGGCCGCTTCGGAACGCCCCGACGAGATCGCCGGCGAGCTCGGCGCAACTGGGCGGTTGTCCATCCGCATCCCGAGCCAGAGCGTCGGCGAGGATGTCCCGCACCAGCGCGGAGCGGGTCACGTTGCGACGACGCGCCTCACTGGCGAGCGACGCGTACAGGTCGTGGGGCAGCTTGACGGACAGGGCGTTCATGCCGCAATCGTAATACGATCTGCTGCAACTCGCAATACCTCGGGTGCCGTGAAGCGCCGAGGCCCCGGTCATCGCCGGACATCGACGCAAGACGAAGATTTGATCGATCCCAATATCGCAAGACGAATATGCGAACGAATGCGAAGACGTAAGACAAAAACTCGAACGAACGCGAGAACGCAAGACGGTACTGCTCATCATCATTCTTTCCTACTCCGGCGCGCGACGCGCGATCACATGCTCGAAGACCTCGTCGAGCCGCGCCAGGCGGGCTTCCTCGTTGCGCATCTCCAGCAGATCCTGCCGCCACTCGGGGTCCACCCGCACGAACGCGGCCAGTCGAAACGACACTTCGTTGTCCACATCGAAATCCGGTGGCGCGGAGGATGGGCGCCGGAGGGCGGAGACGGCGTCGCGAAAGAGATCGATGGAGACCTTGCGCCGCGCCCTCAGCCGGGACTGCGGGCCGGGGTCGTCCTCGTACTCCGCGACCACGGCCTCGTAGTACGGCTCACCGGACTCGAGCCCGTCGTGAATCGCGAAGCGGCCCGTGCCTTTCACCAGGATGAACGAGCGGCCGTCCTCGAGCCCGCGATGCCGTTCGATCGCGGCCAGCGCGCCCACGCGCCCCTCTTCCATGAGAAAGGGGCCGAAGCGATCGGAGTCGTGATAGATGAGTCCGAAGCGCCGGTCGGTCTCGAGGCGGCGCGCCACCATGCGGCGGTAGCGGGGCTCGAAGATGTGGAGTGGGAGCAGCTCCCCGGGGAAGAGGACGACATCGAGCGGGAAGAGGGGCAGGCGTCTCACGCCACGCGTCGCCGGCGGGCCGCCCGGGAGGCGCCCGGATCGTCGATGACCGTCCGGCGGATGTCGCGAGCCAGGAGGCGGCGCACGCGCAAGTAAAGGAGAACCGCGACCGCCCCCAGCCCCGCGGCCAAGCCCCACCACAGGCCCTCCCCCCCCATCCCCAGCGGAAAAGCCAGTACCACGCTGACCGGAATCCCGAACCCCCAGAAGCCCAGCGCGTTGAACAGGAACGGGGAGCGGGTGTCGCCCGCGCCGCGCAGCACCCCCGCCGCCACCGCCTGCAGGCCGTCCGCAACCAGGAAGATCCCCGCGATGGGCAGCAGAACCACCGCGACCGCGAGGACCTCGGCATCCGAGGTGTAGATGCCCGCCAGGAATCCGGGCGCCCACAGAAACACGCACGCCGTCGCGACCATGAACGACCCGCCCAGAAGGGTCCCCGCCCCGGCGGCCCGGCGCGCCTCCACCATGTCCCGCCGGCCGACCGCCCGGCCCACCAGCACGGCCGAGGCGCCCGCGATCCCCAGGGCGACCATGAAGGCGAGCGCCGCAAGGTTGATCGCCACCTGGTGTCCCGCCATGGCGATGGTGCCGAACCACCCCATCATCACCCCGATGATGGCGAAGGCACCGAACTCGAGCTGTTGCTGGAAGGCGAGCGGAGTTCCCAGCCACGCCATGCGCCCGAGTGCGAGCACATCAAAAGCCTCGCGCCGCACCCTGGACAGGAACGGCTTCACCGCGGACCACGAGAGGGCGAGCAGCAGCGCGGCCATGAACCAGCGGGCCACGCTCGAGCCCCAGGCCGAGCCCACGGCGCCCATCCGCGGAAAGCCCAGATTCCCGAAGATGAGCACCCAGTTGAGAAAGACGTTGAGGACGTTGGCGGCCACGATGGTCAGCACGATCGGGGAGACGCGCCCCAAGGCCTGGAGGCTCTGGCGCAACACCACGAAGGCGTAGAAGGGGAACATCCCGGGGATGGACCCGAAAATGTAGCCCGCCGCAACCGGAACCACGTCCGCGGGCTGTCTCAGCAACACGAAAACGGCCCGGGAAGGCAGAAAGAGCACGGATGCCGCGAGGGCGAGGAACAGGGTGAGCGCAAACCCGCGCTGCATGCCGCGCGCGATTCCCTCGGGGTCCTCCGCCCCGACCGCCTGGGCGACGATCGGATCGAGGGCCATCAGCATGCCGATTCCGAAGACGGCGATCGTGTAGAAGTAGGCGTTGCCGAGGGCTACGGCGGCGAGATCGATGGCGGACAGCCGGCCGACCATCATCGTGTCCACCACGCCCATGAACATCATCCCCACCTGCACCGTCACGATGGGCAGCGCCAGGCGCGCCATGCTGGCCAGATTGGCCCGGCGGGGCACTAGATCCACGGGGAGTCTCGCGGTCCGCGCGGCGGCGGATGGGAAACGCGGCGAGAGGCCCGCGGGAGCGGCGCCTCAGAAATCCAGCATCGAGTCATCGACGTCGCCGGGATCGTCCTCGACGCCCATGCGCGCGGCTTCCTCGGCGCGGATCGGGCGGCGTCCGGAGAATCCGGCGTCCACTTCGTGCCACTGCGAGATGTGCGGCTCTCCGCGGCGCCAGCACAGGTAGACCCACCGTCCCTCGAACGTGGTCGGGAAGTCGAGAAGGCCGTGCTCCAGTCCCCCCGCCGGGAACCGGATGCCTCTCCCGAGGATCTCATCTTCGACGCGGCGCCGGATGCGCGCGCCCGCCCGTCCCACGCCTTCGCGATGTTTCAGGAACTCGGCGTGATCCGGGTTGGTCGGCGCCATGACCAGACGTCCCCAGAGAGCCTCGAGGATCTTGAGCTGCTCGACGTGGCGCTCCAAGTCTTCACGCGCACCCGCGAGGTCGGCGAGGACGGTCTCGAGCGCGGGCAGAAGGGCGTTGGCCTCGGCCAGGGTGAAGGCCCTGCGCGGGGATTTCACTTGGCGCGCGCCTCCAGCGCCGCGAGTCGCCGCTCGATCTCCTCCAGCTTGTGGAGGATCATCACGTGGGTCTTTTTCGCATCGATTCCGACGGGGCTGGCGTCGCTGGCGATCTCGCGGGCGATGCGCTCGTAGTCCCTTGCGGATGGCTGGCTGCTCATGCGGGGAACACCATTGGGTTCTCATCCTTTCTCGCCTCGCAGCCGCCTGGCCCGGGTGGCGATGGGGCTGTCGCTCCGAAACAGATTGTCCCGGCAACCCGCGCGGCCGCGTCCCCACGTTCGCCAGTGCCGCCAAAACGGACAAGGGCGGTGC
Source organism: Gemmatimonadota bacterium (assembly GCA_012267435.1). Lineage (GTDB taxonomy): Bacteria > Gemmatimonadota > Gemmatimonadetes > Longimicrobiales > Gaopeijiaceae > BD2-11. The sequence goes on from JAAXGM010000087.1 coordinate 3,601, forward strand.
CCCCCGCCAGCTCGAGGTCCGGCGGAGGACTGTCACTTAGAAACAGACGACATCCGGCGGGCAGTCGTAGAAGGCCCACAGCCTCAGCCAGAGCGACTCGCCGGGATAGTTCAAGGCATCCTCGCTGACATCGAAGCGCCAGAGATGATGGCACCACCGCCAGCTACAATCATACTCCGCCCTGCTAAAGGAATCGTCTTCGGGCCAGGGCCAGATGTCCACAAGCTGCGGATAGGGGGACCGTTGAATCTCCACCTCCCACCGGATCTTCGGCTGGAGGGGCCATTCGGCGACGCCTAGCGCGACGATCTCGCCGTGCCTGGTCAGCCGCACCAGGGCGGAGGCGGTCCCGCTTTCCGGCACATCGTAGGGCGTCACACCTTCCGCAAGGTCGCTGGCGTCGAAGCTACGCGTTCGCACGAGACCATCGGAAACATCGGTGATCTCCACCTCGATTCCAGCGAGACCGGCGTCGTCGTCGAGCGAGTTGTTGATCATCACAAAGTTGCCCGAGTCACGGGGCCATTCCCGCGGGTGCTGATCGGTCTTGAAGCGATCAACCGTCAGGGTGAGGGTCGGGGTTGGCGGGGGCGGCACCGGAGCGACGGCATCGCGACACGCCGCCAAGGCAAGCAGGGATAGCAGGGATAGCGTTCTCATGTTTCATGCTCCCACAAGATTCTGGAGCCAAGTGGCGCGGATATCGTCGGCGTCGTGGTTGCTCGGCTCGGTCGCGTATTCTCTTTGATCGGAAGGGGTTGTGATGTCGTCGAAATGTTCCTCATGCACCGAGGAAACGACGCGCTCCTCCAAGCACCAGATGAAGTCCGACACATCGTCGCGGTCCCGCCAGACGCCATTGACCTTGACATCGCAGGTCTTGAAGACTTGGAAGACGTAGCTGCCGCTGTAGTCCGAGTCGTCGTTGCCGTCGGACCCCGAGTCCAGCAGATCGTGGATCATCATGGCGACGTAGCCTTCGATCTTCGGGCTTTCGTCAGCGGCGCTTGTCATGGCGGTATCGAAGTCGTTGACGACGATAAAGATCCGGTTTTCGTCCGGCACGGCAACGCTGGCGCCGTAGTCCGCGAGCCCTTCCGAGAGGGCACAGCCGTATGAGGATGTGAACCATACTGCATGGTCTATGCAGTCCACATGGAACAGGCCACCTAGCGACGACGGGAAACTTCTGGCCCTGCGGGTAGCTGGGTCGCTTGCCGTCGCCCGCATGTGCCATCTCGGCTTGGGTCGGCAGCGTGACCTCGACGGTGCCGCTGGCGAGATCTTCGTTCGCTACGCCCGTGAGCGTCACTACGATAGGCGAATTGGGAACGAGAGCGCCGCCGGCAACCGAGAAGTCGATCCTGAAGCGCGCCCTGAAACTTTCCTTGGGGGGCGGTATGGCCGACTGGCTGACGCGGCTGGCCGTCGCCATCGGCTCGTCGGTTGCGGCGGGATTCACGCCAGCCGGTGTGTCCACGGCCAGCGGGTCATCAAGGTCAAGGCAGGATGCGGTGAGTACTGCCGTCGCCAGTATCAGGAACTTCGCGTGTCCCTTCGGCATGCTTCCGCCTAGTCGGTCGTTCACCTGAACCGCTCTTCCCATCGGTCCTGCGCGTCCCGGGCCTGCTTCGTCACCGGGACGCTTGCCAAATCGCACATGGCAAACCTCCTTGCTCGGCGCGGGCGTGAACTGACTGAATCGGGGGTAGCGAGCCTCCTTGGGTTGGCGTGAAGTTGAATCCCGATACACGGGGACGATGTGAAGGGATCCACCGGAGACGGCGCGGGCCGGCCATGCGGAGGCCGAGCGAGTCGGGAGCGGCGGCGGGCGCCCAAGGTGGCGGATCGCTGGTCGGCACACGATCTTGCCGAAAACGGCGATTCACCAATCCAGGGACGGCGGTCAGCCATGGCTAGGATCACGCGCAGGGAATTCGTATCCGGGAGCGCCGCTCTGGCCATGGGCGCGACGGTGGTGCCCCGACACGTGCTGGGCGGGCCCGGATACCAGGCGCCCAGCGACACGCTGGCCATCGCGATCGTGGGTGCGGGTGGAATGGGGGCCGAGAACGCCCAGGAGCTCGGCGGCGAGCGCATCGTCGCCGTGTGCGACGTCGATCACCGGCTGGTGGAGAACAAGGTCGAGGAGCGCTCGGTCGACCGCGACGGAAACCCGCGCGAGCAAGGCGTGCGCTGGAAGGAGCAATACGCCGCGGCGCGCAAATACACCGACTTCCGCGTCATGCTGGAGCGGGAGGACGAAGTCGACGCGGTGCTCGTCGCGACCCCCGACCACACCCACGCGGTCATCGCCGGGGCCGCCATGCGGGCGGGCAAGCACGTCTACGTGCAGAAGCCCCTGACCTGGTCGGTGCACGAGGCGCGCGAGCTCGGGCGGCTGGCGGAGTGGGCCGGGGTGGTCACCCAGATGGGCAACCAGGGCCACTCGAACGACGAGGCTCGCCTGATCAACGAGTGGGTGCGGGCCGGGGTGATCGGCGTGGTGCGCGAGGTCCACGTGTGGACCAACCGCCCGATCTGGATGCAGGGGCTGCCGCGCCCGGCCCCCCTGCCCGACGACGCCAGCGTGACCGACCCCGACCGCTCGTGGTGGCCCGGTTCGGCGCGGGAAGCGGTCGCGGCGGGGCTGTGGGCCGACTTCAAGGCGCCCGAGCGGCTTCACTGGGATCTCTACCTGGGGCCGATCGCGCGCGAGGTGCCCTACCACCCGATGTACCATCCCTTCCACTGGCGCGGCTGGGTCGACTTCGGGGTCGGCGCGCTGGGCGACATGGGGGCGCACCTGATCGACCATCCGTTCTGGGCGCTCGACCTCGGGCTGCCCCACGCGATCGAGGCGACCTCAACGCCCTGGGGCGGCCCGGTCGAGGACCCGGTGTCGTATCCGGTCGCCACCAAGGTGCACTTCGAGTTCGGCCGTCGCGGCCTTCTGCCCCCCGTGGACATGCACTGGTACGACGGCGGGCTGATGCCCAGACGCCATCCGTGGCTCCCGGACGACGTGCCGCTGGATCGCGGTGGCGGCGTGCTGTTCGTGGGCGAGCGCGGGCTGCTGCTGCACGAGACCTACGGCCGCAACCCGAAGGTCTATCCGGAGGAGCTGCGGGAGGAGGCGGACGCGGTTCCGCCGACCTACCCGCGCGTCGAGGGCACCCACGAGATGAACTGGGCCAACGCCTGCAAGGGAATCGACGAGGCGACCTCCCCGTTCTCGTACGCGGCGCCGCTTACCGAGACCATGCTGCTGGGGCTGGTCGCGCTGCGCGCGGGCCAGGGACAGCGCATCGAGTACGACGCGGCCAACATGCGCGTCACCAACCACGAGAAGGCCAACCAGTACCTGGTGCGCGAGTATCGGGAGGGATGGAGCATATGATGAAGTCGGGCAGGGTGGTCATGATCCTCGTTGCGCTCTCCGGGGCCGCGCCAGGCGCGGCGCAGGAGCACAACGTGCTCACATCCGTCGAACGGGAGGCGGGGTGGCGTCTGCTCTTCGACGGGCGCTCGCTGGATGGCTGGCGGCGCTACGACGGCGAGCCCATGACGGGGGGCTGGGTCGTGGAGGACGGGGCGCTGGCGCATGTGCGCGGAGGACGCTCCATCATCACCGACGACATCTTCGAGGACTTCGAGCTGGCGCTCGAGTGGAAGGTCGAGCCCGGAGGCAACTCGGGCATCTTCTACCGCGCGGCGCCAGGTGCGGAGGAGATCTTCCACAGCGCCCCCGAGCTGCAGGTGCTGGACGACGCGGGGCACGCCGACGGACGCAGCCCGCTCACCAGCGCCGGCGCCAACTACGCGCTGCACGGGGTGCCGCGGGGGATCGCGCGTCCCGCGGAGGAGTGGAATCAGGTTCGGATCCTGGTGCGGGGAACGCACGTCGAGCACTGGCTCAACGGCGAGAAGGTGGTGGAGTACGAGCTGGGCAGCGACGACTGGAAGGCGAGGGTGGCGGCGAGCAAGTTCGTCGAGTGGCCGGAATACGGGCAGGCGGCGCGGGGGCACATCGGCCTCCAGGATCACGGAAACCGGGTCTGGTTCCGCAACATCAGGCTGCGGGAGATTCGATGATGGCCGGGACTCGGTCCGCGGGCTGCCAAGGGAGTCTCGTGAGGGAGATTGGCGCGGGTGGCACGCTCGACCGGCGGAGCTTCCTGGGGACGCTTCCCGGGGTGGCCGTGGTGGCCGGGATTCGGGTCGGACGCAGGGACGACCGGGCCAACCCCTACGTTACGTCAGGGTTGGCCCAAGGCACGCGCGCACGCGGGTGGGGATCCCGCGCGCCCAGCGCCATCGGGCTCCAGCTCTACACGGTGCGCTCGGTGATGACGAGCGACCCGGACGGCACCTTGGCCGCGATCGCCGCGATCGGCTACGAGGAAGTCGAATTGGCGGGCCTGTACGGGATGTCCGCGCGGGAGATGAAGGCCCGGCTGGACGCGGTCGGGCTGGCGGCCACCTCGAGCCACCACTCGGTGGAGGAGGTGCGGAGCGGCTGGGAGGCGACCCTGGAGGCCGCCGTCGCGCTCGGCCAGCGGCTGGTGGTGGTGCCTGCCCTCCCGGTCGCCGAGCGCGACGGGGAGGCGCTGCGACGGGTCGCGGACGACTTCAACCGGGCGGGCGAGGCCGCTCGCGCCGCCGGCCTCCGCTTCGGCTATCACAACCACGACTGGGAGATGCGCCCGGGCGCGGACGGGGTGCGCCCCATCGACCTGCTGCTCGACCGCACCGACCCGGTGCTGGTGGACTGGCAGATGGACATCTTCTGGGTCGTGCACGGCGGCGCCGACCCCATGGCCGAGCTGGACGCGCGCGTGGGCCGGGTGAGAAGCGTCCATGTGAAGGATCGCACACCCGCGGGCGAGATGGTGGACGTGGGCGCGGGGGTGATCGACTTCCGGACCGTGCTGGCGCGCGCGGGCGAGCTGGGGCTGCTCCACCAGTACGTGGAGCACGACCAGCCCGGCGACCCGATCGAGAGCGTGCGCGCCAGCTACCGGGCGCTCCGGGACATCGTGCCCTCCGGCGCGCAGGATCGTTCGGCGTGAACTCACGCACCCAGGAAACCTGGGACGCCATCGTGGTGGGCTCGGGCGCGGGGGGCGGCATGACCGCCTATGTCCTCGCCTGCTCGGGGCTCAGGGTGCTGATGCTCGAGGCGGGCCGACGCTACGACCCGGTTGCGGAAACCCCCATGTTCCACCTCCCCCGCGACGCGCCCCTTCGCGGGGGCGGCACCCGCCACAAGCCCTTCGGCTTCTACGACGCGACCGTCGACGGGGGCTGGGAAGTCCCGGGCGAGCCCTACTCGAGCGCGGAGGGAACCGACTTCCGCTGGTGGCGGGCGCGCATGCTGGGCGGGCGCACCAACCACTGGGGCCGCATTTCGCTGCGCATGGGTGAATACGACTTCAAGCCGTACTCCCGCGACGGGCTGGGCTTCGACTGGCCTCTCTCCTACGACGATCTCGCGCCCTATTACGACAAGACGGAAGCCCTGATCGGCGTCTATGGCTCGAACGAGGGGCTGGAGAACACCCCGGACTCCTCCCCGGGCGTGCTCCTCCCACCCCCGGCGCCCCGCGCCGAGGAACTGCTGACCCGGCACCACTGCGGTGACTTGGGCATCCCCGTCATCCCCGCGCACCTCGCGATCCTCACCCGGCGTCTCGACGCCGCCCGCATCGCACGCTCTCTCTGGCCCGGCAACGCGCTGGCGCGGCGGGTCACCGAGGAGTCCATGGCGGCGCGCGCGGCGTGCTTCTACGCCACCCCCTGCGGCCGCGGCTGCTCCATCAAGGCCAACTTCCAGACCCCGACCGTGCTGCTGCCCCCCGCCCTGGCCACCGGAAACCTGCGCGTCATCACCGACGCCATGGTGCGCGAGGTCACCATCGACGCGCGCGGACGGGCCACCGGGGTCCACTATGTCGACAAGAACACGCGCCTGGACGAACACGCCGGCGCCCGCGTGGTGGTGCTCGCGGCCAGCGCCTGCGAGTCGGCGCGCATCCTCCTCAACTCGAAGAGCTCACTTCATCCGGACGGGCTGGGCAACGGGAGCGGCCTGGTCGGCAAGTACCTCATGGACACGGTCGGCGCGGGCGTCGGGGGGCAGATCCCGGCGCTCGAGAACATGCCCCCGCACAACGCGGACGGCGCCTCGGCGATGCATGTGTACATGCCCTGGTGGCTCTACCGGGAGCAGGCGCGCGGCCAGCTCGACTTCGCGCGCGGATATCATGTGGAGTTCGGCGGAGGCCGGCGCATGCCCGGCTTCGGCTTCATGGGCGGGCTCGCGGAGCTCACCGGGGGCAGCTACGGCCAGCGGCTGAAGGACGAGTGCCGCCGCTACTACGGCTCGTTCCTCTGGTTCGACGGGCGCGGCGAGATGATCCCCAACGAGGATTCCCACTGCGAGATCGATCCCGAGGGCGTGGACCGCTGGGGCATCCCGACGCTCAGGTTCAACTGGAAGTGGTCCTCGCACGAGCTAAACCAGGCCCGGCACATGCACCACACCTTCGCCGACATCATCCAGGCGATGGGCGGCCGCGTCACCAGCGACGTTCACGACGACGGAGCGCGCGCGATCGCCGCCCCCGGCGTCATCATCCACGAAGTGGGCGGCGCGATGATGGGCGACGACCCGCGCGCCTCGGTGCTCAACCAGTTCTGCCAGTCGTGGGAGGTGGACAACCTGTTCGTAACCGACGGGGGCTGCTTCGTGTCGAACGCGGACAAGAACCCCACGCTGTCGATTCTGGCGCTGGCGTGGCGCGCGTCGGACTACATCGTGGAACAGCTGCGCACCCGGAGCCTGTGATGGACGAAGAGCGTACGAAGACCGAGGATCGGCGCGAACGGGCCCTGCCGATGGCGGAAGGGCGTGAGGCAGTCCCGGGGGAGCGAGGCATGGACCGCCGCCACGCCCTCAAGGTGATGGCGCTTGCCGCCGCAGCGCCCGGGCTCGCATCGTGCGGTCCCGGAACTGGTGACGAAGACGGGACCGCGGGCGCATCCGC
>JAAXGM010000088.1:0-422 GCA_012267435.1 Gemmatimonadota bacterium
GCGCGCAGGGCGGGGATGCGCTACCTGGCGATCCAGGTGGTGTCCGGCGTGGCGCTTCTCGCCGGAGCGATGGCGCGGTCCGCCCGGACAGGCGACATCTCCTTTGACCAGATTGGTCTGGAGGGACTGTCGGGCTGGCTGATCTTCATGGCCATCGCCGTCAAGGGGGCCTTCCCGCTGGTCCACAACTGGCTGACCGACGCCTATCCGGAGAGCACGCCGACGGGCACCGTCTTTCTGAGCGCATTCACTACCAAGGTCGCGGTGTACGCCCTTGCGCGCGGTTTCCCGGGGACGGATCTGCTCATCTACATCGGCGCGGTGATGGCCTGCTACCCCATCTTCTTCGCCGTCATCGAGAACGACCTCAGGCGCGTCCTCTCCTACAGCATGATCAACCAGATCGGCTTCATGGTGTGCGG
>JAAXGM010000088.1:510-8248 GCA_012267435.1 Gemmatimonadota bacterium
ACCAAGGCCTCCGAGCTGGGTGGTCTGTGGAGGACGATGAAATGGACCACTGCGCTCTGCATCGTGGGAGCGGCTTCCATTTCCGCGGTTCCGCTCTTCAACGGCTTCGTGAGCAAGGCGCTCATCATGAGCGCGCTGCTCGAGGAGCATCACTACTGGATCTGGCTGGCGATGCTGTTTGCCTCCGCGGGCGTGGTCGAGCACGCCGGCATCAAGATCCCGTTCTTCGCCTTCTTCGCCCACGACTCGGGCATCCGAACGCGCGAGCCGCCATGGAACATGCTCGCGGCGATGACCGTGGGCGCCATCGGGTGCGTAGCGATCGGCTCGATGCCATGGCTGCTCTATGACCGCCTTCCCTTCGAGGTCGACTACAATCCCTACGACGTCACGCACGTTGTGACCCAGTTGCAACTACTGGCCTTCGCGATCGGCGCGGTCGTCCTGTTCCGGCTGGCGCGCATCTACCCGGAGGAGATCCGCGCCTTGAACCTGGACGTGGAGTGGACCTACCGGAAGCTGGCTCCGGTGATCGTGCGGCGGGTGGGATCGGCGATTCGCGCGGCGGATGCCACCGTTCGTGGCGTGGCGCTGGGAGGAGTGAACTGGGCGCTCGGCGGAGCCTTCCGCCACACGGGGCCGCACGGCGCGCTGGCGCGTTCCTGGCCTACCGGCAGCATGGTGTTGTGGGTCGCCGTGCTGCTGGCCGCGTTCCTCATCCTGCGGGCGTTCTGACCCCGGCTTCGGGTGTCGGCAGGTCCCTCGCATGTCAGACCGGGGACGCCCCACCTGCGGCTGGGGACGCGGGGGTCCGAGCTGGCCTTGATTCAGAGCCGGCAAGTGGCGGCCGCGCTCGAAGCGGGCGCCGGAGCGCGCGTTTCGCTGCATGCCATCCGTACCCGGGGCGACGAGCAGGCGGACGCATCCCTCGCCCGCATCGGAGGCGAGGGCGTCTTCACCGGCGCACTGGACGGCGCCCTTCTCGACGGCGAAGTGGATGTGGCCGTGCACTCCCTGAAGGACGTGCCGACTCGCATGACTTCCCGCCTTTGCGTCGCAGCCACGCCAGCGCGCGAAGACCCGCGGGACGCGCTGGTGCTGCCCCTGGGCGACGAGCGCACCCTTGCCACCCTGCCCGCCGGGTCCCGGATCGGCACCGGCTCCCAGCGCCGCGCCGCGCTCGCTCGCGCCTTCCGCCCCGACTGCGCGGTGGTGCCCATGCGCGGCAACGTGGACACCCGTCTGGTCAAGCTCGACCGGGGCGACTGCGACGCCCTCCTGCTGGCGGCCGCCGGGCTCGGGCGCATGGGCCTCCTCAACCGCGCGAGCGAGCTTCTGGAGCGCACGGCGTGGCTGCCGGCCGCGGGACAGGGCGCGCTCGCCGTGGTCGTCCGCCGCGACGATGCGCGGGCGCGGCGGCTGACGGCATCGCTGGACGACCGTCCCACCCGGCAGGCGGTGCGAGCCGAACGCGAATTGTTGCGTCTGCTGGGCGCCGGCTGCCACCTGCCCGTCGGCGTTCTGGGGCTGCCCTACCCGGGCGGCCTCAGGCTGTGGGCGATGGTGCTCAGCCCCCATGGCCGTCGTGTCATCCGCGCCGACCGCACCGGCCGCCAAGCCGAGCCGGAACGCCTCGCGGCCGAGGTGGCGACGGTTCTTCTGGGCCGCGGCGCGGGCGAGATCCTGGCGGAACTCTCTCGCGCTCCCGCCGGGCCGCCCGTCCCGTGACGTCCCCGCCCGGCTCCCTCGACCGCAAGGTGCTCGCCGTCGACGAGCTCGTCGCCCGCCATGGCCGGCCCCGCAGCGGCCGCCTTGTGTTCACCAACGGGTGCTTCGACATACTGCACCGCGGTCACGTGGAGTACCTGGCCGCCGCCCGCGCCTTGGGCGACACGCTCGTCGTGGGGCTCAACACCGACGCTTCCGTCGCGCGCCTCAAGGGGCCGCACCGCCCCTACGTTCCCCTGGAGGACCGCGCGGCCGTCCTCGCCGCGCTCGCCAGCGTCGACGTGATCACCCCGTTCGACGCGGACACCCCCCGCGCGCTCATCGCGGCCCTGCTCCCGGACGTGCTGGCGAAGGGCGGCGACTACACCTTGGAGGAGATGGTCGGCCGCGAGGAGGTTCGCGCCGCGGACGGGGAAGTGGTGGTGGTCCCCTATTTTCCGGGACGATCCACGACCGAGCTGGTTCGACGCATCCGGCGAACGGAACCCCGGCCATCGGAGTGAACCCGTCTCATTCCGGACCCGGCTCTCCACGCTTGCGAACCCCACGCCCGACTCGCCGCCTCCCTTGCGTCCGCTCCCGTTCCCATAGAGAGTTTCTTTCGCGAAACGTCATGGTCCGCTCCCGGCAGGGGAGCGCGCTCGCAACCTACCCCAACCAGGAAACCATTCAGACAGGAGCGCGCGGATGAGCCCGTCGCACGCACTCACGCTGGTCGCCGCCACGCGAAGCCCGCACAAGCTCGACGAGATCCGGCGTGTCTTGGGCAAAGACCCCGGACTGCGGATCCTGAGCCTCGACGAGGCTGGCATCCCCTTCTCCCCCGAGGAGCACAAGATCGAGGTCTTCGACACCTTTGAGGAGAACGCCAAGGCAAAGGCCGCGTACTTCAACAGTCTCTGCGGAGCGGCCACCATCGCCGATGACTCGGGCTTGGAAGTCGATATCCTCGATGGTGCTCCGGGGGTGCGTTCCAAGCGCTTCGCGCCTGCAACGGACCTCGCCGGCGAGGTCCGCGACCGTGCCAACAACGAGCATCTGGTCAAGCTGCTCGCGAGCCACAAGCCGCATCGCCGCACGGGACGATTCGTTTGCGTCGCCGTCCTGCATTTCGGCATGGGCGAACCCCTGGTGTTCCGCGGCGAGGCGCCGGGGACCATCGTTCTCGAGCCAAGGGGGGAAGGTGGTTTCGGATATGATCCACACTTCCTGGATCCCGATGCGGGCAAGACGTTCGCCGAACTCGATCCCGAAGAGAAGGATGCTCGCAGCCACCGGGGTCGGGCCTTCCGGGCACTCGGCTCGCACCTGCGCGAAACGCTCCACTACTAGCCGGTGGGCGAATTCGCGGGCGCACCGAGAGCGGTGAGGTGCCGGGCCGGCAATGCGTCTTGAAGGCCGAATGGCGGGCTCTTGATGGCCCATCGGTCGCACGGGGATTGAAGCGACCGCCGAAAACACTGATTCTTCCCTGTCGAAGCAGTGAGACGGGGCGTGGCGCAGCCCGGTAGCGCGCCTGCTTTGGGAGCAGGAGGTCGCCGGTTCGAATCCGGCCGCCCCGATTGGACTTACGCGATTTGGGGGTTCGATGTTCGCTAATCACGTCGCTTTGCGCGCTCAGGTACGGCTCCGGGGAGGCAGGCCAATGTCCAACCCTCCTCCGGCGAACCGACCCCACTGCCCGGCGCCATCGCCGTGCTCGGACGACGGCGGGCAAGCCAACGTGTCTCCACGGTTGGTCGGGCCAACGGCCGCAACGATTCTACGGCGGGCATTAAGGCGGCGGAGGCGAATCGGGGGGTTCCGAGCGCGGCCCGGTCTCGGCTCCGAGGGCGTCGAACGTGCCATAACGTCGGCTGACCGGCTGGGGCGTCCGGCCCAGGGACGTTATCATCCTATCTCGGCAAACGTCCATCTTCCACCGCCACTCGATGCAACGAGACACCCGTCAACGCCGGGCGATCCGCCGCGTGCTCATGAACGCCGGGCGCCCTCTCACGCGTGACGAAGTCCTCGAGTACGGCCAACAGATCGTGCCGTCACTCGGTGTGGCGACCGTCTACCGGAACGTGAAGACCCTTGTTCACGAGGGGTGGTTGTCGGAGGTGGAACTCCCGGGCGGCGTCCTTCGGTACGAGTTGGCCGGCCGACCACATCACCACCACTTCCTCTGCCACTCCTGCGATCAGGCGTTCGATGTCCATCGGTGCCCGGACGAAGTCGAGGCGCTGGCACCCGACGGCTTCGAAGTCGACGGCCACGAGCTGATTCTCTTCGGTCGCTGCGCGGCGTGTACGTGACGGGTCTCCGACCCAGCCGCTCCCCACGGCGGCTTGGTCGGACTCCGGGGAGGAGTCGGCGCGTTGCGGCTCGCAAGGTGGCCACGAATCGCAAAGGCGCCTCGGGAGACTGTTCGCTACAGAGAGACCGGGAGGGGGGGAGCGCGGCTCCGGTTGGGAGAGAAGTGGGCGCACTGGTTCGTGGAGGCCGAGGCGCGGCTGGCCGGGAGCCAGGAAAGGACGGGATGGTTCGAGCAGCCAACCGATGGTTACGCGGTCCTCTGGATCTCACCCGACCGGGCCATGCTGCGCAGGTCGTCGTCGTAGCTGTTGTGCCCGCCAACCGCGACGATCCGGTCCTCGACCCCGACGACGGTGGGAGGTCCGCGTCAGCCGCTGCGGTCCGTGCGCTCGTCGTCGGCGCATACCGCGCACGAGTCCGCTTGGCAGACCCGGGCGCTCTTCACGAGGGCGCCTGCGAGGACCAGGCTGCCGGCAGCCGATGTCACGGTCTCGGGCAGCGGCTCCAGCCAGCCGGCGAGGGACGCCGCCCAGAGCGCGGCCCCCCCGGCGAAGGCGAGGACCACGGCGGCGTTCCTGCGGGCCGGACCCAGCGCGAGCATTGCCGCGCCGAGCAACACCGTACTGGCCCACACGGCGCGTTCGACGCCTTCGGAGAGCGCAAGCGCCGGCGCCGCCGCAACCAGCAACGGCGTAAGCGCGCAGTGCACGCCACACCAGGCCGCGGCGCACGCCGCGAGTCGCGACCCGGAAGCCAGATGCGCGTTCGACGGAACGGTTGCGAGGAAGTGCTTCATGATGTCACATCCGCGGCGGGAGCGTGGAAAGCGGTGAGTGCCTGAGCTATAATGATAATATATTCTCATATCGCCGTCAGGAGGCTGCCGCCGCTCGTGCATGCCGCGAAACCGATCCCTCGACCGTCCCTTGGCACTAGCTGACGCACGACTCCTGCCGGCGCGCAGGCACCACCATCTCTCTCACGACCAAGCTTCCCTGGATGATCCCGGGCGGTCCGCGCCCGCGGGAGGACAGGAATATGAAGACCACCGTGATCCATCGCCCACCTTTGCGATCTGACCGGGACCGACGTACGCTCGGTGCGGCGCGGGGTTGGCTCCGACTCGTGATCCGCGCGCGATGGAGGAACTGGGATTCGAGTGCCGCTGCGTCGGCCGCACGGTGCGGCAGGTCCCCTCGCCGTAGACGGGCACCGGGCTGTTCACGGTCCAGCTGCTCCTCCGTCTCCCGCGCGGGGCGGCGTTGACATCGGACGGGACGGGCCCATAACATTGGGGCGATTTTGAGCAGTTGGACGTCGTGGGGCCGGATGTTCCGGGTCTCGGCGGACACCAAACAGGCCGCGGGTGAGCGCGGGCAAGGAGCGCGGGATGCGTACCACCGGTACGGTGAAGTGGTTCAATGATGCGAAGGGCTTCGGGTTCATTACGCCCGAGGGCAGTGATCGGGACTGCTTCGTACACCACTCGGCCATCCAGGTCGACGGGTATCGTTCGTTGACCGAAGGGGAACGGGTCGAATTCGACATCGTCCAGGGTCAGAAGGGCCCCGCGGCGGAGAACGTCGTCAAGATCTAGGGGTTCCGGCTCCTTCCCCAAAGATGCGCCCGTAGCTCAGCTGGATAGAGCAACGGACTTCTAATCCGTAGGTCCCAGGTTCGAGTCCTGGCGGGCGCGCCTCGTCTTGTTTTCCGTCGGCCGGAAGGCGGCCGGAGAACGTCCAGCTTCCGGGGTTCTCGTCCGCCTCCGACGAGGCGGACGAGGGTCCGGTCCCGTGTGCGCGCTGTGGTTTACGGGCATCGAGCCCCGGATTACCTTTCGTCGCTCGTTTCGGAGGCACCTTCGAATCAGAGCGGTTGAGGGACGGCGAGCCTCGTGATCCCGTCGACCTCTCATGTGGTGGGCGTAGCTCAGGTGGTTAGAGCGCCAGGTTGTGGCCCTGGAGGTCGCCGGTTCAAGTCCGGTCGCTCACCTTGCTTCTTGTCCCGGGCGAGGCTCGCGGAGCAGGCTTCTGGCCCTCGCAGGGAACTCCGCAGGTGTCGGAACCCGGGTCGACCACCCTCAAGGCAGGCGCATTCCCATGCCCGGAGCCGGCTTGGCACGTCGCGAGCGAATCGCCGTTCGCATCATGCCGGATCACGACAGCCTCGCCGCCGAAGTCGCCGGGCGAATCGCGGTTCTCATCCGCGAACGCAGTCGCGAGGGCCGTCATGCGGTTCTCGGCTTGGCGACCGGGTCCACTCCGGTCGGCGTGTACCGGGAACTCATCCGCCTCCACCGAGAAGAGGGCTTGGACTTCTCCAACGTCGTGGCCTTCAACCTCGACGAATACTACCCGATGCGGCCCGGCAGCGTGCACAGCTACCATCGCTACATGCGGGAGAACCTCTTCGGCTTCGTCAACATCCCGCCCGGGAACCGTCACATCCCCCGGGGCGATCTGGCGGAGGCCGAGATGGACGACCATTGCCTCGACTTCGAACGCCGCATTCGAGAGGCCGGGGGGATCGACCTTCAGATCCTCGGAATCGGCCGCAGCGGACATATCGGCTTCAACGAGCCGGGTTCCCGGCGTGAGTCGCGCACGCGCTGCCTGTATCTCGATGCCGTAACGCGCGCCGACGCGGCCGGCGACTTCTTCGGCGAGGAGAACGTGCCCTCCCGCGCGATCACGATGGGGGTGGAGACCATTCTGGAGGCGCGCGAAGTGATCCTGTTGGCGACGGGGGAGCACAAGGCCGCAATCGTGCGACGCGCCGTCGAAGGGGAGGTGCACGCCGATGTCGCCGCCACCTTCCTGCAGCAGCATCCTCACGCGACGGTATACCTCGATCCTCCCGCCGCCGGCGAACTGACGCGCATCCGCACCCCCTGGCTGGTGAGCGACGTGGAATGGACCCCGCACCGCGAAGTGGAGGCGGTGGTTTGGCTCAGCCGGCGCTCGGGGAAGCCGATCCTCCATCTGGCCACCGACGACTACCGCGAGCACCACCTCGGTTCGCTGGTGTCCCGGCACGGATCGGCGGAGCCCCTCAACGGACAGGTGTTCAACGCCCTGATTTCCAAGATCCGGGGAAAGAGCCGGCTGCCGCGCGGCCAGAGGATGCTCGTCTTCTCGCCCCATCCCGACGACGACGTGATCTCCATGGGCGGCCTGCTGCGCAAGCTGGCCGAGAACGGCAACCGCGTGACCGTGGCGTACATGACCTCCGGCAACATCGCCGTATTCGACCACGAGATCCGCCGCTACCTGGACTTCATGCGACGCATCACCGGCGTCATCCAGCTGGGGGACCGCCGGACGCTGGGGAGGGTTCTCCGCCGGGTGGAGGAGCAGCTTGCGCGCAAGGAACCCGGCGAGGAGGACCCGGTCGTGGTGCAGCACCTCAAGCGCGTCATCCGCGAGAGCGAAGCGGTGGCGGGAATCCAAGCCCTGGGACTCTCCGGTGATTGCGCCCGCTTTCTGAACCTGCCCTTCTACCAGACGGGAACGGTCCGAAAGAATCCGCTCACGGAAGTCGATGTCGAGATTGTGCTCGCCATGCTCGAGGAGGTGCGTCCCTCCATGGTCTTTGCCGCGGGCGACCTCTCCGACCCCCACGGAACCCATCGGATGTGCTTGGAAGCCGTGGAACGCGCTCTGGAACGCTACGGAGGCGAGGCGCCGTGGCTGTGGCTCTACCGTGGAGC